>PKCI01000061.1 GCA_002862135.1 Verrucomicrobiota bacterium | reverse complement strand
ATGACCTGGGTTTCCGTATTCGCGACCTCAGCACTGGCGGAATAGCGGCTGAGGCGTTCGGTCAGGTTGGGAAGGTTGCGATCGCCAGGGTCGGTATCGGCAACTTCTTCGTTCACGTAAACCACGCCGGTCTGGTCCACCTTCACAAGCATCTGATCGATTTTTACTTCCCTTTGATCCTCCGGCACGACACCTGGCAAAACGAGGCTCAGATCTGCCTCCGACTTTTGAAGCGTCGTCGTCACCAGGAAATAAATCAGGAGCAGGAACGCCACATCAATCAAAGGACTGATGTCGAGTTCCGGTTCTTCCTCTCCTCCAAATGGATCGCTGTCTGCCATATTAATCGACCTGATAAGTGGAGAAAATCACTGTTGGAACGCCTCCAGCAGCTGACGCCCGGCTCACATCTTGGATATGCTTGTAAGGAACACCCTTGTGAGCACGCAAGTGCAGGCGCGTGTTCGCGTTCTTAACCTTGGACTGAGCCATGCGCATCTCGAGCTCATCCAGGCTCAGGACCGTGCCTCTAATATCCTTAATCGTTCCGTCGACATAGATGTTCACCACGACCCTGCCTTCGACAAGCTCCGGCACCTTGGAATCACTCGCCACTGGGATCACCACATTGGGATCTTTGGGAAATGTAATGATGTTTGCCGCCACCATGAAGAAAATCAGGAGCAAGAACACCAGATCGATCATCGGCGAGAGATCCGCCTTCAATCCGGAGCCTGCAAACAGATCGTTTTCCTTAGCCATTCTTTATTTAACCGTCAGAATTCCTCGGCTGAGGGTTCTACTACTGGGATACGGTGCGTCGCAGCACGTTCATCAGTTCTTCCGCAGCCTCATCAGTTTCAGCCACAAGTTGCTGAAGTCGGTCGCGGAAGATGAAATAACAGAAAATCGCAGGGAGAGCGACAACGAGACCGGACGCTGTCGTAATGAGCGCTTCGGAAATATTACCGGCAAATTTGGACGGGTCACCTGTGCCGCCGCTACTCAATTTTGCGAACGCACCGATCATACCGGACACGGTTCCGAGAAGCCCCATCATCGGAGCCGCCTGAGCAAGGACTGAGAAGTAATTGATCGTCCGAACTCGACCACGGTTGAACTTACGCGAAGCAGCCGCCATCGTTTCTTCGAGTTTTTCCGTGTCGAGAGTTTCATAACCACGCTCCGCGATGAAGTGGATCGCCGCCTGCATCACTCCGCCGAGGCAGTTAGGGGAAGTGGCTGCCTTGTGAGAGGCCGATTCAAGATCGGCATTCTCCATGTCTCCGGTCATCGCCATGAGAAGTTGCTCCGGAACAAAATTTTTACGCTGCAGATCAATCAAACAATAAATGAGCAGCCCAATCACGGCGATTGAAAACGTTCCCAGGATCCACATGGACCAACCGCCCGCCTGGATCATCTCGAGCAGGTTCACTTCACCTGAAGAAGCCGTGCCTTCTCCGGCTCCACTGTCGTCGGCGACCGGTGCAGCCGGAGTTGAAGCCGGGGCTTCATCACCCGGGAGAGAAATATCGAACTCGTCCTGAGCATGGACGGGAGCGAGAAACAGCGAAAAGGCCAGCAGCGGAAGGATTCCGTGGATAAATGTCTTCAATTTCATTTATGGGATTCTGTCGAGTATTTAATTTCCATTCGGAACAAACCAGATTTGCGTGTCCCGGAGCAATCAAAAAGTGTCATCAGAACGCTTTTCTGTCGAAAACGACGTGGAAACTGCTGAATCAGGTGAAAGCTATATCGAAGATCCACACGGCTATGCCGGAGATCCACAAAAGCTACCGCAGCGTTACAGCTTTTTCCTCGAGCATGACCCGGAATGATTGAGTGCAGGCAACCGTGCACGCGACCAGCCCGTCACTGAAATTGACCGGGGCAACATAAGCCCTCGGAATTGTCGGTTCGATGCACTCTACCGGAACCTCCCCGTCGAATCCGATCTCAATCCGCTGAGGTTCAAGCCTGAAGCCCTCCCCCGTCGCCTTCATGCGGGCCTCTTTAGCGGTCCACGTCCAAAAAAATGCGCGATTCTTCTGCTCGGGAGTCATCCCTTCATACCTGGCGATCTCAACGTCCCGAAAACAACGCCGACTTAAACTGTCCACATCAACTTCTCGACTGAAACATTCGATATCGATTCCGACATGCGGCAATCTCGACACGGCGATCACCGCCCTGTCGAGGGAGTGGGAGAGATTAAAGAACAATTCTCCACCTGCCAGTTGAGGCTTTCCGTGTTCGCCATTTCGAAACTCCAGGTCGGACGGAGCACAGCCGAGATGACTGGCCAGAATCATTCGTGTCACCGCACGCCCCCTCACATACCGGTCACTGTGATTTTCAAAATGAAATGACTTGGCACGACCAACTTCATGAGCACTCAACCAAGGACGCAGATTCTCAAGCGGGAGATGATTCTCGTTATCAAGCCAGAACGAACTCACCCGAATCTCGTTCGGCGCCAGGTTTTGAGATGAGATCCTTGCTACCCTCTCCATTCGATTAAACTGCAACGAAAACACTCAAACTGACACTCCAGAACTCCCAGAAAACCTTGGCGATACCAGACAACAAAATACCAACGCAAAGGATTGAAACTGCGCGAATCGATTTTCCGGTCGAACCGGGCACCAGCTTAAGTTGCGAATACAGCACCTCACCTAACACCACACCACCAACAAATCCGCCAATGTGCGCTGCGTTATCAATAAACTGGCTGCCAAGCAGACCAAAGATAGCGATCACAATACACGACATGATCAGATTGGTCCGCAAGTAATCCGGCACCTGCCTCCGGAATTTCCGGGTTACTACCAGCAAGAACCCGAGACACCCTAAAATTCCACCGGATGCCCCAACCGATGCCGGTGCCTGCCCGAGGTAGAGACTGGCTAAAGATCCGGTTATCACTGACGCCAGGAAGACGATGCTGAGCAAAGAGGGACTGACCAAAGCAACGATAACCCGCCCGAGACTGAAGAGAGCCATCCCGTTGAACACAATATGAATCAGGTTCCCATGCAACAATCCTGTCGTGACGAGCCGCCACCATTCCCCTCCATCCCTGACAGCCGCTTTAACGAGAGCAGCTTCCTGAATCGAGGTCTTGATACCGGGGAAGGGAACCGGATTCTGATAATCAACCACGGATTGCCCCACGAAAACAACCGCGAGTAATCCTACCGCTACCTTCACCATTAACGTCGGCTGCCGCCCTACCCATTGACTGAAGAATTCGTTTCGAACCAGTCGGCTGTTAAGCTCGTCTACGGAATATTTATCCACCGGACGAAACCAGGCCATCATGGATTGGACCAGTGGATAAAGCCCGAACATCGCGAGACCAAGAATGGCCATCATTAGGAACTCCGGCCGCAAAATTCCGAGGACAATTAATCCGACGCAGAGTGCAAGGCTCCTGAAGAATCGCTGCTGAATTCGTTTTCGATACTCGATTTTGTCGACCGGACGGTGATGCGGCCGCCACAAGGCTGCACTGATGACCCTGTCATACCACGGAACAAAGATGCCGCTGACTTTCTTCACATTTGCCAGAAGCTTCTCGATCTCTGCGACACTTCCCACGGTGATATAATTGCCCGGGCTGTAGCGTTGCCCATCGATGTAAACATACTCATCTACCTTCACGCCGTAGCAGCCCTTGGCGGAGTCAGGAAGCTCCTCAAGCAGGCTCTCGTCGCCCCAGGGCATGTCCTCCGGAATTCGGTCGCGGAACCAGACTTTTCCCTCGGGCCAGTCGGTGCGAATTTCGGTGGCTTCATCGGGCCCTTGTTCCTGTCCTGCCATTGGCTCCACCATAACCGACGAAAGCCCCTTTCGAAAGGGCAAGAACTCCGGACAAACAAGGTCGTAGAACCCACCTTCGGGTGCCAAAATGCGGAGGTGCTGCTCAGCGAGCCGCAGCCCGGGTTTCAAAACGCACAAGACCGCAATTCTTTAGGGAGAGTTCTCCTTTGGGGCCAAAACAGGACCTTTTCTTTATAATTTTCATAACTTGGAGTGTCTGAGATGGGATTCTTTGTGTGAGGTTCGTCTCCTCTGTCGCTAGCGCGTTGAGATGATGGACCGGCAATTTTTTCGGAATCGCGTGCGATTGCCATTTCTCTCAGCCTCACGGCAAGCCTGGGAGGCAATTATTACAGCCTGAAGTGGAATCGTGAACACTTCGGCTAACGCCGGGGACGCTACTAGCAGTATTTCTCGAGAATATCTCTCATTTTACCCTCGCGCGCTTCGATACTCTCGCAGAGCGAAAACTGAACCCTGGCACGGTTGAGATTCTGACCGTCATGCGTGGTTTTGAAATAAACATCGCCTGCAAGGTAGTCGGCGAAGAATCGCAAACCAAGTTCAAAGGTGATCAGGCGTATTGAGTCGTAGAGATATTTCTTGTCGTTTTCAGTGAGAAACTCTTTTGCCTCGGTCAGGTAGCCCCTGACAAGTGCCTCAAAAAGATCGAGGTCGAGAAACACTTCGCTCAGATCGGTCGCTTCCTCCCCTGCCGGATTGCAACTGCTTCGGACGGCATCACCAATATCGTAGTGGACCAGCCCCGGCTTCACGGTATCAAGGTCAACGATACAGGTTCCCTTACCCGTGTATTTATCGATCATCACGTTGGTGATCTTCGGATCTCCGTGAATGGGGCGGTCGACCAATTCTCCTGCCTCACGTGCATTTTCGAGGATCGAAGCAAAATCCCGCCTCGCCTCAACAAACTGGCTGAGGCGGCGTGCTTCCGATGACGCGGCCAGACGAGCTTTGCCAATCTTCTCTTTCAGCGCCTCGTCGTAAGAATCGAGGTATCTGGGGGTGATGTGAAACCCGGGCAAGGTGTCCGCCAACTGATCGATCGGAAAATCGGAGATGATGCGCTGAAAGTGCCCCAGTACTCGTCCTGCCTCGGCGGCATGCTCGGGAATGCCCACCTTTTCATAACTCACAGTACTGGCGATCATCGAGAGCGCCCGCCAGCATTCGCCTTCTTCATCCACCACAAAATCCCCACCGTCCTTAGCAGAAATGACCCGCGGTAGCTGCCAGATACGGTCTGCCGTCTCGGCCTCGGCCGCAATTCTCTGATGAGCGTGATCTGTGACCACCTTCATGTTGGCCATCACGGCTGCGGGCTCCCTGAAGACGTTCCGATTAATTCGCTGAAGAATATACTGCTCCTCGGAGAAAGTGGTTCGCAGGATGACAAGATAAGTGTCATTCACATTTCCGGCACCAATTGGGCGCAGAGTCACGAGCCGGCCGGGAACGTCGAACTGAGTGGCAATGGTTTCCGCAATCATTCACTGGTGCGAGCCGCCAATTATAAGCGGGCTTAAAAAGCAAGAATACGGCCTGAAAACGGGCGTGATGTCAATCGTGCATTGAGCGGCACCTAGATGCCGTATCCGACCATCACATCATCAGCACCAGTTTGAACGAGATCCTCGATACTGGTTTGCGCGAGACGTTGGTTGATCAATTCCTCAGCGTCTTCGAGACACTTCACGATTCCCGCAGAACCGGAAAAAGTGGGGAAATCATCAGCCTCAATGAAACTCACTAATTCTCCATCAACGGTTTCAATGACTTCCGCCACTGAAATAAGGCGACTTTCCCTTCCGAGGCGATAGCCTCCCCCAACTCCCCTCTTACTCTTCAGAAGCCCGGAACGCTTCAATACTAGTAGAATCTGTTCCAGAAACTTGGTGGGAATCTTACCCGCATTGGCAAGCTCCTGTGCCTGCATGGTCCTGTCCGGGGGAATTGAACCCAAAATTGTCATTGCTCTGAGAGCATAGTCAGCTTTGCGGGAGATCTGCATAACTTATCAAGCTCGGTAATTGAACAGATCGGCGATGGTCAGATTAGGATCAAGCTCCTTATCCTCGGCCACCTTCCTAATCGCATTAAAAATCTTGCGCTGAATGTTGATCGTGACTCGACGCCCCTTGCGTGCTTTCTGAACCTGCTTGTGGGTCAACTGTTCAGTGCTCACCTCAACCAACTCGTGGTTTTCAACCCCCCATTGCTTCATGAGTTGATCGATCGGTTGGAGTCCCAGATCACGCTGTATCTCGTCGGCCATCTGCGTAAATAATTCAATCTGCGTAATTTGTCGCATTACTGCGCAATTTGTTTCTTGCTCGTAGGCCACATCTCGCTAACCGTTCGGCCTGCCTATGACAACCCGAATTTTGCTTAGCACCACCAGCTACCAGGACACTCCTGGCCCCCATCATGAGCTGCTGGAATCGCAGGGATTCGATATTGTTCGCGAACGCGGACCTCTGCCGGAATCCGAAATGCTCGATCTCTCCGGCGAATTTGACGCCTTTCTCTGTGGTGACGACGCCATCACCCGCGCAGTGATCGACAAATCTTTGCCCCGTCTCAAGGTGATCAGCAAATACGGTATCGGCCTCGACAAAATCGATGTCGCCTATGCCACCGAGCAAGAGCTGGCGGTTCTAAATACGCCGGGTGTGAATCATACCACAGTTGCCGAACACACTTTCGGCCTCCTCCTCAGCCTCTCAAAAAAGATCCAAGAAAATGCCGTCGACGTGGTTGCCGGCAAATGGCAGGCCGGATGGAAGAAGCCCGTCGGGCACGAAATTCTCGGAAAAACCATGGGTATTATCGGCCTCGGCCGAATCGGAAAAGAGGTCGCAATCCGCGCCCGTGCTTTCGGAATGAAGGTCATCGCCTTCGATCCCTACTTCGATGGGGCGTTCGCCGAGCAGCACGACGTGACACGCTGCGCCTCCATAGACGAGGTTTTGATCAATTCCAACGTAATCAGTCTGCACTGCTTTCTTGATGAGAACACACGCGGCATGATCAATGCTCAAAAAATAGCCGAAATGCAGGATGACGTTATCGTTCTCAACTGTGCCCGTGGTGAACTGGTTGAAACTGGTGACATTGCCGAGGCTCTCGAATCCGGCAAAGCCGCGGGCTACGGAGCCGATGTGCTTGACGAAGAGCCTCCTGCGGCCGATCACAAACTGTTTTCAGCTCCGAATTGCATTATAACCAGCCATATCGCATCGCGCACCTACGAGAGCGTGGAAAGACAGGCCTTCCGCGCCACACACAACCTTATTAATTTCCTCAATGGTGAATCTGATTTCATTCAGGCCAACAAATTCTGAATCGCACCCCTATCATCCGGAACCATGCTGAACCTTAAATCTGCTTCTGAAGTCGCCTACGATGCGGTCTCACTTGGTGAAGTCATGCTTCGCCTCGACCCGGGCGAAAACCGCATTCACACCTCCCGCACGTTTTCCGCGTGGGAGGGTGGCGGCGAATACAATGTGACCCGCGGCCTCCGTCGCTGCTTCGGGCTGCGCACCGCTTGCGTCACTGCCTTTGCCGACAACCCGGTTGGCCGTCTTGTGGAAGACTTCATGCTTCAGGGCGGAGTCGACACCCGTTTCATCAAATGGCTCGACTATGACGGCATCGGCCGCGAGGTCCGCAACGGCCTCAATTTTACCGAACGCGGTTTTGGTATTCGCGGAGCTGTCGGTTGTCCGGATCGGGCCAATACCGCTGCCAGCCAACTCAGACCCGGCGATATCGACTGGGAGGATATTTTCGGCAATCACGGCGCCCGTTGGTTTCACACCGGAGGCATTTTCGCTGCTCTCAGCGAATCCGCTGCCGCAGTAACCATTGAAGCCTGCAAAGCAGCCCAAAAGCACGGGACGATCGTCAGCTACGACCTTAACTACCGCCCGTCTCTCTGGAGCGCTATCGGCGGCCTTGATAAGGCTCAAGAGGTGAACCTCGAGATCGCAAAATATGTCGACGTCATGATCGGTAATGAGGAGGACTTTACCGCCAGCCTCGGTTTCGACGTTGAGGGGGTTGATGAGAACATTCGCGGCATCGACGTGAGCAACTTTAAGCGCATGATCGAAACCGCGGTCAAAGAATTCCCGAACTTCAAGGCCACTGCCACGACGCTTCGCGAAGTCCACACCGCCACCGTCAATGACTGGGGCGCGATCTGTTGGCACAACGACCAATTTTACGAAGCGATAGCCTATCCAAAACTTGAGATTCTTGATCGCGTCGGCGGCGGAGACAGCTTCGCTTCTGGATTTGCTTATGGATTCCTCAAACACAATGATCCCGCCAAAGCGATCAACTACGGAGCAGCCCACGGCGCCCTCGCCATGACAACTCCGGGTGATACCACCATGGCTTCGCTCGCCGAGGTAGAGAAAATCATGGGCGGCGGCGGTGCACGCGTGGTCCGCTGATTCACCCGAAATTCAGCAGCTTCCCATCAGGCCCCCTGAAACCGGGCGTTTCAGGCGACCCGGTGGAGCTAAAATGACACTGAAACCTCCGCAATTATTGATTTTCCGCTTGAATTCTGCTCAGAACGCGTAAATTCCCCTCCCCATGGCCAAAAAGAGTTGGATCTCCAGAAACAATCGTAAAGCGCGCACTGTCCAAAAATACGCGACTCTTCGTGCTAAGCTGAAAGAGGAAAAGGACTACACCGGCCTTACGATGCTGCCCCGTGATGCGAGTCCGACCCGTCTCGTCAACCGCTGCGAAGTGACCGGCCGTCGTCGCGGATATCTCCGCCGCTTTAAAATGTCCCGTATCACCTTCCGTGAGCTGGCATCTCACGGCATGATCCCCGGAGTGACCAAGTCCTCCTGGTAGCCAGTTTTAAAGGCCTCAAACCGGATTGCGGTATATTTCAAAAAGCGAAGCTACGGCTTCGCTTTTTTTGTGCTCGAGCATAAAGGTCCCAATTGAGTTGCAAAGCCCCTCCCTCGACCGAATAGTTCAGCCGATGCCGATATACGAGTACATCGCAATGGAAACGGATAAAGGCTGCCGAATCTGCAGCAAAGGCTTCGAGCTGCGCCGTCCGGTAACGCGACCGGCCCTCGAGAAATGCCCTCTTTGCCAGACTCCAGTGAAGAAGCTCGTTTCCAGAGGCATCAATTCCCCCAAGATCACCAAGCCGCTTTCCGTCAGCGACGCCAAGAAAGCCGGCTTCACCGTCCTCGAGAAACGGGACGAAGGCACTTACGAGAAAATGTGATTATCGTGCCTACTTCGGCACGATGATCAGCTTTCCATCTTCGACTTTCAGGTCGGAGAGCTTGTTAAAGAATTCCTCCATTTCAGGACTGTCCTGAATGTCCTGGAACAGGTTCTCTTTGCTCAACTCCTGGGTATACATCTCCGGAACAACCATACCGTTCACTTCCAGTTCTTCCAGATACAGTGCCGGACGGCCTCCTCCCATATTGAGGCTGAAACCACCTGTTCCGTTGAAGAAGCGCCCTTCGAACTGCTCAGCGATGAAATTGATGGGCACCTGCAGCGCCTCGAGATCGATACTAACCTGCGCGCGTAGTAAGTCACCATCAATTTCTACCGAGGTCATCTGCCCAAAGTCCTCAAAGTTCTCATGGTTGTGCATGAGCAGGTTGAGTTCCTCACCAGTCAGGACCAAGGGCTCACTGGCGTCGCCTGCTTCCATCGCAGCGCCGAATTCATCAAAACGAGTGATAATCGCGTCGACCTGCTCCGGAGGAGCCTGCGGAGCTACAATCTCGACCTGAGTATCAGAAGTGAAGAGCTCAACGCCTTCCGCCACTTTGCCCTTCACCCAGAAGTAGCCCCCAATACCGAGAACGACGCAGAGGATCACGACGATTAGGCAACCGATACCGCAACCGGTAGCGCACTTCCCCCCACCACCGCCACTGTCGGCCTGGGGTTGGTTGATTTGGTTCGGGTTTTCGAGGGGAGGAGGTGTATCGGTCATAGTCAAAAATAGTTTAGTTGCAAATTAATCAAGCAGTCGAGGTTTCATGATCGCTTCGAGCGATCCACAGGCAAAGCCCGCCTCGCCCCAGAATTCAATGTCCAGTTTGAGCCAGCCAACCGCCAGGGTTGGAAATGACTCGACCAAGTCGCCAGATGCCATTTCATTAACAAGCTCGTGCATGCCCGGATTATGCCCGAACATGAGCGCTGTCTCAACTGATTCACCAAACTGCTGGATAACCCGCAACATTTCCTTCGGTGAAGCGAGGTAAATGGATCGTTCAAAAGCGATTTGATCTTTCGGATAGCCGAGGCCCTCCGCCAGCATTCTCGCTGTCGTTGCAGCGCGAACCGCGGTGCTGGAGACAATGTGACCGGGAACGAGGCCCTTCTCTTTCAATGCTGCCGCCATCCGGGGCGCATCCCTTAATCCCCTCTCATTAAGCGGGCGATCGTGATCCGAAAGCCCATCTATTTCCCAGCTCGACTTGCCGTGCCGAATCACCAGCAGTTGTTTCATAAATCCAGACAAAGATAAGCCCGTCCGTGCCACTTCGGTGGCTTGACAGAGGCTTGAGACCCTAACAGTCTAAAGGCTCTCAAATTTCTTTCAACTCATGAAGAAAACCTCCCTACTCACATTCGCAGCCGCCATGGCCGGCTTTCTTCCATTCACTCTCTCAGCTGTGGCTGACAACTGGCCTAACTGGCGAGGCCCCAACTTCGACGGGTCCTCCTTAGAGGAGGCCAGTTATCCTGCCGAGTTCACTAAGGAAGATGCGGCCTGGAAAACTCAACTCCCCGGTTCCGGCGGTTCGACTCCTGTCGTTTGGGATGACGCTGTTTTCCTAACCTCCGCCAACGCTGACAACAGCGCCATTTTCGCCGTACGTATCGATGCCAAGACCGGCAAGATCGTCTGGTCCAGGAAATTCAGCGATGAAGCCATGCGCGACGAGCGCACCAATACGGCGGGCGCTTCCGCTGTGACAGACGGAAAGCTGGTCTACTTTTTCACCGGGTCCGGTGACCTGGCAGCGTTCGACTTTGACGGCAACAAGACCTGGGATCGCAACATCGAGGACGACTACGGCCAGTTCGCGATGCAGTGGACTTTTTCCAGCACACCGCAGCTCGTTCACGACACCCTCTATCTCCAAGTCCTGCAACGCAACGAACCCGTGAACGGCTACGGCAATACCGATAGCCCCATCGATTCCTACCTTCTGGCAATGAATCCAGCGACCGGCAAGACCAAGTGGAAGCATGTTCGCGAAAACGATGCAATCATGGAAGCCAAGGAAGCCTTCAGCACGCCGATCCCGATCACGGTCGACAGTCGCCACGAACTGCTCATTGTCGGAGCTGACTGCCTCACGGGACACAACCCGGAAACCGGGGAAGAACTGTGGCGATGGGGCACTTACAACGAAGGGAAAATCGGCCACTGGCGCCTTGTTCCCACCGCAACTTACGGCGAAGGCACCGTCCTCATCTGCGCACCGAAAGGGGCGCCCGTTTATGCAATTAAAGCCGGTGGTGTCGGCGATATTTCTGAGGCTGGTAATATCTGGACATCAGAGGGCAAAGAAGTTACCTCGGATGTTCCTTCACCGCTGTTCTACGATGGCTACTTTTACGTGCTGAACGGTCGTAACAAGTTCATCACCTGCCTGCACCCCACAACAGGAAAAGTGGTCTGGACAAGCCGCATCGACGGCAAGACTAAGATCGAATCCTCCCCAACCGCTGTCGACGGAAAGATCTACTTCATTAGCCATCTTGGTGAAGTCTTCGTCTACAGCGCTGGTGACAACGGGGGAGCTCTTCTCCACACCACGATGTTCGGCTCGTCTCAGAGCGTCAACATTCGCTCGAGCATCGTGCCTGCTGACGGCACGCTTTACATTCGAAGTGACGACCATCTCTACGCAATCAGGAAGTAACTTTCGGAATCAGCTGAAGTGCCGGATCGCTTTATCGCGCATCCGGCGCATCGACCACTCGAGAGTGTAGTCCTCCAGGAACCCCATATCGACCCACGCGAGATCGTGGGATTCATCCGTCACGACATATTCTTCATCCTCTCCGGCCTGGAGCAGAAATCGAATGTCGTAGTGGAAATGCGAGGGCTCCCCCTTTCGCTCGGGAATTCCATGAACATCGAGATCAAAGATCTCCGAAGTCACAGCCTTGAGATCTTTCAGACCCGTTTCCTCGAGACATTCCTGCATAGCGACGGATAAAACATCCGATTCCCCATCCGCATGTCCACCCGGCTGCAGCCAGAGATTCAGTTTCGCGTGATTCGTGAGGAGGGTGCGCTTGCCTGAGGCATCGACAATCCAGGCTGACCCGGTGATATGACCCGCTTCAAGGGATCGTTTGAAACAATCCGCATTCCGGACTACAAAATCTTTAACCCGTCGACCTGTGTCGGCTTCGCCGGGATGACGCTCAACGTAGCGATCAATTAACTGTAAGAGGGGCTCTCGATGCATGCGGGCGCATTTTACCCGACCAGGCCGCCCCCGCAACGGCATTTCATTGGAGCTAAATAAGGTGCCGGTGTCCCGGAGGGTTATATTGGCGTAGAGTGCCGAAAAGAATGTCCAGTTGCTGTTCAGAACCCGAACCGGAACTTCAAGAAGAAGAAGGTCCATGCTGTCACGAGAAGGCGTCGCGACCCGACTGGATTCTTTACGGTTCCATCTTGCTGGTAATTCCCGCTTACGTTGCTTCCTACTTCATTCCCCACGGCGACTCCAGACTCAGCGAGTTCGCTCACTCGATCCGTGAGTTCATGGATTTGATTTGGTGGGGGCTCCTCCTCGGTATCATTGCCGTTGGCTTCCTGCAATATGTCCCTCAGCGGCGAGTTCGACAATGGCTCGGCGACCGCAGCGACTTTTCCGGACTGAGCCGCTCGATTGCTGCGGGACTGCTCTTCGACATGTGCAGCCACGGCATCCTCATAATCGGGATGCAACTTTACCGGCGGGGGCTCAGCCTGGGACAGACGATGGCTTTTCTTATCGCCAGCCCGTGGAACTCCCTGAGCCTGACATTTATTATCATTGGACTGATCGGATGGAAATGGTCTCTACTGTTGATTGCGCTCTCTGCTGTAGTTGCTTTTGTGAGTGGCTTTCTCTTCGACTTCCTTGAGAAGAAGTCCATTGTTCCTCCGAATCCCTATCGCGCTAACCTCGAGACCGATGAAGAACTAGAACCCGGATTTCGGGAGCAAATCGGCCCTCTCCTCGCCAATCCTTCCGGCTGGGTAAAATGGTTTGCTTCAGCGCTTCAGGAATCGAGGATGATCATCCGTTGGATTCTCTTAGGCACGGTGCTTGCGGGACTGTTACGCATCCTTCTTCGTCCTGACATTTTCGCCAACTGGTTTGGTCCTTCGATCCTCGGCCTGGGCCTAACCCTGATCGCTGCCACCGTGATCGAAGTCTGCTCCGAAGGCTCCAGTCCTATCGCTGCCGACCTCATCAATCGCGCGGAAGCTCCCGGAAATGGATTCACCTTTCTGATGGCCGGAGTTGCAACCGACTATACCGAGATCATGTCGCTTCGCGAGACGACCCGCTCCTGGAGGATCGCTCTGCTTCTTCCAGCCATTACCGTTCCCCAGATCCTTGTGATCGGTTGGATCCTTAACTCTCTGTCTTGAAGTAGCGCTTCAAGAGTGCCTGCTCTTCCGGCACCAGTGATTCGCGCCAAACAGCGTCACCTCCGCGACCTTGCGAAGTGACCGCGCCACCCGCCTTGGGGCTGGATGATTCCTTATCCTCTTCGTGTTCAGTTTCGCCAACGCCGAGGAGATCCCCCATCGATGCGCGTGATAAATCTTCGTTGGTCACCTTCTCGATGTTGTTGGTCCTGAGATCCTCCTCGTCCCCGAAGAATAGCGGTGCATCCTCCCTTCCTCTGGAAATGCTGCCCTGACCAGGCTGCGACCCTGGACCCAGGCCTAAGCTGGAGCGCCACAACCCTCCTTCGGCCATGGGAGGAAGTCCGTCCATGCTGCCCAGCGCCTCGCGCTTTTGACCAAGCCCTTCCTGCAACTGCTGCATTTGTTCAGCCGTCAGGTTTTTCATCATCTCCTGGCTGACCTGTGAGGGATCGATCCCACCGAGCTGTTTGGCCAACTCGCTGTTAATCTCCATCCCGTTCATGGCAAGATTTTTCATGGCATCTTCCATTTCACGGAGAAGCATTTCTTTACCAGCTTCACTCAGCTCAGTGGAAAAAGAACGCAAGGCTTCGAGATCTCGCTCAATGGTTCCGAGATCCTTAGATAAGTCCTGGATATCCCGTCCGAGGCTCTCCTTCAGCGTATCTGTCGCTTCGAGACTGGCATGACCGAACCATTCCTCCTCGGGCTGATCCCGGAGCTCTTCAATCTTGTCTTCTATTTCCTCAATGCTGTCAGGATCAATTAATTCCTCCTCCTCTAGAGTTGTCAGCCACTCTTCCATCTGCCCCCATCCATTGGGCTCGTGAGTCACTAACTCTTCTTTCCCTTTTAAATCGAGGACCGGAACAAACCAGGCCGCCGCGACCATTAGGCCCGCAAGGATTCCGGGAAGAATCGCCACTTCCCATCGCCACTTCAGGCCGATCTCGTCACTCTTCGAAGCACGATATTCAGGCCAGTCGCCAATTTCGCGATTCGCAGCACTGAGCTGGTTATTCAGATTCAGTCGATCATCGAGCCGAACCAGCGCGTCGTCCCTTCCGATGAAACGTCCTCTGCTCCAAAAGAAGGCCCAGAGCGCCGTGCCCGCAACCAGGCCGCCAAGAATCACAAAAGGCCCGAGCGTTCCCACCCAATCGGGAATGAGAGTTCGCAGGCAAAGCACGGCCACGGCGAAGAGAATCAGGCCAGCTGCGAGAAGAAGATTAAATCGTTCAAGCCACCAACCCGTATTGACCCTTCGGGCCACCGCCGCCGCTTCGTTCCTCCAGAGTCGTTCTGAATTACCCGCACCCATGTGAGCAAACGCTAAAGGCTCAACGAGCCAAATGCAAGATGCGTTACTGCCGTCGCTTCATGACAAAAACGCCTTTCGATGCCTTTCGATGCCTTTCAATCCAGCGGTCGCGGTCCTGAACTGCGCGATCGATTTTCTCCTTTAGTCCTTCGGATGAAAGCGCCTCTCCCCCGGCTCCAACCACGATATCCTGCTCAGCCCGGTCGTCGGTCGCGACAGTGATCTTGTAGACCTTGGCGTATTTAATGGCGAGACGTTCGATTATGTCATCGGCAGTCTTGCTGCCACTGGTGTAGAAAATCTGCAGTCCACCATCCTGCCTTTCTTCGTCCACGGTGTTTCCACGACCGTCGAAAACGACAACGACGCGATCCTCCGACCAGTCGCGATAATCGCTCAACGCCTGAATCAACTCGCGATGGGCGCTCCCCGGATGCTTCTGGTGCTGTTTCAGCAACTCCGGCCACGCGTGAATGATGTTGTTCCCGTCCACCAATAAGAATGACGGCAGGGATTCACTGATCATGCGCCATCATTTCTAATGGTTCTGCAGGAGTCCGATCCATCAACTTGACTCCTTTGGAAGCAAAGCCCGATTCGATCAGCCTTCGCCTTCCTCTTTCTTCGGAGCTACCTTTTTCTTAGCTGTCTTTTTGGTGGCAGCTTTCTTCTTGGCGGCAGCTTTTTTCGTTGCAGTCTTCTTGGCAGCCGCCTTCTTCTTTGCTGGAGCCTTCTTCTTTGCTGGAGCCTTCTTCTTTACCGGGGACTTTTTGGCGGGTGTCTCTTCAGCCACTGCGTTCTTAACCTCTTCGACATCATCGGCCTTGGCGGCGGCTTTCTTGGACGGAGCTTTCTTAGAAGCAGACTTCTTGCTGAGTGCGATCTTAGCCTTTACCGCATCCTTCTTTCGCTTCACATAGTTGGCGCGACGACGACGCTTCTCGACTTTATTGTGCTGCTTACCCATAGTAAAAAAGCCCACTCTCCTGAGGGGGGCGGCAATTAAGAGGCAAAAAACCGCCTAGGCAAGCGGAAATCCGACCCAAACCGGAGTGCCCTCAGGCCGGTTGGGCGCCCATCTCATCGGCGTCATGGCGAAATCGGTGAACGTATTTGCAAATCGCCTGAATAAACTCGCCCCGTTGACACTCAATCACCTTCCACAGGCTGATGACAAAGCGGGCCACACTCTAAAGCCATTGAGATGGCTAGGAATGGCACGCTCACCGAAGCCGTATCAGTAATGGCGTCACTGAGGCTGGCAGAGCAATGACCTGACCTGATTATGCAGATCCATCGAAAGCCGGGAAATTTTCCACTACAAGGCTGAACCAATGTTTAGATGCCACAGAGGGTCGCAGTCCTCTGCAACCGCTGGAATGACTCACGCGTTCAGCCCTTCGAGCACATCCGGATCACGGACATCGGCCCAGTCGCCCGTCAACTCGACCGCCTCGAGTTTGAGGCCGTCATCAACCTGCGCTTTGATCGCATCGGTCAGCTCGTATTCGCCGCGAGGCGATAATTCGAGCCTGGCGGTGTAGTCAAAGATGGACGGAGAGAAAACGTAGATACCGGCGTTGTAGTAGGGACTTGTCGGCGCGTCGTCTCCCCCCTTCTCAATCAGATCGGTAACTATTCCATTCTCGATGAACACAGCCCCACCTTTGCGGACGTCCTCGTCGATCTTGACGGTGAGCTTCCCGTCGACACCATCAACATTGACGAGCGGCTTGTAACTTTCAGCCGGAACAAGAATATCTCCGTAGCTGAGCAGAAACGGGTCATCACCGGCGAATTCATTGGCAAGCTCGACAACCTTACCGGTCCCATCCTGCACGATTTGCTCGACATAGGAAACCTTGCATCCGAAAGCTTCACCATCGCCAAAGTATTCAATGATGACGTCCTTACGATACCCCACGATGATCAAAATTTCGTCGATACCGTTAGCCACAAGGCCACGGACAATACTTTCCAGGATCGGAGTTCCCTTCACCTTCACCATCGGCTTGGGAACGTCGTCAGTGAGGTTACCCATGCGCGTCCCACGTCCGGCAGCGAGAACTACAGCTTTGGTCAGACGGCTCATTGTTTCAGAAGTCAGGATTTGAGTCGGCCCACGAAAGCCGCAATGCGGTCGAGCGCAATTTCAAGTTGTTCGTGTCCAGTCGCGTAACAGGCGCGCACGCACCCTTCGCCGGCTGCTCCGAAAGCATTTCCCGGCACGACAGCTACGTTTTCCTCTTCAAGCAGCCGCAGGGCGAACTCCTTACTACTGAGACCGAATTTGCGAATATCAGGGAACAAGTAGAACGCCCCACCCGGGGCGAAGCACGGCACACCCATCTCTTCGAAACTATTCAGCATGAGATTACGGCGACGGGCATAAGCCTTGCGCATCTTTTCTACCTCTTCGGCGCCATTGCGAAGTGCCTCCAGCGCCGCATTCTGGCTCATGATGGGAGCGCAGAGCATGGAATACTGGTGAATCTTCATCATTGCTTCGGTGAGAACCGGAGGAGCGCAGGCATAGCCGAGACGGAAACCGGTCATAGCAAACGCTTTGGAAAATCCGTGAAGTAGAACCGTCCGATCCTTCATTCCCGGCAGGCTGGCAATAGAGGTGTGCTCTCCCATTTCCAGGCCTGAATCATTGCCGTAGAGCAACTCAGAATAGATTTCATCACTGATAACAATGAGATCGTGCTCGATCGCCAGCTGGGCGATCTTTTCAAGTTCCTCGATCGGCTCAACCGCGCCGGTCGGGTTGGTTGGAAAATTCAAGAGCAACAGGCGGGTTCGTTCCGTGATCTTGGCTGCAACATCTTCTGCTTTGAGAACAAATTCGTCTTCAACTTTCGTCTGCACCGCTACGGCCGCGCCGTAAGCCATCGCAATGCTAGGGCTGTAGCTCACGTAACATGGCTCATGATAAATCACTTCATCTCCGGGATTAAGGAGAGCCCGGCAGACAAGGTCGAGCGCTTCAGACACGCCGACAGTGATTAGCACCTCAGACTTCGGATCGTAGCAGACATTAAACTGCTTCTCCACGTAGGTGGAAATCTCCTCCCGAAGAGACAACAACCCCAGATTGGATGTGTAACTCGTCTGTCCTTTCTCAAGGGAATAGATTGCCGCTTCACGAATGTGCCACGGTGCCGAGAAATCAGGCTCACCGACGCCAAGGGAAATGACGTCGTCACGGCCGAGGACAAGTTCAAAGAAATCCCGGATTCCCGATCTCGGAATATTTTTAACCTGTGTCGCAATGCGTTCTTCGAGTGGTTTCATCGAAAGAATCGTTTGGTGGGTTATGGCCACGTTCAGGGGGTCACAGGAAGACGCTCGTCCTCTTGCGGATCCGATGCCTGGAAACCACTCTGCTTATAAACTTTCAGCTGGAAGTGCGTCGCGGTTGAAATCACACCGTCGAGCGTACTGAGCTTCTCACTGACGAAACGGGCCACTTCGCGGAGATCGTCGCCCTCGACAATCACCGCGAGGTCATAGCCTCCGCTCATGAGATAACAACTGATCACCTGGTCGAACTTAGCAATGCGGCGGGCCATGCGGTCAAACCCACCATCGCGCTCTGGAGTCAGCTTCACATCAATGAGAGCGGAGACACGGTGATCACCAATCTTCTCATGATCAGTCACTGCGTGAAAACCCAGAATAGCACCCTCCGAGATGAGAGAATCCAGCATCGCTGCGACTTCCACTTCCGTTTTCCCAAGGCGGTCGGCCATCTGGGACGTGGAAAGTCGGGCGTCTTTCTGCAGTATTTCTAACAGGGCATTCATACGATTTCAGTGTTTTTGACCACCACGAAGGGACGGCCGTGACTGACGTCGACGAAGGGCCCTTTGTCGAGGATGAGTTACCAGCGGGCGGTTAATCCCCGAAGCTGATGCCGACGGACTTGGCCGCCTCCACAACTTCACCTTCAGGATCAACGAGATTTAACTCGCGGACCGCTTCCTTAATGGAAACAGATCCGACGTGATATTGCTGGTAGCTGACCATACGGCCAAATCTCTTTTCTTCTATTAGTTTCACTGCTTTTACCCCAAATCGCGTTCCCAGCACCCGGTCAAGCGCCGTCGGGCTTCCGCCGCGCTGAAGGTGTCCCAGGGTCGTGCAGCGAGTTTCCTTGCCAGTCAGTGCTGAAAGTTGCTTCGCAACCTGCTCACCGATACCTCCGAGACGGGATTCCCCGTCTTCTTTTGTCTCCTCATACAACTGCGTGCCCCCTATCGGCGCAGCCCCCTCGGCAACCACGACGAGCGAGTGATAGAATCCATTTTTGTCACGATGCCTGATCGTTTTGGCAACATTGTTGAGATCAAAAGGAATTTCGGGAATTAGGATCGAACAGGCGCCCCCACCCATGCCGCCGTAAAGTGCAATCCAACCAGCGTGTCGCCCCATCACTTCGAGAACCATGACCCGCTTGTGGCTTTCCGCGGTGGTTTGCAACCGATCGAGAGCATCGACCACCGAATGACAGGCGGAATCGAACCCAAAGGTCATCGCCGTCGCGGCGAGATCGTTGTCGATTGTCTTGGGTACGCCGACGACGGGAAAGCCGTGTTCGTACAACTGCTGCGCGGTTGAAAGTGAACCGTCGCCTCCCACGCAAATGAGGGCTTCGACGCCCAGTCCTTTCATCGTCGCGACGGCTTCATCCATCAATTTAGTTGGAATGGCACGAACCCCGCCAGCGCCGACCTTCGAAACAAAATGCCCTTTGTTACTAGATCCGAGAATCGTTCCCCCGACTTTCAGAATGCCTTCAGTCTTTTCCACCTGTAGCACTTTGTAATCCCCGGGGGAAAGCAGGCCTTCGTAGCCTTGTTTGAAACCATAGACTTCCCAGCCGAGTTGGGTGGCGGCGCCAACCACCCCGTGAGTCACTGCGTTCAGGCCCGGGCAATCGCCCCCGCTATTCAACAATCCAATCCTCATACATCGCATAGAGACGTATTTCGCGGGGCTTAGCAAGCGCCGGTTTGTCACAGGGTCGCCCGCTGATTCCAGCCGACTGCGCTCTTCCCACCCGCTATTGAGCAACAAGACGGTCTCGCGGAAGCGGTCTTCGGCATCCCACGAAACCTCATTCACATGCAGCCATTTTAGGGCCACGACGGCCGTTGCTACCTTCGTCAAACTGGCGACCTGCCTCTCTGAGTTGGAATCCTTTGAGAGAAGAACCAAACCTAATTCGGCGTCAACGACAAAAGAACTCTCCGCGGCATCCATCATTCCCGCTAACTGCAAAGACGGCAGAGCTGACGCGAAGACGAGAGCTTTCAACAGCATTTACAAAGCTTGAGACTATCCCGACGATAATTTTCAGCGAAAACAAAAAAACCGTCTCAGGGCCATGACCCGACACGGTTCTTCAGATGATTAGGGAATAATTATTTTCGCACTTTCAAAGCTGGGATTTGAGTTCTTCATACTCACTCAAAAGATCGTCAATTTTCTCCTGGATTACTATCATCCGCTTCAAAGCACCAGAGGCCGAATCCGCGACTCGGTTGCGAACTTTTTTCCTGGCTGATTTGCCGGGAGTCGCGACGCCAGCTTTCACCATCCACGACTTAATCGTAATGGGATTCAGCTTCCACTTCTTGGCAGCTGCCGATTGACCGCCGCGTCCATTTTTTGCATTGTAGTCAACGATGAAAGTCACGACCTCATCTTTTGTCTTCTGATCGTATCTTGTAACCATGATATTTGCTTTGCAGAGATGGAAGGGACTCTTGAAGGAACATACCTAGGTAAAGTTTTCCTTCATACATATTTTATTATTGTGCCAATTACCGCAACCCCCCCAGTTGGGGGTAGAACAGCTGTTGATAGCAAAAATACATGAAATCTTATTCCGCTTTATCTATTCTATTGTTTACAATGGTCTCACTGCTTTCTTTCGCAGTCTGGGCTTTCGGAGCTTCCCTGTTCAGCTCAGAGCCAGTCATGTATGCCGCATGTGCTCTTGTCTTCTTGGGGCTTGGGGGGCCTGCATTACTGGCGGATTCTGGGGAAATCAGCGGAAGGAAGGTTCGCTTTTGTCTATCTTTTTCACTGGCATTCCTGATATACGCATTTCTCTGGTCAGTTAGTTGGCTTTCTTTACCAACTACACTCGGGGAAATCGTAGGCTCTAGCCTCGGTTTGGCAGGATTTGCACTAGTCTATCGCGGCGTGATGCAGCATCGCGTCTCCATTGCTACCGCCACCGCTACCCTGTTTCTGTGGCATACCATTGGCTACTACGCAGGAGGTTTTCTCTTTGCAGCAATTCAAGGGCGGGGCCCCGGAGCCATTTCCCTTGGCTGGGAACCCTCGACCATCAGGCACTGTGCCCGCCTGTCGTGGGGCCTATGCTACGGTCTAGGAATGGGACTCGGAATCAACCGATTCTTTCACTTGTCACGCCAGAGCTGACGCAACCCCTGAACGCAAATCTGGGACCACGTTTCGAGCTCATCGTGTTTTTTCCCAAGTTCCTCGAGAGAAAGGAACTGCAAGTCGACGATGTTGTCCTCACCAGCAGTTACCTGATCAGATTCGAGAGTAAATAAATGTACCACACCAAGATGCACCTGACCCACTTCGTTGGAATCATCGTTAATCAATCCGAGAATCTCCTGGGTATGACCTCCTGAAAGATTCAATTCCTCATCGATCTCACGGTTCACTCCGGTGGTGTAGGTGTCCTTATCGAGTGAGGAGGCGGCATAGTCTCTATCATTGATATGCCCCCCAATGCCTATTGATCCTTTGGAAGCAAGGCGCTTTTCACCGGATCCTCCGCCCCTGACATAGTGAAGGAACTTTTCACCATGACGGAAAATAACATAGGGGATGATCTGCTTGTGACGGGGATCGTCCTCAGCAAGATCACGCTTGAGAAAGAAGTTATTCGCAGGATCGAGCATAGACGGCAGGTATTTCTCCGGCTCAAGCGAGATTCCCTGAAAGGCTCCTAGTTGGTCAAAAAGCTCCCGGGAAATTACCAATACATTTTCGTCCTCGTATTTGCTCATATCTGATTCAAACGGGGAAACGGACACTAGCGCGGCGATAAGTCAAACCGGTATCGATTCAGGCCGGAGGAAGAATCCTCCGAACGGACGACACGGGCGCCAAGGAGCCTTTCAAACATCTGCGCCTCAATACGCTCCATCGTCGAATATTTTTCGAACAGGGAGCGAAGTGGATTATGAAATTCTTCGATCCGAAGCCCCTCCTCTTCAGAATAGGTGCACTTCGAAAAGTAGCCCATCTTAAGGCGGACATCGGCAAGACGCTCAGCACGTTCCTGGACGGAGTTACCAGTTACTACCTTGGCGATTTTTTCCGTCTGGTTCCTGAAAAAAGCGAAGAGAAGTTTTTCAGCAGCGTTGCGATCGAGCTGGGCGGCCGCGTCGAGCAGCGAGAGGGTGACATCGTCCTCAATACGAGGAAACAGAGGGTCCAACTTCTGAGTGATCCGATAGAGTTTTTCGGGCCTGCCTACATCCTTAGGACGACGCCAAGTATCGAGATACCCCAGCTTCTGCATGGCGATACAGTGCTTTTTGACCCCCATATAGCTCATGCCCATGGCTTCTGAGAGTTCCCCGACGGACATCCCCTGCGAGGATTTGATGAGGTTAATGATCTCAAACCAGTGCGGTTTCGAGAAATTCTTGAGGATTTTAAGATACGGGGTCACGGGATGATAACAGTCTGATATTTAGGGCCTTTCGGGCCGAAAGTGCGGTCTAATTAATACAAACAACGCCTAGGTTAGTAACAGCTGATTTTAAGAAATACCGCAACTTTTTCACGCAACGGGTGAAAAAAGTGCCGGATTTGACTATATTTGTCGCATCTCTATCTTTTGCTGGGAAGTAAGCAAGTCAGGTCACCTGACGTCTACACCCGAGCGAACCGCACTCTTCCCCTTTCCCCGACCATCCATGCAGCACGATTCTCAGAATGATCTGGATAAATCGTTCCGGTCCTCCGCCATCGGCTACTGGGCCAACCAGGGCGTTACTGATCAGGAATGGAACGATCACAAGTGGCAGCTTAAGAACCGGATTTCTTCCCTGCCACAGCTCGAAGAACATCTCAACTTGAGCGAAGACGAGAGAAATGGCGTAATCCTTTCCGGCACTAAGTTGGCGATGTCAATCACGCCACACTTTTTCAACCTAATTGACAGGGATGATCCTGACTGCCCGATCCGGAGGCAGGTAATTCCGCGGGTTGAGGAAACCATCACATCTCCCTACGAGCTTTCCGATCCCTGCGGAGAAGATTCAAACATGCCGGTTCCAGGTTTGGTTCACCGCTATCCCGACCGCGTCCTCTTCCTCGTCACCGATCGCTGCGCGTCCTACTGCCGCTACTGCACTCGCAGTCGCGTCGTTAGTGGTGCGGGAGATCAGGCGCTCGAAACCAACTACGAGGCAGCGTTTCAATACCTTGAGGAACATACTGAGATCCGCGACGTGCTTCTCTCTGGCGGTGATCCTCTTCTCTTCTCCGACTCCAAATTAGAACAGATCCTGAGCCGTCTTCGCAGCATCAAGCACATCGAGTTCCTGCGGATCGGTTCGCGAATCCCCATTTTCCTTCCGCAGCGCATCACTCCGGAGCTTTGCCGCATGCTCCAGAAATATCACCCGCTCTTCGTGAGCGTGCATGTGAATCACCCTCGCGAGCTCACCAGCGAAGTGAAGGAAGGTCTTGAATGCCTTGCCAACCACGGCATCCCCCTTGGAAACCAGTCCGTTCTGCTTCGCGGAGTGAATGACAACGTGGAGACAATGAAGGCGCTGACCCACAAGCTTCTAATGTGTCGCGTACGCCCTTACTATCTCTACCAGTTGGACCTCATTCAGGGATCCTCGCACCTGCAGGTTCCCGTTGCGAAAGGTCTCGAAATCATCGAGGGCCTTCGTGGCCACACCACAGGCTACAGCATCCCCCAGTATGTCATCGACGCGCCGGGCGGAGGTGGAAAGGTCCCGATCAATCCGGATTACATCATCCAACGCAACAGCGAGCGAGTTGTGATCCGTAACTTCGAGGGCAAGACCTTCGAATATCCGGAGCCTGCCGTGCAGCCTGATCCCCTGCTCGATTACTAAGCAGCGATTACCCTGCTTTCAGCACGCCGAAAATCACCGCCGCGACGTGAGATAGACTTCCGGCCATGACGAAAAGATGCCAGATGAAATGCGCGAACTTGACGTTCTTCATCAGGTAGAAAGCAACACCTCCCGTGTAAAAGAGCCCTCCGACGAAAAGCCAGAGCAACCCGGCGACGCTCACGTTGGCCATCATTGGATGGACCGCCACACAGATGAGCCACCCCATGACGACATAAATGGCAGTACTGACCCTATCAAACCGTGGGAGCAGCATCGACTTCATCACCACACCGGACAGGGCGAGGCCCCAGACCACACCCAACAGTGACCATCCCCATGCCCCTCTCAAATTGACCAGCAGCCAAGGAGTATAGCTGCCGGCAATGAGCACAAAAATCAAAGCGTGATCCAAGATCTGGAGCAGGCGCTTTCGATCATGAGACGTCACGGCATGATAAGCAGTTGAGCAGAGATACAGAAGCACGAGGCTGATTCCAAAGACAGAAACCCCGACGACATGCCATGCCGTCAGCGGCGTGGCGAGAGACACCATCACGATCGATGCAATAACGCTTAGGACGGCTCCGATGGCGTGACTGATGGTATTTGCGACCTCCTCCTCGTGTGATTCACACAGTTCACTGCGCTTGCTCATGGGTAAAATTCTGCTTTCTTCAATTCACTCAACCCAGCAGATTCGGGAAATGATTACGCCCCGTAAAGACCTGATTCCCGGCAAAATGAAATTACCCCGGGAGTCAGCCACTCTTCGTGAGCCACAAAATCTTTGCGAATCGAAGTCGATGAAGCCTGGTGCGCATACGTTAGTGAAATAGCGCTCCACCCCTTCTTTGATTCGACTTCGCGTCCATCCCGGGTCATTACAATGAAATGGAGGTTCTCACGGAGAAATCCGGGATTCGCCCATTTCTCTATTGAGTCCCACTGATCGGTCCCCACGATCCAGTGCCATTTTGTATCCGGTTCACCCTCGACAAAATGCGCCGCCGTCTGCCAGGAATAACTCGGGCCTTCCCGCTCGATTTCGAATCTCGATACCGAAGCCCATGAAAGTCCCTCATCGTCAACCGCCCGCTTCAGCAACTCAAACCGCTGCTCTCCCGTCGCGAGGGTCCCATCTTTAAAAGGGGAAACAAAGCAGGGGACAAATACAACCTCTTCGACTCCGATCGCCTTTATCACCGCGCTGGCCATACCAAGGTGACCTCGGTGAACCGGATCAAAGGATCCACCCAGTATCGCTCTCGATATCGTTGGCTTATGATCCGTTTCCTGTTCCATGGCACACTCTAACCGCGCCTCGGCAAAAGTCATTCGCTCTCGACCCAAACAGGATCTACCGCTATGTCTAGAGTTACCGGGACGAAGGCTTCCGGTCGTCCCTCTTTCATGAAAAAGCTTCTCATCATTCTCGGTGCCGTACTGGTCATGCTCGTTTTTGGAGTCCCTGTCACCACCAGAATTCTGGGTCCGAGACTCATCTATGTTTCCGCACCTGGCGGGAAGCCTCTGGGTGAAGTTGACGCTCCGCGTTCCGAGACTTCCCTGCTAGCGGTTTCGATCGGCATCGAGCTAGCTACTCTGGCAGCGCTGGCCAACGAAAAGGTTCCACCGAAATTTGAAGGTGTCGAAGAAAAGGACTTCCACAAGAATCTGAAGGGAGGAAGTTACGCCTGGAAAGTCGCCCGCGGGCCGTTTGCATTTCAGAATCATGGTAGCCACCTTACCTTTGCTGCGCCGATTCAGGGAGCCGCTCAATTTCAAGGCACTCTGGATGCCAAAATTGTGCAGATCCCACTGAACACCACAGCCGAAATCGCCGGAATCGCAGGCGGAACTCTTTCCCCGTCCATCGCTCCAGACTGGAGCATCAACCCCAATCTCACGCCGGCTCTCAATCTCAGCCAGGCATCACTCTCCCTCGGTAGCCTCGGCAAACTGGACGTTAGTGATATTCTCGGAAGTAGTGTTGGGCAATACATCCAACAAGAGGCTCAAAAGCTCGCCCCGGCCCTTCGTCAAAGTATCGACCTGAGGAGCGAGGTCGAACTTCTCTGGCGCGAAGCCTATCTCAGCGAGCAGGTCAACGATAGCCCGAACATCTGGCTCAGCGTGACCCCGCGCGAAATCCAACTATCATCTATAGACTACACCAATCCAGAAGAACTCACCGTGACTGCAGCCATCAAGATGGATGCCTTTCTCACCAATCGGGAACCCGGAAGTCCACAGCCTCAACCGCTACCGGGTCTCGTTGCCCAACCGGGTCCCCTCTCGACGGATCTGAAATTGCCAATCATCGCCAGTATTACCGAGCTCAACGAGGTCCTCGCCGAGGAGAACTTTGAAATCGACATGGGAGCCGGAACCAGCGTTGAAATTGACGGGCTCGAAGCCGCCGTGGGTCAGGACGGCATGCTCAACCTCAAGCTCTCGCTAAATGCATCCCAAAGTGTCCTGACGCGGGGTATCGCCGGTGACATCTGGCTCGAGGCCCGACCCGTGATTGACTTCGAAGGTCAGGCCCTCGGTTTCACCGACGTCGCCTTTACTCTCGAAACCAAGAGCAAGCTTACCTCCGTTGCGACTTGGCTGCTCGAAGAGCTTCTCATCAAGGCTATCGAACGAGAGATGCGAGTTGATTTGGATGACTTTAAGGAAGAACTGATAGAGGAAATCCATCAAACCATCGCTTCGGCCGCACTTCCAGAAGACATTAAGGTATCGGTCGATGATCTTGATATCCAACTCTACGACATTTACACCATCACCCGCCCCTTTCCCGGCGCTGAAGAATCGCCCGGTCTGGTTGTCGTGATCCGTTCAACAGGTAATCTCGCTACCCGGTTCGGCCAATTAGACGCAGTTGCACCCGCTCCAACTAAAGGACCTTGAGCCTCGCAGCACAGGATAGAGAACTCCTCACAAACTCCCGCTTCACCGGCGAGCGGAAGACTAAGGCGACGCTGACCCCGGGGCTCATCCACGCCCGTTCCGTAAACGGTGTGACACTGATCGGAGTTCAGGGGGAAAATTTCTTTCTCTTTGGCTTTGGAACCTCCTGGCAATTCAAAGTCAACGGAGGGACTGTTGACGCGAAACATTCAAAGCACAAACAGCGCGACGACAGAACAAGTGACAGCGTTTCCCTTCATCATCGCCATACATTATGCCACGAACAGAGTGGCATGACGCAGCATGAATTGCTTTTTTAAGGGCGTTCGTTGCCAAATAGGGCCTGCCTATTCAGACAAGCAGAACAAATGACGCTCGCCTCGCACGAAAAGTTCGCTACCGACGGGTGCCGGTGTTGCATCGACACCTTCGCCCAGCGTATTCGTGGCTACAATCTCGAGTATGCCTGCATCTTTAACCACCGTGATCGTCCCGCTCCGGTCCGTTATGTAAACGTGCCCGCCTGCGGCAACCGGTGAGGCATACGTTGAATAAACTCCAGGGATCCGTTCAGGCCCAAAGAGAAGCTTACCCGTTGCCGCTTCAAGGCAAGTCAGGATACCTGTCTTCCCCTTATGAAAGTAGAGTCTTCCGTCAGAAATCATCGGGGAGGCAATGTCAGGAGCGTCATCCGGAGTGGTCCAGACCACGCTGTCACTGTCCTCAATATCCCCGCTCCCGTTCAGCCTAAAGCCCCCCACAAAAGAGCCTCGGAAACCGCTGCCGATCACCGTGATTCCCTGCGAGAAGACGGCGGATGCCACCGGCCGCTCGGTCTGCCCGCCACAACTCCACAGCTCTTTACCCGTTTCCAGATCGTAGGCCCGCGCCTTGGTCTGTCCGTTCATTATCACCTGGAAACTGTCACCTAACGGAACCACTAATGGGGTTGCCCAGCAGGTCGGCTCGTCACGATCCGCTTTCCAGATTGTCTCACCGGTTCTCTTGTCGAGTGCATACAAGGCTGAAGGCCCCTCATGATCCCATGGGACCAAGATTTTGTCCCCGGCGAGGGTTGGTGAACTGCCCTCACCGAATCCGGCGCGTACTGTCATTTTACCTAAGTCAGTCCGACTCCAGAGGAGAGCCCCGTCCATATTATAGCAGAATAATCCACGCGACCCAAAGTGAGCATAAACCCGTTCGCCATCGCTACATGGTGAAGCCGAAGCATAGCCGTTAGTTTGGTGAGTACCTTCATGGGGGGCTGCCTCAACAGCCGTCCGGCTCCATATCGACTTACCTGTTTCTCGATCAAAACAAAACAATTGGAAGCTAAACTTTTTCGGGTATCCCCCTTTTTTCCCGTTCTGAGAGGCGCCAGAACCAGAGGATAACGCAGCCGTATCTCTCTCACTGACTGCGGAAACCACAAAGACCTGATTGCCCCAGATCACAGGTGAACCTGATCCTCTTCCGGGAATTTCAGCTTTCCACTTCACATTTTTCGAACGACTCCACTCAATCGGGGGTTGAGCCGTCATCGAAACTGAATTTCCGCCGTGTCCGCGCCAGTGAGCCCAGTTATTGAACTCCTCCCCTTTACCGAATATAGGCAGCATGAAGGTGGCAGACAATAACACGATTCTCTTCATGCCTAATGAGGCCCGAGTTAGAGAAGAAACTTTCATAGCGATTTCTGATATTATAGTCATGGCCAGGATCGAAACCGAGCCCTACCGGTTACATTGAATTTGCCGTCTTCGTGCGAACATTCGAACAAAAGATCAAAAGCACCGCAAGACGTTCTTACTTTAAAGGGACGATTCCAGCAACCCAACGTCGAGCTAGAACCGAATCGGCCCAATCCCATAGCCTCCACGAAAAGTGGTTGGGGCGGCCGGCGCTCTGGTGACTGGATGGACTTCGGCTTCACTTACATCTCTCTCTGTTCGCTGGAAGCTCACGACGAATCGAACCAGACGGACTCCCGCTTCTTCATCCACCCCTTTACCTCTGCCACTTTTGCGTGGCAAAACTGGTCGGGGTGACTGGATTCGAACCAGCGACCTCTTCGTCCCGAACGAAGCGCGCTACCAAGCTGCGCTACACCCCGATTAGTGAGTCGGAAACCGAACTCGTTTCGATTTCAACCGGGCATTTGAAGTCGCCCAGGCCCAGTGGCACACCCGTAGGGATTCGAACCCCAAACCTCCTGATCCGTAGTCAAGCGCTCTATCCAGTTGAGCTACGGGTGCTTTATGCCGTGGGTTCCCCGGCCTTTCGGCCGGAGCGAGCGGTAACGTGCGCGGATTAGGCGTTTTGACAAGCAAAAACTGCTCTCCTATCGACCTCCCCTTGTGTTCAGCCCAATTTTGTCGATAGTGACGACCCAAGTTTCACCCATAATCTCTGGATTTCCATGAAGCTGTCCCCCCTTTTCGCTATCGGCCACTTCATCATCACGGTGCTCTTCGCAGTCTTTGCGCGGCTACAGGTCAACGATATTGATCCGGCAGTTTATCATAAGCCGTCCAGCTTAGATGCCATGCTGTGGTTCAGTTTCTACCTGCTGATTGCTGCCCTTTTTGTCGTCTCTGTGTTCCGGAAAGTGCCACCCTCGATTCTTATCGTATCCCTGGTCGCCTGCGTAACCGAATTGATCATGACCGGTCCTGGCTTTATCGAAAATCTCTTTGGCGACGACGATTTCAGCATGACCCAAGTCAGCATGTCCGCCGAAGACCCTCGCGTGGAACTGACTCGCGAATTCGCCGGCGCCCTTATTGCCTTTAGTGCCGTGCTCTACCTGCTCCTGATGCAGCTCAAAATTGAAAAAGCCGGAGGACAGCTGCCTCCGGCCAGCAGAGAAGGTTAGGCCACCGTTCCAACCCCGCTGAATCCCATGATCACTTCGTCGACTCTATCCGAAAGATCGCTCCGCGCCAATCGAGAACGAGGGGCTCTCCGTCTACATCGGGGTAGATGCCGCTTGGCTGTGCCGTGGGATTCTTCAGATCGTCGGGCTTATCGAGGTGGTGATCAGCGGTGACTTGTTTTTTCGCTGTATCGTAGTTCAGGGCCCAGATGTTGCCAAATTTCCAGTCGCCGTAAATGAAGTGGCCGTCCAGCTCCGGGATCTTGCTTCCGCGGTAAACATACCCGCCCGTGATGGAAAGCCCGTCGGCACGTGAGTATTCGTGGATAGGGTCAATCACCTTGAGATTTTTTGGCTCGTTAGGCTTTTTGCCGAGCCATTCCATGAAACCGTCGCGGGTGGCGAAACGTTGAGTCCCTTCGCGGTAGTCCCAGCCGTAGTTGCCGCCGCGTTCGATAATATTGATCTCCTCCCAAAGGTTTTGGCCGACGTCGGCAAGGTAAAAAAGGCCGGTCTCGGTATCAAAGGCACCGCCCCATGGATTGCGAAGTCCGTAAGCCCAGATCTCGGGGCAGGCAACAGGATCGTCAGCAAATGGATTACCGTCCGGAATACCATACTCGAGACCATCTGTTCGGCTGTCGACATCGATGCGAAGTACCTTTCCATTCCAGCGGGTCAGCTTCTGGGAAAGCATGAAGACACCGTTCTTCATACCACCGTCTCCCACGCAGATGTAGAGCATGCCGTCCGGCCCGAACATGAGGTTCCCTGAGTTGTGATTCCACTCGGGCTGCTGCACTTCCAAAAGCACGCGCTCAGTGCCGGGATCACCCTGGTTAGAATTGTCGGACACGGTGTACTCCGCAACCGTAAGGCGCTTCGGTCCCTGGCGAGAGAAAGCGAGGTAAAACTTGCCGTTCTCTTTGAATTTGGGATGGAAGACTAGGCCGAGCAGTCCCTCTTCAAAATCTTTCTCCACACCGATAGCATCAGTCATGTCCATAAAGACAATTGCTTCCGACGAATCAGGTTGGGATGGAAGGATCTTTATCTTGCCAGTCTGCTCAACGAGAAAATGGCGGCCGGTTCCATCATCAGGAATCTGAACCGAAACAGGACGCTCTACTTCAACGTGTTTGTAGGCCGGAACCAACTTGATTTCGGGTAGAGCAAGGAGCGAGAGCGGGAGTCCCAATGACAGAAGTAAGATAGTAGCATGGCGGTGCATGCTGTTAGGTTACGAAACCATTTCTTTCAAGGCAACCCTTGTTCGCGTCGTAAAAGTGCCATAGCCTCAGCTTTCCTCGTATCACTCAATGCCGCGTTTTCCTTTCGAACATCTCGCTGATCTTTCGCGCGACCGGCGGTTCCTGATCCGGATATCGCTCAGTATTGTTGTCATGTCGGTGGCTCTTTCTCTCGTCCTGGCACTTTACCTACCCCGAAAAGTCAGCGAACTGATGGGCGGCACTCCGGACGAATTCACGGAGCGCTCCCTGGGGCACAACAATTCCGAATCAATCCCGACTTCCATTGATGACTGGGTATTCTGGATCCGCTTTCAGCTTCCTCAACACTTTGACTACAGTCTTCTCGATTTCCGTGCCCTGTCGGATACGGAACGTGGCTTCATCCCTTTTCTCAGAAATTCACCATTTGAAGAATTTCCCCTGCTCGAGGCCTACTATCTCGGCCTCGTCGACGGCGGGGTGGAGCAGGCTATTGAAGAATTAAAATCTTTCCCAGAAAACGCCCGCTACCGAAATGAATTTATCGGTGACATTTACATCCTCGATCAGGACTACGAGTCCGCCCTTCAGGCCTACACCGACGAAGCAAAGCACTACCCCAAGTCCTCTTACGCTCAACGCAGTGCGGTGATCGCTGCGTTGAGGGACGAGAATCGGGAGAAGGCTCGCTACCTCCTAGCTCAACCAGAATTTGCCGAATATTTTGACGTCTACGAACAGATCAATCTCCAGGCCGATGCCCACGCCTGGCTGCCACTTCTAAAAACCACATTCAAATTGGAAGGAAGCCGGCTCGTCAGTTTTTTCGCCATTCCTGCTACCTTTACCACCCTGATCTGGTACCTCATCCTGACGAATTTCTGGAAATTTGATCGAACCCGGCTCATTGCCTCAACGGTTGCTCTGGTCGCAGGCATTATAAGTGCCAGTCTGACGCTCTACGCTGTCATGATCCAGGATCGGGCCTTTGGTTTCACTCACGACGAGACCGCCTCACAGCTTTCTCAATTGATCTACTTTGTCGCCGGGGTCGGGCTGCGTGAAGAAACCCTCAAACTGCTTTGCTTTATCCCCATCGCAGTCTGGTGCTCGAGGCGAAAGAACGATCTTGAAGCTCTCATCCTTGCGGCCTTGGTCGGGTTGGGTTTTGCCGCCATGGAGAATATCAGTTATTTTTCCGAAGGCATTCTGGAACAAAAGGGACTGAGCCGACTCCTGACTGCTAATCCAGTTCACTTCACCTTGACCGGCCTGGTTGGCTTTTATGCCTATCGCATGATAGTCAGGAAATTCCACGGCATGGAAGAGTTCCTCGCCGCGTTCATACTCGCCGTCCTCTTCCACGGTGCCTACGACGCAATCATCCTAATTCCCGGTTGGCAGGACTATGCCATCATCAATCTGATCCTAATGGCCTTACTGGTGTATCGCTACTTCGATCCGTTGCGAAATGTGATGGATATCCACGAGCAAAGAAGGCGCCTCTCGCCCCTGGGCATTTTCATCATGGGGTCTGTATCGATCACCTGTATCGTGATGATCGTCTCAGCCCCCGTCATGGGTTTCAAAGCCGCGCTCGCCACCTTTGCTGAAGCGGTCGGGTCATTGATTCCTCTGGCTTTCGCCTACATCAGCCGTTTTCGCGACTTGTAACTTGCCGTTTTCTTTCAGGCAGCAGGCCCCAAAAGGAACCGTCTGGATAAATACCTCAGCTGTATCTTTGATCCACCATTCGAAAAAAATGAGTTGGGTTAGATGGCAGCTCAACGCTTTCGATCGTTTTCCGCATTTCGCGACACATCGATTCGCAGGTTGAGAATTTTTTCACAGCTTCATCGTCGGTCGCATACTTGAATTTCTTCGTGCCTGACAATCTCATGTCGTCCCCCGGTCCAGGAAACAGTGGGCTCGCATCCCATGGAAGCCATCTCCACCCAAGCAATCCATAAGGCCTCAATCCGACAGGCGTTGAGAGCAAGGGTCACCTGAGAGAGAATGCTGTGTTTCTTTGGTGAGGAAATGTAGGCTACCTTTTGAAAGCTTTTCGAAGCTTGTTCATTCAATTTTCACATTTTAAATAAAATTTATAATTTTCATTCTTTACAACTGGAAATCTAAGCCATGAGCTGGCCCGTTTATTTGGCGCCCAGCGTTTGCAAGCCATTTGAGAGAGAGTAGATTTTCACTCTTCAGGTATGGCGGGTGTTCAGCGCCCCAAAGCCACCGATCAGGCCCCGGGCTCAGGACCACGACCTTTTTTGAAAAAGAATGAACTATCGAACAATTTACTTGCTCTCCGCCTTTTTGAGCGCGGGACCGCTGATGGCACAGGAAAGCGAGGATACCGCCGCCCTGGAAAACATGACGACGACAGCGGAGACGATCCTCGATTACATGCTGAAGGGCGGGCCGTTCCTGATGATTCCGCTGGCAGCCCTGTCATTTATCGCGGTCATCCTCATCATTTTCTACCTCTTTACGATCCGCCAGGGCGCTATCGTCAGTGACAGATTCATGAATGCTGCAGATGCCCTCATCCGTAAGCAGGATTATCTTGGACTGATCGCGGTTTGTAACCGCGAAAACGAGTGCATCGCGCGGATTGTTTATAAGACGCTAGACTTTGCCACAAAGAACCCCACAGCCAGCTTTGATGAGGTTCGTGAGGTCACAGAAGCGGAAGGAACGCGCCAGGCCTCACAGCTCAACAACCGTATCTCTTACCTCAACGACATCAGTCGTGTCGCCCCAATGGTCGGCCTCTTCGGAACCGTTATCGGCATGATCGCCGCCTTCGAAGGGATCGGGAAATCCTCCGGCGTTCAGCATATGGAACTTGCACCCGGAGTTGCCCAGGCACTCGTCACCACGGCAGCAGGACTTGTTATCAGCATTCCATCCCTGGTTTTCTACTCGATCTTTCGTGGCAAAGTTCAAAGACTGATTGCTGAAATGGAAGCGGCTATGACCCACATCATGGCGCTGCTGGCAGCCCAGAACAAACGCGCCAACTACCGCGGCAGCGCTCGCCGAGAGTCTTCTGATAGCGAATAGACCACCCGCTTCCCTTCCGGATCTATGAAGTTCAGAGATACCAGCAGTCAGCAAGGCGCCGAACTTGAGCTCGCCCCTATGATAGATGTGGTTTTCCTGCTCCTCATTTTTTTTATTGTGACCTGGCAGTTCGCCCGCTTTGAGCGCGACATGGATATCTCCGTCCCCGCCGCTGAAGAAGCTGAGAATACCGACCGGCAGACCGGGGAGATCATCGTTAACGTGCGTTCCGACGGCTCAATCATTCTCAATGGTCGCGATGTGAGCGAACCGGAACTGCTCACAAAGCTGCAATCCATTTCCGAGGCCTACCCCGACCAGGCAGTCATCCTGCGTGGATCTTCGGATACCGACTTTCAATCCATCATCAATGTGCTCGATCAAATTAAGAAAGCCGGTATCTGGAATGTCGCCTTCGCCACGACTAAGCCTCAGTCGTGAAGTTTGAGTATTTTGAGAGCTTAAGGTTCTAATTTTCGAAGATGCGCCTCCCTTTCCTCCCGCAGATTGCCCTCCACCTCCTCTGCCTCTGGGCCGCCCCATCATTTGGCTTCTTTCTCAGCTTCTCGCCATCCTGCCTTGTGGCACAGGATGCGCCTGCGCAACCCGTTCCAGAGGCCCAGCCCGCTCAGGTCGAAAGCGTCCTTGAATATGCGGATATGCTCTTCAGCCGCGAACAATACGGCTTTGCTGCCCAGCAATACCAGGTTTTTATCAAAGAGCAGCCGAACAGCCCGAACCTGCAAATTGCGTGGTTTCGCCTCGGAGAGTGTTACCTCAAGGTTAATCAGGAGGCCGATGCGGAGCAAACCTTCAACTTCCTGATCAACCAGTATCGCCGAGGCCCTTTTGTCGGATCCGCAGCTTACCGCCTCGCTATTATGAGACTCGACAAAAAAGAGTATCAAAACGCCCTCGCTTACTTCAAGATCGCCAAGGATGAGCTTACCAACCCTGAGGTCAAACTTCAGGCGCAATACTACTACGCCCGCTGTCTTCAGCTAACCCAGCAAAACAAGAAGGCACTCGTCCAGTTTGAAGCAGTCACCAAAGCCGCGCCAAAGGAAAAAAATCCATTTCTTGAGCGGGCCATGCTCGAGTCTGCAAGACTGCACTTTGAACTCGGTGACACGGAACTGTCACTCGAACGTTTCAAGGAGCTCGCAGACACAGCCAGCACCAAAGAGTTCAAAGAGGAAGCGGTTGTTCGCGGCGGTCTGCTTGCAGCGGAAGCCGGTGATGCTGAGGCCAGCGAAGAGCTCCTGAACCGTGCCCTGAAGTTCTCTGACACCAGCCCCTGGAAGGCCCTCGCCCAGGTCGGAGCAATGTTTAACGCCTTTGCCCGCGAGGACTACGAGCGTGTCGTGGCTCTCTATAATCTGGGTGCCTACACTCCCCCGGATGAATCACGAGCCAAGATGCTGCTGATCGTGGCACACTCCTACCGTCTCATGAACAATCTCGAGCCGGCGTTGCGACTTTACACGCTGGTCGAGGCCAAGTATCCCCGCCAAAAAGAAGGTGTCGAAGCCGGCTACCGCCGAATCCAGTTGCTTCACCAGACATCCGATAAAGCCCTTCCTGATGTGGCGGATAACTACGCCCGGACCCAGACTGCCATCGACGCGTCGAATCCATACATCGATATGGCCTGGCTCATGAAAGCCGAATACCACTTTGTTCAAGCTGAAACCGCAGCAAGTGGAGCCGGTTCAGATTACGCCAGTAAACACTATGCCCTTGCCGCAGCCGCTTACACCAAGGTCCGCCTCGAAATGGTCGATACGAAATACCACGAAATTTGCCTGTACAAGCGTGGTTGGTCTCAGATTGAGTCTGATAACTTCAAAAACGGCATCGTCAACTTAACAAGTTTCATTCAGAAACATCGCAAGAGCTCGCTTGCCTCTTCTGCCATCGCAAAGCGAGCATCAGCTTACCAGCACAACGAAGATTACCAACTCGCTCTCGAAGACTTCCGGGACATCGCCAAAAACTACCCCGAGGCACCCGAACTGGAATTTGCGCTTCAGCAGATTGCGCTGATCTATGCGCACCAGCGAAAGACCACGGAGACGATCGGGGCATATCAGGATCTCCTCCAGCGTTTCCCAAACACCGGTGGCGCCGGCGAAGCCCACTACTGGATCGGGGTCGGCTTCTTTGATCTCGAGCAACACCAGCAGGCAATCCCGGACTTGAATCAGGCACGCAACATCGACCCACAATACGAAGACAACGCCACCCTTCGCCTCATCATCTGTCACTACCAACTCGAGGAGATTGATGCCCTGGCTAAAAATGCCCGGCGCTATCTGGAAAACGCCCCGCAAGAAACCGATCAAGGCGCCAAGGCCCAGCGCGCATTCATTCCTCCACAGGTTCTCGAATACCTTGGCAAAAAACTCGCCTCCTCTCGCGACCACGAAAATGCCGAATATTTCCTCTCAGCTCTCGCCCTTGGAAGAAACCCGGGCGATATCTCCAGCTCCGTGTGGAAGCTGCTCGCAGAATGCCGGTCAGAATTAAAGAAACATGCGGGTGTCATCATCGCCTGCGACAACTTTCTCGTCCAAACCGAGCGCCCCAGTGAGCGCGCCTCCGCCTATCTCCAGCGCAGCTTCGCCCAGTTTTGCCTCAAACAATACGACGACGCCAGAAACAGTGCGCAGGAGAGCTTGCGCTTGCAGAAAGAGGGGCGCACCAATGCAGAGGCTCGGATTCTTTTGGGCGATATAGCCGCCGCTAACGGCAACCTCGCCGACGCGGCCCGGGACTATCTCGTAGTCAGCCAGATATTCTATGATCCCGAAGTGACCCCGAAAGCACTCGCCAAGGCCGCCAACGCCTACCTTTCACTTGGTAACCGGGATAAAGCTGAACAGCTCCAGCAGGAACTCAGTTTGAAGTTCCCCAACTACGAAGTGCCTGCCAAGCTGGCCCCGGACTAATGATCGTCAGTAAACAGACCGCTCCTCGATCTTTTCCCCTGAAAGACTTTTGGTCGAGGTAGATTCGCTCTCTTCAACGGGCATCAACCCAGCCGGCTTAACCTCGATCTCTTCAGTGTCATCGCTGGTCGGCCGACGTTCTGGATCGATCTGGATTTTCCCCGGTGTCAAAACCCGGAACACAGCTCCATCGGCAAACTCGTAGGATTTTGGCTCAGGTGGTGTCGTTAGAGTCTTTGTCACCAGCGGCACCACGGTAAGGATCATCGCCTCATTCTCCAGTCGGCCCATATTCAGCGAGACTGCTCAGGTGGTTGACTCACTAACCCGCAGGGTATCCCCAGGCTTGAGGGCGAAGGATTCCGGCACCTCCTGTGACGGCAGAGCCAAGTCAATAATGCCGTCCGGAAAATCAATCGAGCGCCCCCGAATCACCAGACCACTCTGGAAGACATCCTGTTCTCCCATTTGCTGTACGGACTTCACTCTAAAGTCTCCTGACAAAAATACGACTTCGCCACGCTCAATATAATTCTTGATGTAGCTCCGCTTCAGGATGCCGTTGTAGGCCATCAATTCGGACGGGGAAAACGAAAAAACATCGGCATAAAGATCCTTTGTTGAATAAAACTTGCCGCGCGGCGCGGAGACACGGGTGAAGCCCGCGATTGGATCTAGTTTTTCGAGCCGGGTCAGCAGCCGGTAATTTATGGGATGCACCGGCTGTCCGAACGACCACGAAGCCACCATCAGTCCGATCAGAACAGCAATCGCGGCAATTCAGAGAATCAAATTCCCGCTGTGATACCATGCCTCTTCATCATTCTTCCGCACTTCTCGTGCAAATGAGCTCTGATCAGGCAGCGCATCCATATTCAGGTCACGCACTCACTTGCTGCCACCACAGACTTCGCCATCCATCGTTTCCGGATCATATTCCGGCTCCTTGTCAGCTGTAGCCGGTTCAAACGAAGTGCCGCAACCACAACTGCGCGCCGCATTGGGATTTTCAATTTTGAAACCGGAGTCATTCAAGGCTTCCACGTAATCAAGCTGGCAACCATCGAGGTATTCAAGGCTTTCACCATCGACGAATACTTTCACCCCGTTCTTTTCGATCACATCATCGCCGGGACTGGCCGCTGCGATCTGCATGGCGTATGACATGCCAGCACAACCGCCTTTTTCAACAAAGAGGCGAAGGCCTTTCTCCTCAGGAGAGAAATCCTTGTCTTTCAGAAGTTCCAGGAGGTGGCCAGCAGCAGCATCAGTTACTTGAATCATAGGTTGGGAAGTCGGTTGAAATTTCAATATAGAACCGCCTCCGGCCAATCCCAAACGATTTCGGAGTTGCTTTCCTCTCAGCCCCGCTCTCAGTTGAAGTCGACTCAACTATGGGAAAAATTCGCCTACTCCCCGAAGCTCTCGCAAGCCAGGTTGCTGCTGGTGAAGTGGTCGAGCGCCCTGCCTCCGTGGTCAAGGAACTGGTCGAAAACAGCATTGATGCCGGGGCTACCAACATAGAAATCCTTGTCCAGCGAGGTGGCATCTCACTGATCCGCATCACCGACGACGGCTGCGGCATGAATCGCGACGACGCTCTCATGAGCCTAGAGCGGAACGCCACTTCGAAGATACGCACCAAAGAAGATCTCGCTGCGATCCACACTCTCGGTTTTCGTGGTGAAGCAGTTCCCAGTATCGCTAGTGTCTCTAAGTTTAGGCTTATCACCCGGGAGCCAGATTCACTGACCGGCACCGAGATCATCATCAATGGAGGCAAGGTAATAAGTGTGAAAGACTGTGGTGAACCGGCTGGCACCCAAATCGAAGCCCGTTCACTTTTCTATAACCTCCCCGCCCGTCGTAAATTCCTCCGGACGGAGAACACCGAGTATTCCCACCTCGAACAGGTCGTCAAAACCCAGGCCATCGCCCACGAAAGCATTCGTTTCTCACTGGTCCGAAACGACCGCCTCGCCTTTCAGCTCCCGGCAACCACCAGCCTGCGCGAACGAATCGGCGGCCTTGTTGGAAACGACCTCGCCAGTCGCCTGCTCGAGGTCGAACCCTGCGAACACAAGGACATCAAGGTGCGGGGGTTCATCGGACCTCCCGGCATGGGACGGAGTGATCGCCGTCAGCAACTCAGCTTTCTTAATGGTCGCCCCGTCGAAGCCGCCACCATTACCCGCGCCCTGCGCGAAGGCTATCACACCGCCCTGATGAAAGGACAATACCCGGTCACGTTCCTCTTCATCGAAACGGATCCTACTGCTGTGGACGTAAACGTTCACCCGGCGAAACGGGAGGTGAGGTTTCATGACGGCTTCGGTGTTCAGGATGCCATCATCAGAGCCGTCCAGCAGTCTCTCCGGGCCCAGATGTCGCACCCCGTCTCCGGGGTGGGACTCACCGGCACTAAGCGCGAAACACCGAAACTCGAGGCGATGCAGGGAGACCTCATCCCCGCTGCCGAGCAACGATCCCTTCGCAAAGACTGGAGCGACCTGAGCAAAACTGCTGAGGAAAGGAACGAATCGCCCAAAGTCGAAGAAAAACTCTTCACAGCCCGGGAACGTGAGCGCGCCGAAGCATCGGAAACCTGTCCGTCTGAGAGCGGAGAAGAGACTCAAGAGGGTTCAATCACTGACCAACCCCCCTTGAGTGAAGAGCCCCCGATATCCGAACCGGCCCCGGCGGCAAACGAAAGCGCCGCGCAAATGAAGGCTAATGACTACCGCCTGCTTGGAGTGCTGGGTAAACTCTACGTGCTGCTTGAATCGGCCGAAGGACTGGTCCTCATGGATCAGCATGCCGCCCACGAGCGTGTTCTCTTCGAAGAAATGAAGCGCCGCATGGAAAACGAGGATGTCCCGTCCCAGCAGCTGCTCACTCCCATCATGGTCGAACTCACGCCACGTGATTTTGACCTGATCGAGAAAAACCTCGAAGTGATCAACAAGCTGGGTCTCTCGGCTGAACCTTTCGGTGGCAGTACCTTGAAAATCGACTCCCTTCCGACCTTCCTTAAGAGTGACGACCCCGAAACCTTTCTTCAGGAAGTCATCGATGAAATCCGGGCCTCAAGCGACCGCATGTCCAAGCTGCGTCTCGGAGAAGATATGATTGCCACAACGGTTTGCCGCCACGCGGTAAAGGCGAACGATCTGCTTCATGATCGTGAGCTGCAAAAGCTCCTCGAAGATTTGCTCGAGTGTGACATGCCTTACTGCTGCCCGCATGGCCGCCCCACTCTGATTCAGATTTCCTACGGGGAACTGGAGAAGAAGTTTGGTCGGCGCACTTGAACCTCTTTTTCTTTTTCCAACGCCCTAGCCACGAAAAAGAAAAAGACCGACTCGCTCCGCTCGCCGCAATTCTCTACCTTGACCCTGTTGGCGCCCTCCCCCATTCTTCGGGCATGAAAATCCCTTTTCCTGCGCTGTTGGCCGCACTCAGCTTCAACAGCCTGACCGCTGCCGAAAAGAATGTCATCTTCTTCATTACCGATGATGAATCCCCCACCCTCGGTTGCTATGGCGACCCCGTTGCTAAGACTCCAGCGATCGATGCTCTTGCCGCCGACGGTACAGTGTTTCTCAATGCCTTTGCGACGACCGCCAGCTGCTCTGCAAGCCGCTCCGTGGTCATGTCAGGTCTGCACAATCACCGCAACGGACAATACGGACACCAGCACTCCTATCACAAGTTTTCCTCGTATTATAACGTTGTCAGCCTTTCGCTCCCCCGCGTCATGGCGAACGCAGGATACCGGACCGGACATATTGGCAAATACCACGTCGCCCCCGAGCAGGTCTATCGCTACGAAACCTACATGAAGGCTAGCGGCCGTAACGCCGTTGAAATGGCCAACAAAGCCAGTGACTTCATTACTGCGGACGAGCAACGGCCCTTCTTTCTCTATTTTGCCACTTCAGATCCGCACCGTGGTGGCGGCAAGGATCAAAAGGCGGAGAGCGAACTCAAACCCGATCTCTTCGGCAACAAGCCGGATCGTAAAGCCCACCAAGGAATCGATGAAGTTTTCTACGAACTCGATGAAGTACCGATCCCTCACTTTCTAAGCGATACCCGGGAAACCCGGGAGGAACTCGCCCATTACTATCAGAGTGTCAGCCGCATCGACCAGGGTGTCGCTAGACTTGTCGAGATCCTCAAGGAGGCGGATCTCTACGACAAGACCATGATCGTCTTCACTTCCGACCACGGTATGGCTTTCGCTGGAGGCAAAACCACCGTGTATGAAGGCGGACTGAAGGTCCCGTTCGTGGTGCGCAACCCCTACGAGAAAAATCGTGGCATAAAGCACAACGGCCTCATCAGTCACATCGATATCACACCGAGCCTGCTCGACTACGCCGGCGGGCTCGACAAAAAGACAAACGGCCCAAAAAATCTCATCGATCACAAGAAGTTCTGGAAAGACTTCCCCGAGGTCGCCAAGGATAATCTCGGCCCGGCCCTGACATCCTACCACGGTAAGTCCTGGATCCCGATCCTGGGCAAATCGGACGCAGAGCACTGGGACACGATCTTCGCTTCCCACACCTTCCACGAAATCCAGATGTACTACCCCATGCGGGTTATCCGCGATAAGGAATACAAGCTCATCTGGAACATTGCGCACCCGCTGCCCTATCCTTTCGCATCGGACCTCTGGGCGGCTAGCAGCTTCCAGGCTCAGTTTCAGCAATCACTCGATGCTCCCTACGGTCAGAAGTCGGTCGGGGAATACATCCACCGCCCCCAGTTCGAATTATTCAAGATCGATGAAGATCCCTATGAGGCCAGCAACCTCGCCGGCGATCCGGCCCATCGCGAAGCACTCGCCAGTTACCAGGAAAAAATGAAGGAGTTCCAGAAGAAGATGCAGGATCCCTGGATCATGAAGTGGAACTACGAATAGCCAGAATCTTACTCTTACTTCCTATGAAGACCTGTCTATCCCTCACCCTTCTGATCTCCCTGTCCGTTACCATTGCCAATGCTGGACAAATGGTCATCTGGATCGGAACCGGCGGCAAGAATGCCAAGGGTATCTACAAAGCCACCTACGACTGCGATAGCGGAACTCTCACCGAGCCCAAGCTGGCAGCTGAAGTGGAAGGCCCCGGTTGGGTGACTCTCAATTCAGATCGGAGCCGCCTCTACGCCGTTTGTAAAATTGGGGAGCCCTCCGTTGCCGCTTGGAGCGTGGATTCCGACGATAATTTGACCTTCATCAATTCCCAGCCAATTGGGGATGGAGGTGCCGCCCACGTCAGTCTCGACAAGAAAGACCGCATCCTTTTCACCGCCCAGTATGGTGGAGGTTCCACAGCGGCCTTCGCGCTCAACGAAGACGGATCCATCGGCAAACAGACCGCGCTCATCAAGCACGAAGGGTCCGGCCCCAACGAGCAGCGTCAGAAATCACCTCACCCCCACTGGACCGGTGTCAGTCCGGACAATCGCTTCCTTTTTGTCCCCGACCTTGGAAACGACAAAATCGTCATCTACAAGATCAATCACGAGGAGCAAACCATTGAAACCCACGGCTTCGGCAAGACTAATCCCGGTGGGGGGCCCCGCCACATGAAGTTCAGCCCGGACGGCTCCAAGGTCTACCTGCTCAACGAACTGCTGCTCTCCCTCACCGTGTTCGACTACGACGCCGAAGCCGGCTCGCTCAAATCCATTCAGACCATTGAGAATATTCCCCTGGAAGAACTCGAAGTTCCCAGTAAGTCCTCTGAAATCCGAATTCACCCGAATGGCAAGTTCGTCTATGCCGCCAACCGTGGACCCGACAACATCACCGTCTTCTCGGTCGATGAGATGACCGGCAAACTTACCTTTGTGGAAAACGAAGCCATCCGCGGTGCCTGGCCACGCAACTTCAACCTCGACCTCGATGGAAGCTTTCTCATTGCAGCGGGCCGCTACTCCAACACTCTTTCCATCTTCGAAATCGATCAGGAGACCGGTGGTTTGATTTTCACCGGCCGGGTGGTGAACTGCCCTTCCCCAATCTGCATTGCTTACTGATTGCGCTGCCAACTGGACCTCAGATTACCGTTTCCCGTATTGCCCCCTTCAAGGTCTGACCTAAGAAGGGTGATACTGGACTTTTTGTTTTCAGGTAGTCTTTGGAAACAAGGGTCTCACCGTTGGGGTCAAAGATGAAAAACTCCGCCTTCTCGCCTTCGGCAATCTTCACGGGATCGAGGTTTACAATTCGACGCGGTTCGGCGGAATACTTTTTCACCAACAAGTTCCAGCCAAAGGTTCCCTCACTGATAAATCTGTCGAACAAGGCCAAAACCGTCGTTTCCAATCCGCTGATACCGAACGGAGCACTGGCAAAATCAGCTGACTTTTCGAACTCGGTGTGGGGCGCGTGATTAGATGCAATCGCGTCGATGGCCCCGTCGAGCAACCCTCGAATCAGCGCTTCGCAATCGGACTGCAGGCGTAGTGGCGGATCCATCTTGAAGTGGGTGTTGTAATCATCCGCATCCTCTTCGGTGAGAAGTAAATGATAAGGGGAAACCTCGCAAGTGACCTGCGTCCCGGCCTCCTTCGCCGCCGCAATTGACTTCAACGAATTGGCGGTGGAAACCTGCTGCAGATGCAGCCGCGCACCGGTGTGCTGGGCAACCCGAATATCCCGGTCGAGTGCGATTTCTTGGCTGATCGCCGGTATTCCCGGCAAACCGAGCTTGTAGGAAACGTGCCCTTCATTGATCGCCCCCGCCTTCGTCAGTGCCGGCGTGTCACCATGCGTCGTGACCAGCAGGTCAAAATCCTTGGCATACTCCATGCACCGGCGTAAGAGGTCGGGACAAGGTACTTCATGGTCGGCATCGGTCAGCATAGTCACTCCGCGGGATGCCATCCCGGAAAATCCGGCCAGCTCTTTGCCTTCCCGCTTCTTCGTGAGGCAACCGGAAGTATGCATTGGAATCCGGCTCACTTCGGAAACCAAATCCTGGAGGCTCTTAACGAGATTACCGCTGTCGACCGGAGGCGCGGTGTCAGGCATCAAAACCAACCCCGTCACCCCTCCATGGATCGCCGCTTCGCCACAACTGGACAGCGTTTCCTTGTGCTCAAATCCCGGCTCACGGGCGTGCACGTTGAGATCAAACATTCCCGGCACAATGACACAACCGTCACAGTCGACCGTGGTGGAGCCATCCACCGCTTCGATCGTCTCGGCGATCTGGTGAATGACACCTTCATCATCCACGAGGATGTCTGCCTTCTGCAACTCAGGCGTTTCTTCGCTCGCAATAGTTCCGTTTTTGAAAAGACGCATATCGGTCAGTCCTTGTCGGTTTCGGGTTTGAGCCAGTGGAGCACTGCCATTCGCACTGCGATGCCATTCTCGACCTGCGTGCTGATTAGACTCTTCTCATAGCCCATCGCTTCGTCTGTGATTTCCACGCCGCGGTTCACCGGACCAGGATGCATCAGGTAAGCACCCAACTGCCGCATTCGGGCGACACGCTCGCTATGCATGCCATACATCTTGTGGTATTCAGCAATGCTCGGGAAAAACTGTCCCTCCTGGCGTTCCAACTGCACGCGCAACAGGTAGACCGCATCCGGCCCCCAGTCGAAGACATCCTCCCATGAGTGAAAGCGCTTCATGAAGTCATGTCTTCCCTCCGGGACCAAGGATCCAGGCCCTAACACTCCGACTTCTATCCCCAGCTTGTTGAAAAGCATACTGGTGGAGCGAGCCACCCGTGAGTGAAGAATATCTCCCACGATGATCACTTTCCTGCCCTGGTAGTCCGGATAGACTTCCCGAAAGGTCATCGAGTCGAGCAGAGCCTGAGTGGGATGAGCATGATATCCGTCACCTGCGTTGATGACCGAAGCGTTCGTGTGCTTGGCTACAATCCCAGGGACACCCGCTGCCTGGTGGCGGATCACGATGTAGTCCGATCGCATCGCCTGCAGGGTCTCGATGGTATCGAGCAGTGACTCGCCTTTTACGACCGAAGAACTTGAAACGGTGAAGTTAGTCACGTCTGCCGACATTCGACTGGCGGCGACCTCGAAAGAAGAACTGGTCCGAGTCGAGGGCTCGTAGAAGAGGTTCAATACCGTTTTGCCTCGCAGGGTGGGCACTTTCTTCACTGAACGTTGGAAGAGCTGTTTGAACGGAGCCGCGTTCTCGAAAATGTATTCAATCTCCTCCAGTGAGAGGCTTTCGATATCGAGAAGATCTTTCCGCGGCTTTAACTCACTCATTTCTCAGTCACTAGGAAGACCCCCTCTTTCTCGTCGTCTTCCTGGAATCGAACTTTCACGTATTGCTTTAAATCAGTTTCGATTATTCGACCAACGTAATCAGGCTGAACCGGGATTTCCCGATGCCCTCGGTCCACCAGCACCGCCAACTCAATCTTGGACGGGCGCCCATAGTCGGCCAGAGCATCAAGCGCGGCGCGAACCGTGCGACCGGTAAAGATGACCTCATCAAAGAGGATCACCCGGGTTCCCTCGAGCCCAAAGGGAACGTCCGAACTGTTCAGCGTCGGCAGGTCGCGCCCACGATTATTGAAGTCGTCCCGATAGAGCGAAATATCGAGAGTGCCGACCGGATAGTTCCTACCCCGTCCCGCCAGGGCGGCAGCTACGCGTCGGGCCAATGTCACTCCACGGGTGTAAACGCCAACAAAGGCAAGTTCCTGATCTGCACAGCGGGATTCGATTTCACTCGCTAAAATGGCTATGGTCTCCTCAATCCCCTCAGGAGTGAGGATCTCTTCGGTGGTGATGTCAGCTGTATCACTCAAGTAGTGTTGCCGAAGAAACGGGGAAGTTTTGACACGAAGCCAGGCACCGATTCATCCGGCACCCCTCTACCTCTAGTCATAAATCGAGGAAGCGCTATTAAAAATTTCGTGTTCCGATGTCAGTCCGGCGCTGCCTCCCATCGAAAGTAACCTTTTCGCTCTCCCGGTAGACGTTGGCGACAGCCTCTTCCCGAGTCGATCCGCTCGCGACAACCACAAGAACACGGCCACCGGCGGTCTCGAACTGACCGGCTTCATTCAGCTTGGTTCCGGCGTGGAAAACGCGGGCATTGGAAACCTGATCCAGTCCTGAAATCACATCACCACTGCGGGAACTGGCCGGATATCCCGCTGAGGCAGACACGAGGCAGATGCTCCAACCGTCCTTGAAGCTGACCAGGTCGGGATTGAGGCTCCCCTTGGCCCCTTCAAACACATGAGCCGCGAAATCACCTTCGACCATCGGCAGAACCGCCTCGGCTTCGGGATCGCCGAAGCGACAGTTGTATTCGATGACTTTGGGGCCGTTCTCCGTCAACATGAGCCCGAAGTAGAGGAAGCCGCGATACGGCAGGACCTCGTTCTGAAGCCCTACCACGGTCGGACGCACGATGGTCTCGTCGATCACGGAACGAAGATCACCTTCGAACATGTCGAGCGAGCTCACGGCTCCCATGCCTCCTGTGTTGGGGCCTTCGTCAGCATCGTAGATGCGCTTGTAGTCACGAGCCGGAGCAAGAATCTGGTAATCACCATCGACAACCGAAGCGAAAATTGAAATCTCCGGACCCTCAAGATACTCCTCGACCAGGAGGCGGCCGGGACCAAATTTCTGCTGCACCAGGACTTCGTCGAGAAACTCTTCTGCGTCGCCTTCGGTCATGCAGACGGCGACGCCCTTGCCTGCTGCAAGCCCGTCGAACTTCAGTACGGTGGGATATTTTCCATCAATGGCCGCCCGCGCTTCTTCGATGGTTTCAACCGGAGAATAACCGCCGGTCGGAATAGATTGGCGGACCATGAATTCCTTGGCGAACTCCTTACTCGCTTCAAGTTGGGCGGCTTCTTTCGGAGGGCCCCAGCAGGGAATCCCGGCAACAGCACAGGCATTCGCGAGTCCCTCGTCCTTCACCAGGTAGCTCTCCTCACCGGCAACGCACAAATCGATGTTCATTTCCTGCATCGCAGAAATAAGGGAGGCCACGCCATCCGCCTCAACCGGCTTCGCCAGCTCAAAAATGGCATCAGACCCAGGGAAGGAATAGATCTCCGTCTCAGTTGGAGATTCATGAAGTGCCGTAACGATCGCATGCTCGCGACCGCCTTTTCCAACAACGAGGACTTTCATAAACAAGGGATAAACCGAAATTTGATGGCCGGTCCGCTGCGTGAGCACAGCGACCGGGACGACCATCGTAAGCACGTTTGAATAAATTTCCAGCCAAGGGAGAAAAAAGATCCCCCAAAGCGCAGTTCCCCCGTTCAACCGGGATGTTGAAAGCCGATCAAACTTAGGCTGACTTTGCCCGGAAGCGCTTTTGCCGGCGACGTTCGCGAAGTTCTCTTTCCAATTGCTTCACCAACAACACCCGGTCGGAGGGAACACTGAAAGTGCCTTTGAAACGGGAATCAAAATTGGAAATCGTCATGCCCTACCATGCAGCCATTTTGAATTGCCGCTCGCGTCTCCTTGCCAAGTCTGCCGTCGCCTTGCGAAATCGCAATCAAACACCAGATCGGTGCAATCCCTCGGGAGCAGCGCCTTCCTTTCGCGCCTAAATAGGACTCGGCTTATGAAGCACCTACTGGATCACGAAACATCACACCGTCTGAGCGGAAATTATCATTCTCTCCTGGAGGCAATCTCAAGTTTCGGGGGCTTCTACTTTCAGGCACGTAATCGCAGCGGGGGCCTCGGAAAGATGGTTGACCAGTTTTCACCCATCATGGTTGAACATTCCACCAAAGCCATTGATCCCGACAACCGCATAGAGATCGCGGTCGCTTCTATTGTTGCTGCCCACTCCGGCCTCGCCGGTTACGAGCCAATTGGTGCCCCGGCAATCGATATTGAGTTTCGGGAATTTCCGGCGGGCGTCAGTTTGCACGAATTCCCTGATATCAGTGAACCCGGAGCAATCCAGAAACTGACAGATAGCTTTTCTTCGAAAAGTATTCCTTCCAAAGAGGTCGTGGAGTGGCGAAAAGAATTTTCACCCTGCCACGATATGTGTCCCTGCTGCCAAAAGAGCGCCGAAGGTCGGGTTGATCAAATTCGTTCTCATCCCCTGTTTACCATTCTTGAGGAAGCCCGGAAACACCAGACCCAACTTGAATTTCGCCTTCTCAGTGATCACGTGGATTTAGCAACCACGCTGAATGTTGAAACTCTTGCCACCGGGGGCGGCTTTGTGATTCTGACAGGTGCCGACGCGAATTGCGCCGCTCACATTGATATGCGCTTTTTGCATGCCATGGTGATCGATGTTGAGGAACTTGACGGCAGCCCTTATTCCGCCCTTCGTATCTTTGATATGTTCGGAAACCTCAATTTCCAGTTCATGAGTGAAGATCCGACCGACGCTACTTTATGGCGCCAGATTTGCGAGGCTTCCGGCAGAATGCGATAGCCTCACCCCCTGCAAATAACTCTCTCAAAACAGTGATTAAGCCGCCTCATATTTGGAAGGCAGGCATCCTTTCACTTGTTGGAATGCTTTGCTGAAGTGACTCAGACTTTGATAACCTACCTCAACGGCTGCTTCACTAACATTACACTGACCACTGACTATCAATTCAGCAGCAGCCTCGATGCGGAGCTTGCGAACATACTGGCTGATTGTCATCTCCGTAGTAGAGGAGAACGTACGACTGAGATAGAAAGGACTGCATCCCACTTCGGCGGCAAGTGTATGGAGATCAAGGGGTTCATCAACATGCTTCTTGAGGTATGCTTTGGCTTTTGCCACCCGTGCCATCGAGAGTCGCTTTTGACGCGAACAGAAAAACTCGTCTTCACCGTCCGCTGGCGGAAAGCAGGTAATCGCGATCAGTTCCTTTACCTGACTTTCATACCAAAAAGACCTGGCAGCACCGGAAACAATTGGACTGGTGAAGGCAGGAATAACCCGCTCTATCAACACGCGCCCGAGCGGTTTTTGAATGACTTCGGAAACAGAACCTTCGAAAACGATCTCCCTCATGCGCTTATCCAAGCCGGGGCGGAAGGGTTTCATCATGCCTGCAACGAGTTCACGCCGCATCCCGACAATGAGCAGCTCGGTGTGGTCCTCGGTCAAAACCATCGCCACATCTTCGGGGGAGTTCAAAATCGCCATCTGACCGGCTTCAATGCGCGCCAAAGATCCGGTCTCGGGCCCGATAATTGCCGCACCAGTTTGAACCATGACAAAGACTGTCTGACCTGGTAGTAACTTAAGGGATTCACTCCGCTCATCACCTGGAACAGCGCTCCAGGCCCAAATTTGAGATTCCTTGGCATCGCCAAACACGGGTTTTCCGGAGGATTTGATGATCATGACTCTTTATTGATACTGAGATTAAGTCTCAATAAAAGTGAAAACTTCACCTTTTTCACGCCTTTCTGAGATGCCTCCCTACAGCAGGACGTCGTAGGGGCGCTCGCCAGTCTTATCCATGAAGCCGACGAACGCCTGATTCACCACCTTATAGCCGCCAGGAGTCGGGTAATTACCCGTAAAATACCAATCCCCGTTGTGAACCGGGATGGCTTCGTGCATGGCCGAAACTTTTTGATAGATCACTTCGACCTCCCCTTTCCAGCAAATTCCTTCCGGCGTCACCATCCGGCTGATTTCAGCGGAAAGATCTTCTTCAGTGAACGGATCGTAAACCATCTTCACCGGATTCGTCATCTCCCCTACGGGCTTCTTCAATTCCTCTCGACAGCGATAGTAGACATCAGTCAAGAGATTAGGCTGCCCGGAACGTTGCAGCAGATTCACTGCTGCCTGGAATACGATAAACTTCCCAAGGTGCGACATATCGATGCCATAGCAATCCGGGTAGCGAATCTGCGGGGCGGTAGATGCCACCACGATCTTCTTAGGATTGAGCCGGGAGAGAATCTTAATGATGGAGTCCTTTAATGTCGTCCCCCTCACGATCGAATCGTCGATCACCACGAGAGTCTCATCAGGCCCCATCTGGTCGTAGGTCACGTCGTAGACGTGAGAAACCATCTGGTCACGCCCTTTCTCCTGAGCAATAAAGGTCCGCAGTTTGATATCTTTGTGAGCAATCTTTTCGCCGCGAGGCCAGCTTTGAAGAATCAACTTGTCGATCCCCTCTTCACTGAGCGTTCCACCCTGGAGTTCCTCAATTAGCTTCTGACGCACTTGTTCACGGCGGAACTTCCGAAGGCCGTCCATCATGCCGTGATAAGCTATCTCGGCGGTGTTCGGAATAAAACTGAAAATGGTCTTGTCAAAGTCGTCCTCGATGCGATCAAAGATCTGGGGAACGAGATTGGCTCCAAGTTTCATTCGCTCGTTGTAGATCTCAGGATCGTTACCACGAGAGAAGTAGATGCGCTCAAAAGAACAGGGGCGCTTCTCTTTCTCTTCGGTGTAGGGCTGAATACTCAATTCACCAGCCTGATTCACAACCCCCACATTACCGCGAGGCAACTCTTTAATGGCGCCGGAATCCGCATTGAAAACAGTCATCAAAGGCACCCGCTCGCTGGCAAAGGCGATGACTTCATCGTCTTCGTAGTAATGGCACGGCCGAATTCCATTGGGGTCTCGCAGCACAAACCCCACACCGTTTCCGGTCGCACCTGCGATGGCAAATCCACCGTCCCACTGATCGGCGCATTTGTTAAGAATACGTAGAATATCGATCTCGTCGGAAATGATCTTCGGGATGCCTCTCCCTTCTGTTCCCTTGTCGCGCTCTCGGCGATAGATTGCATCGTGAGCTTCATCCAGATGGTAGCCAATTTCCTCCAGCACCGTCTGCGTATCGGTGTCAAAAACAGGGTGCTGCCCGCGATCAATCAGGTGGTGATTGAGGTCGCGTGCATTGGTCATGTTGAAGTTACCCAGCACCATCAAGGTCTTGGTCGGGTAATTCGTGCGACGCACGTAGGGATGACAACCGCCCGTGCCAAATTTGCCAGACGTGCCGTAGCGAAGATGGCCTAACAGAATCTCACCGCCAAAGTCGAAATTATTCTTAAACGAAACCGGGTCGTTAGGATCGAGAAATCCTTTGCGCTTCCGCTTGCTCAGGGTTTTGAGCTGGCCCTCCATCAACTTGATGAGAGAGTCACGCTGGGCATTCCGTTCCCTGAAGAGGTAGGGCTGCCCCAGAGGCATGCCGAGCTTCACGCAACCGACCCCGACGCCGTCCTGGCCACGGTTATGCTGTTTCTCCATAAGGAGATAGAGGCGTTGGAAACCCCACAGGCAGGTGCCGTATTTGTCCTTATACCAAGCGAGGTCTTTCTTCAGCCTGACAAAGGCCAGACCGCACTCATGATGAATCGGGTCGCTCATGCAGGGGGGGGATCAGAGTCAGTTGGAAATCTCAACTTTCACAGTTCCGCTGGCGTCGACTTCGCCAATGATGCGAGCGCCGTCCTGAATGGAGGCAGCGGCTGCGGCCTGGTCTGCCGGAACAATCACGATCCAACCCCAACCCATGTTGAAGGTCTTAACCGCTTCGGCGTCTTCCACAAAGGAAAGCACCTTGCCGACCGCGCCAAGCTCCCAGCGCGGGATGGTGATGTCCGCTCCCTTTTCACCGAGCAGGCGCTCGAGGTTTTCAGGCAGTCCACCTCCGGTATTGTGAGCCATCGCGCGAACGTCGAGTTCCTTTTCGCGAAGGCGAGCAACGACATTATGATAGAGGCGAGTCGGAGCGAGGAACTCCTCCCATTCGTCGTCGTCGATCAGGCCGGGGTTGGCGGCGAGAATTTTGCGAATCAGGCTCCAGCCGTTCGCATGAAAACCGTCAGAAGGATAGCCGATCAATTTATCGCCCACCTCAATGCGGGAAGGATTAATCAAGTCGGGCTTTTCAGCAGCACCGACACAGAAACCACTCAACTCAATCATGCCGTCCGGAACGATACCCGGCATTTCAGCGGTTTCGCCTCCAGCAAGAATACAGTCACAGTCGGCAAGGTATTCCACCATCCCAGCGATAAGACGCTTGATCTTGGTCTTATCGATCCGGCCGACTCCAACATAGTCGAGGAAGAGCAAGGCATCCCCACCCGTAGTGAGAATGTCGTTAACGCTCATGGCGACAAGGTCTTTACCGGCAATCTCTAACTGATCGTGCTCGAGCAGCAGTTCCAGCTTCGTTCCAACACCATCGCAGCCTGTCACAATGACCGGCTCCGTGTAATCGCTGAGGTCGTAGCTCGCGGCGAACAGCCCGAAAGACTGCATCAGCGAACGCTTCGCCTCAGTTTGATGTCTTAGTTCTCCGATATCGCCAACCAGTGCGGCCGCTTCTTCGATATCAACTCCGGCTCCCTTGTAGGTAAATTCGCCGCTCATTCAGTTCGATGATGTAACAGATTCGTAAAGGGAGCGAAAGAGATAATAGCCACTTCCCCACTTTTCTTCATCTGATCCAGCTGGGTTCTCCCAGTCCGGATCATAGTGATCCTCGCGATAAAGAAATCTTTCGGGGTGAGGCATCATACCGAACACTCGCCCTGTTTCATCCTGCAACCCCGCGATATGCTCAAAACTTCCGTTCACGTCCTCGTTGTAGGTCACTGCGGCAGCACCGTTTTCACGATACTTTTCGGCGTCTTCCGCTGTCATGGTGACGAGGCGCCCTTCAGCATGTGCCATCGGGAGTTCGAATTCATCCGGCAGTAAAGTGAGAAACGGGCAGTCAGCCTGCTTCTTCATTTTGACCCACTGGCACTGGAAACGCCCACTGGTGTTTTCAACCAAGCTGCCTTCAGGAAGCAGGCCGAGCTGAGTCAGGATCTGGAAACCGTTGCAGATACCAAGCAGGTATCCGCCATTGTCCCGAAACTCTTTTAAAGCTCCGTCGATCTTCTGCTCCGTCACGAGACGAGCAAGGCGGCCGGACATGACATAGTCACCGTAGCTGAAGCCACCTGACAACATCACCAACTTGACGCCGTCGAGTGCCTCTGTCGTCAGTGCGGAAATCGGAACGATCTCCGTGCTGAAACCAACCACCTCAAGCGCGCGAGCTGTTTCTTCGTCGCAATTAGTGCCGGGAAATTTTAGTAGTACTGCGCGAGGCCGTTCTTCCATAGAGATTTGAGTTCGTCGAGCGGTTCATCGATCAGGACGTCATCGCCCCGGGTCACTTTCAAATTGGAGTGCTCACCGGCAGCACGGCCGAGCGGAGCAAACGGTTGTCCTTCAAAAATCTCCGCTACCTTCTCAAGGTTTTCCAGAGCGATTTCAACCACGAGGCGAGAGGGAGACTCGCCGAAGAGCATCGCGGCAACCGAAACGTCTTCACCAGTCGGCAGCGAGCTGAGATCGATCTCGAGTCCGGCCTTTCCAGAGAAAGCTGCCTCCGCCAGGGTCACGGCGAGCCCGCCTTCACTGACATCGTGAGCCGAAAGGATCAGTCCCTGCTTCACGCACTCGTAATACTTACGGTAAAGACCCATGGCCGCATCCATGTCCGTGCCTGGAACCGTCGCGTTAGTCAGACCTTTCTGGCGGGCGTATACCGACCCTCCCAGCTCGGATTCGGTGGAGCCGATCACAACAATGAGGCTATCGCGGCAGCGCAGTGAACTGCCGGTCACGTGAGACGCGTCTTCAACAATACCCATACCGCTGATAAGAATGGTCACCGGAATGGAGACCGGGCCTTCGTCGGTCTCGAAGTAGTTGTAGAACGAGTCCTTACCGGAAACAAACGGAGCGCCATAAGACTCAGCCGCAGCAGCAATACCCTTCACCGTTTCGACCAGTGCACCAAGTTCTTCTTCGGCATCAGGGTTACCCATGCAGAAATTGTCGAGAATAGCGAGCCGATCGGGGTCAGCACCCGAAGCCACCATCTGGCGGATGCACTCATCGACGCAGGCGGTGCCCATGGCGTAAGGGTCGGTCTTTCCCCACTCGGGCAGGATAGAAACGCTCATCGACATGAGGTGTTCGCTTCCGTCGACACGCATCACAGAGGCATCTTGCGGCGCGTCTCCGCTGGCGCCGGCCAGCGGTTTCAAAATCGTGTTGCCCTGCACTTCATGATCGTATTCACGGATGATCGGCTCACGAGAAACGATTGAAAAATCGGAAAGCAGAGACTTGAGATCTTCTCCCCCCTTGTCGATGGCGGGAGCATCAACAGATTCAGTCTTCAGCTCCCACTTTGCATTAAGATGGCGTGTCGGAGCGGTATGCAGCTTGGAGCAATCCAGCTGGCAAACTGTTTCACCGTGATGGGTCACTTTCAGAATGCCGGAACCGTCCGCATCGCCGAGAATGATGAGCTCGGTTTCGTAGAGGTCAGCTAGCTTCTGAAGTTCCTCGAGAGACCCTTCCTTCACCGCGAGCACCATGCGTTCCTGGCTCTCACTGATGAAGATTTCCCAGCTCACCATGCCGGGCTCCTTAAGGGTCACGTTGTCGAGATTGATAGTGCCACCGCACTCTTCGAGCATCTCGCCCGCCGCGCTGGAATACCCCCCCGCGCCACAGTCCGTGATGAACTCGATCAGATCCGCGTCGCGCGCCGCGAGAACAAAGTCAGCCGCCTTCTTTTCTTCGATCGGGTTACCGATCTGGACGGCCTGCTGGTCGGACTCGTGACTCTCGGTATCGAGTGCCGCTGAAGAGAAGGTCGCGCCATGGAGACCGTCACGTCCGGTGCGTCCACCGACGGCAATCACCTTCATGCCAGCACCGACTTCTTTGTCGATGTACTTGATCGGAATCAAACCGGCCGTTCCGCAATAGACCAGCGGGTTGTAGATGTAGGAATTGTCAAACTGGATCGCACCGCTCACAGTGGGGATGCCCATCCGGTTGCCGTAGTCACGAACCCCGCGCACCACGCCGCGCATAATGCCGAGCGGGTGAAGCACATCCTCTGCCTTGATGTTGTCCATCGTCGTGTCCGGCGCGCCGAAACAGAAAACGTCGAGAGAAGCGATTGGCTTGGCGCCCTTACCGGCTCCGAGAATGTCGCGAACCACGCCGCCGATACCGGTGTTGGCGCCTGCATAGGGCTCGATCGCACTGGGATGATTGTGCGTTTCCGCCTTGAGACAGACGGCGAGATTATCGTCCAGCTTGATGAATCCGGCGTTATCGTGAAACGCTGAAAGCACGAAGCCCGGCTTGCTGTCGAAAATGCGCTGGGAAACGTCGTAGATGTAAGTCTTGAAAAGAGACTTCACCTTCTCCTTTTCGCCGTTCACTTCGTGATCGATGTCAGCTCCGAAAATACGGTGTTTGCAGTGCTCACTCCAAGTCTGGGCAATCACTTCGAGTTCCACGTCGGTGGGTTCACGATCCCAATCCTTGTAAATTTCCTGCACCGCCAGCATGTCCTCTTCAGAAAGGGACAGGTGCATGAACTGGCTCAGTTCGAGAAGCTTACCGCCATCGAGATCAGAAATCTTAAGGACGCGATAATGGTCAGCGGGAGCCTCTGCGATCTGGTCAAGAATGGATTCAGAATCGGACATGTTCCCTATTAGCCTTGGATAACGCTCCAGTTGTGGATCGCGTAGTTGCAGATATCACGAATGAATCGATCGCTCTTATCACTGCCTCCGCCAAACACATAGATTCGCTGGCGGATGCTGAGCTCTTTCAGTTCGAACCCCGGGTCTTCAATCCCCCGGTAGTAGGTCAAGATTGCTTCCTTCTCAAGGTCGAGCGCACCGGGCTTCATTCCATATTCGAGAACGAAAGAAAAATCGTCCAAGGCCGGATCTTCGCCTTCATGCAGTTCCTGGCTGATGGGGTCGCGAAGCGTCTTTTCGATGAAGGCTTCAAGCTTGGACTTGCCGCGTTTGAACTCAATTTCGTAGCGGCGTGTACGCCGAAAGGTCAGATCGCCTCCGAGCGGCTCGTAGAGCAACTCGTCTGCATGACCCGGCTCAATGTACCGGTCGCTGATTTCAAAGGTCTTCCGCATCGGTGAAATCTGGGTTGTCAGTGTCGGATTCCTCTCTCCCTATGCCGTATTCTTGTCGAGTCAACTGCAGTTAGTTAACTGATGCCGTTTATTTTCCGGAATCCGTCCAGAACGCCCTTGCCCTGGTAGAATTCAATCTCCGCAACCCCCGTTTCCTGGAGGCGCACTTTCACCTCTTCCGCCACCACTTCTCCCAGCATGTACTCGCGGATGGCGGTCATTTTTTTCTCCTGCAGATCGAGGAAATCCGCCTCGGCCTCCGGAGTCGCGGCGTAGTCGCCAGCGTCCTGCCCCTCCGCGAGAAGCTCAGTGAAAGCGACCCCTTCCTGCTGACCACGCTCCTTGGCGACCTTAACATCAGCAATCCAGTCGCTGTGCAAGAGAGTGAAGTAATCGCGCATCGCCTGCTTGTTGTAGTGGTTCACGTAGCGCTCCCCGTCAAAGTCGAGGAACATCGTGGCGCGGAAAGAGTCCGTGTCGACGGTGTCAACGAAAACGAGATCATCCCCGTCCTTGGCAAACTCCCATTTAATATCCCACATCAGCAGGCCAATCTCTTCGACCAGCAGGCGCACCGCCCAGGCACCGAGGATAGCAAGCTTGCCGCTGTCGATGAAATGGCGACCCGACAGTCCACTCATGACGAGCGCTTCCTGCTTGCTGACCATACGGTCTTCGGGTTCAAACTTGGAAGTGAAGTCACCGATGGGCTTCTCGAGGTATTGCCAGGCCTCCAACGGACAGGTCGCACCCATCTCATGTTCAAAGGCCTGACGGGACTTCTCATCCATCGCCTGGTATTTGCGGTAAACTGAGCTCGCGCTGGTAATACCAAAGCGCACGATATATTCCAGCGGAATCACGAAGCCGTCTTCGTGAGGAAACTGAGAATAATCAAACAGGTGCGCGCCAAGGAACTCCGTGCGTGTTGGCTTCAGGATTTGATACTTGCGCACCACGTTGTAGGCACTTGGATTCGTCGGAACCTCGCCTCTCACCACTTCACCGGAAACCGCATCGAGCATCCCCTCGTGGTGGGTTTTCATCCCTTTCTCACAGGCCTCCTCCAAAATCCCGGTGAGCAGATCCTTTTTGTAATCAACCTCGAACTCCGCATTCGCTTCGATCGCTGCCTTCACCTTCTGCCAGACCTTGGGATCGGACATCGAAGAATAAAGAACGTGTCGGAATAGGCTACGATTCACATCATTCCCTGCTATCTTAAACAACGCACCCACATCAAAGACCGAGCCGCGCGAAGTCGTCTGGGTTACCATCACTGCGTCATCTTCGGGCACGGCGAAAAGACGCTGCACCGACCCCTCATAAAAAGGCTCCGTCAGATCCGAAGTGGGAATGATCATCTCTCATGGATCAAAGCGAGAGCGACAGGATTGTCACGCGAAAACTTTGCTCACATCCAAAATCTGAACAAGCTTACATCGATCTCAATCCAAACCTGGCTACCAAGGCTCTGGTGAAAAAGGGAATATTTGTCTCAGCCCCGGGTGACCTTGACGATCTTGCCTTTGGCGATCGAAAAATTTATCCGGTCAGTGCGGTAATCTGTCGTGACCATCAGCCCCTCCCCGTCGATCATGGTGACGCGGCAGGCCAACTTTCGCTGCTTGGCAAGAGCCTCTCCCTCCTCAAGAGGCAACCCAACAAAGTCCGAATCCTTTGGCTCATCCTCCTCTTCTGTCGCGGGTGCCTCGGCGGGAGCGACCGGAAAAAGCCGGTCCAGCATCTCGCTGTCCTTGAAGTCCTTCTTACTCTCGCCCTGCCTTACGACCACCGCCCCGGCGGCCGGCAGCACGTAGAGTCGTTGTTTGCCAGCGCCGGCGGCCATGTAGGCCCCTTTCAACCAGGGCCGTCCCTCCAGACCACTAGCTTGAGCATCAAGCAACCAGAAAGTCAGGCCGTAGCCTCCATAGGTTTCAGATCCCTCGAGACATTGCCGAAAAGTTTTCTGATCGAAGAGGTATTCGTCTCCATGCTTGCCTTCATTTCTGCACAACTCTCCAAGCTTGACCCATTCTCGCGCCGTCAGGTAGGCCCCAGACGGCAACCTCGGCGACCCGTTTTCGTCCCGCTTCCAGTCGGTGTATACCATTTCAATCGGACCAAGGACACGCCCATCCAGATAGGCGAGCGGATCAGCATATCCGAGATCTTCCCGAGCTGCGAGCTTGCGGGTAATCACCTCCCCGAAGATCTGGAATGGACGCGGTCCGTAGGCGAATTTTGTCCCAGGCTCAGCCTGCAGTTTTTCATCTAGCTCGATCTGGATCGCAGTCTCATAACTCGGCACTATTCCAACGTCTCCCGGATGCATCCCACTGGTCAGACTCAAAAGTTGACGGATCGTAATTGGCTTTAGTTCCTCGTAATCCTGCCACTCAGTGATGGTTTTTGACACCGGTTCGTCGAGCTCTAGCAGTCCATCCTGAACCGCTAATGCTAAGATTACCCCGGAAAAACTCTTCGTTCCGCTCGCTAAACGGTTCGACTTTGCGGGAGCCCAGCCGTGATCGTATTGCTCGAAAACAGTTTCTCCATTCACCATGATCAGGGTCGAAAACCCATTATGCCCCGCTGAGTATTCTGCGGCCGCCCGACAGGAGCTTTCATTAATCGGGGTTCCTTCCGGAAACTCGTAGACCATGGTCTGCCTACCCATTCCCTCCGAATGCTTTTTCCTTTCAAAGAATGCAACGACTTCCTTTCTGGTCAGAGAGCCATCCCCGTCAATATCAGCGGCAGCCAGCCACCCAGCCTTCCTGCCCTGCAGCTCCAGCTCGGCTTTCGTGACCCGGCCATCACCATTCTGGTCGATCCGCTTGAAGATCAAGCCGAAGACAGCGGAACTGGGAGCACTGTCCTGAGCCGTCAAGGCAACGGCCCCGAGCAAACCGACCGCCACTCCGACAACGTGACTCGCGAAACGCATAACGCCTTTAAACCGCCGAAGCGGCATCAGTTGCGTCAAGATTTGTCGAATTTGATTCATCAGATTCCGTGGCGTGTTTACCCATCAAGGCAGAAATCCAACGAAGATCTGAGCTGTTATCAAGCATCACCTTGACCAGCATAGTCAAAGGCACGGCAAGTAACATACCCACAGGGCCCCAGATGAAACCCCAGAATAGAACGGAGAGAATCACGATCACCGTGGAGATGCCGAAGCGCTTACCGAGGAGCATGGGTTCGAGAAAATTACCAATCGACACATTAACGATCAGGTAACAGGCCATCACTCCAACTGCCGGCCAGAAGCCGTGCAGGATCAGGCCCAGCACCACCGGAGGGATCCCTGCGAGGATCGAACCGATCGCTGGCACGTAGTTGAAGAGGAACGCCACCAGCCCCCACAGCAGCGGGAAGTCGATCTTGAACAGCACGCAGGTGAAGGTCGCCAGAATCCCAGTCGCCGCGCTAGCGGCTGTCTTGATCCCCAAGTACTTCTGTATGTCCTGCGAGATTGACCGAAAGCGGTTCAAATCCGGACCTCGCACCTTCAAAACCTCGGTTACTTTGTGCGCGTAAGATCCCGATTCCGCGAGAACAAAAATCATCACAATCAAGGCAAAGAAGGTCTGGGATGCAAGCGAGGTGAACCGGTTGACCACGTTAAATCCACCCAGCATTTCCATAACCCGACTGGAATCCCAGTAGAGGTTGAACAACTCGCGAAAAGTCATCGTCGGCCCAATCGCACCAAGAACTCCCTCTTCTCCGGTATTCGGGAGGGGCAGTTCGCCAGGCAAAGTCACTGTATCGGGTGTGTTCCCGTCTTCGTCCACGGCTCCGGAACTGCGCCAGAAATTTTCGAGCCGGGCCAGTTGTTGATCCATCGTCACCGAGAATTCCTCGGCCTGGCGGCGGAGGCGCTCTGTGTATTCGCCGCTCTTCTCATTAAAGTCACCGATAACACCGGAGGCGAGGAACACGATACCTCCGAGAATTAAAAGGTCTGTAATAACCGTCATCAGGACGGCCAATGGTCTCGGCAACCCGAGGCGGTCCAACCAGTTAAGAATCGGCATGGAAAGGAGCGCGATAAAAAGCCCCATCATTATCGGAATGAAAAGGCTCGACGCCAGCTTAAGCCCGGTCACGATCAGCACAACACAAGCCAGTGATATGAGAACGCGAATCCCGCTCCCGGCTCCTTGTTTCTTACCTTTGACAGCTTCTGACATAGCACCGATTAACATTCCAAAACCCTCGCCCGAAACAAGAGATTTCTGCGATTCAGACACAATACGGATTCACGTTTGCCGGGATTGCTACATGAAATAACCTCTTCTCTGAAAGATCATTCCTACGCAGGTGACCCAAACATGGTAGAGTGTAATGTCCGTCCTTATCTCACCGCCCGCATGAAAGCTTTCAGATTCTTCCTGCTAGCTACTATTCTCGCCCTTGCTCCTGCAGTGTTTCTTTTTGTGAGAGCCCAGGGGATGACTTATTCCAACTGGCTTTTTGTTCCCGCAACCGTGATCTGGCTGCTGCTGCTCAGTTTCTGGTATCTCGGTTTCGGGGGAGACTCATTCAAAAAGCGTTCCCGCAATTTCGGGATTGGCCTGGTCAGCTTCATCGTCCTCGCTTTTACTTCGTCGCAGTTGCTCCGCTACGAGGGCTCCGCTTCCGGCTCTTCGTTTCCTAAGTTTACCTGGGTCTGGCAGGATGACCGGGAAACTCCCGAAGCTTTGAAAACCTCTGCGGAGCCTGCTTCAGACCCTCGCATAACTCGCGAAAGCCTAGAAGCAGCGGCGGCCGATCTTTTCCAGTTTTTCGGCCCTGACCGCAATGCCATGTGGCCCTCGGCCGCGTTTGCGACTGACTGGTCAGGCGAAGCACCCATCGAAGTCTGGCGACGCCCCGTTGGAGCGGGTTGGTCGAGCTTCACCGTTGCCGGAGAGCGGGCAATCACCCAGGAACAGATCGGCGACAACGAAACCGTCAGTTGCTTCGACCTTTTCACGGGTAAAACCCTCTGGCAACACAGCGATAATGAAGTGCGTCTGCTGCTTGCTAAGGCAGACCAACCCATGGCTGAAATGGGAGGCGATGGCCCCCGCTCCACCCCCACCCTACACGACGGGAAAGTCTATTCCCTTGGGGCCACCGGAATCATTAACTGCCTCGAACTCAAAACCGGGGAAAAAATCTGGTCACGTGATGTCCTCAAGGACATCAACGGCGTCACCCACGACTGGGGTGTCGCTAACGCTCCTCTCATCCTGCACGAGCAGGGCACGGTTGTTCTTCCCGGTTCCAAGGCGCCGGGGGTAACCCTGATTGCTCTCGACCTCGAGACCGGGGAAACGAAGTGGACCTATGAAGGCAAGGGTGCCACTTACAGCTCAGCGCGGGTGATCGAATTCTTCGGCACGCCTCAAATCGTGTCTGTGAATTTAAAAGATGTGACCGGACATGATCCCGAAACTGGCCAGGCTCTCTGGACCCACGACTGGCCCGGAAACTTCCCGAGAGTGGGACAACCCAACAAGATCGGAGAGGATCAACTCCTCCTCACCGCCAGTTATGGCCTGGGCAGCCCACTTCTGAAGCTTTCGAAAGACGGCGACTCCTGGGCAGTCGAACGGGTCTGGAACTCCACCCGGCTCAAAACCAAGTTCAGTTCCGCTGCAATTATCGGCGACTATGCTTATGGTCTCGACGAAGCCCGCCTCGCCTGCATCAATCTCGCCGACGGTCGCATCGTGTGGAAAGGGGAAAAATACGGCTTTGGTCAACACCTCCTCTTTGGCAAGCATCTTCTCATCCAGGCGGAGCAAGGAGAAGTGGTCATCGGTCGGCTCACTCCGGAAGGTTTCAGTGAAACCGGACGAATTGATGATGCGCTCTCCAGCATGACGTGGAATGCTCCGTCCGTCGCCGGCCGCCTGCTCCTCGTCCGAAACGACAAAGAGGCCGTGTGTTATCTGCTTCCCGCTCCCTAGTTTCCACTTGTCCCTTTCGCCAATTACATTATGCCTTTTGCATGGCGTTCCAGGCCCACACCCACGAGTTCTCTGTCACTTCCCACGGCAAAGGCACCTATGAAATTTCCCGCGAAGTTCGCGACTTTGTTGATGAGATAGGCATCAAGACCGGACAGCTTACTGTTTTCGTTCGCCACACCAGCTGCAGCCTGGTCATCATGGAAAACGCAGATCCAGAGGCGAGAACAGATCTTCATTCATTTTTCGATCATCTTGTCCCTGAAGATCTCCCCTACCTTGTCCACACTTACGAAGGTCCTGATGATAGTCCCAGCCATTTGCGCATGGCGCTGACCCGAACCAGCGAAGTCATTCCGGTTCACAACGGGCACCTGGCTCTCGGCACGTGGCAGGGTATCTTTCTTTTCGAGCACCGCCGTGCTCCGCACACCCGGCGAATTACTCTCTCGGCTGTCGGAGAATTCGATTAGGAAGATTTTAAGCCAACAGAACGCGCCAGCTCACTTAATCGTGGTCGTTTCAGCCACATATACATGCGGGCTACGCCATGTCCGACCAAGTAAATCGCCAGCAGCAGGATCAGGATATTGATCTCGCCAAAAATACCCATCGTAACCGCCGCCGGGATCAGGAGAATCGTAAGCAACGCCAACACTCGAGTCAGTATTTTCGGTCTTGCTAAGAGGCGCAGCCTTGTCAGCTGCTTGCCATCACCATGGAACTCGGTAACGGTGACAACCGCCCAGTTCCAGAAGAGACTATCCTTCACAATAATGTCGGTTGCGCCTGACTCATCATCCATCGCCCCGGGGAACGCTTTCAAGACCGCCTCGAGCAACTGATCCCGGCCGATTCCCTCTTCGCTCCAGAAAGTGCGTTCGATTCCAAGTTTCCACCATCCGGACATCAGCTTGCGGCCAAGCGCATGAAAGGCCGCACCTACCCCGCGAAACGGATTCACCTTTCGCCAACCAAATCTGAGACGGGCACCGCTGCGAACGGCTCCCTGGAGCAGGATCAACCAAGCTAGCCACCACCGGGCACGTGGCGAGTCATACGCCGGCTCAAGGCGAGCCATCACAGCACGTCGTCTCGATTCCACCGCTGTGATGATGAGCATCAAGGCCGCGACGATCGACGAGGGCCAGAAGAACCCCCCCACAACAGCTGTGGCAACGATTCCAGCCCACCATCCGATATGGAGAGACAAATCCCGAATTCCAGATCCGGGCACCTCGTAGACCAACTGGAAAGGCTCGTAGCCGTATCGGCCGTGATACACGGTCTGCCCGCCGGGGGCACCCGAATCGTAGACACGTCCCCGCCAGCTGGTAGCACCGCATTCTCCAAAGCGTTCTTGGTGCAAGAGCGTCAGCATGGTCTCCGCTCTGCCATAACCAATCTGCTGGCGGACAAACGCTCGCATTGTAAACCGGCGGTGATGCCAGACAAAAGCAGCCGGGTGAAAGCCGAGGTCGTAGCCGGCGTCAATCACACGCCAACAAAAATCTACATCGTCCCCGGCTGTCCAGAATCGCTCATTAAATCCGCCAACCTCTTCCAGCACTTTTTTACGAACGGCCAAATTACATCCCGGTAGGTGCTCGGCCGTGTTGTCTGTTAAAAGGACGTGAGTTGGCCCTCCAGGAGCGGCCGCTATCACGGCTTGCCTAATATTCTCAGAAGATGGAGGGATGTTAGGACCTCCCGCGCAACCAAGTCCCGGGCGTTGCCGAAACTGAATCCCGATCCACTTCAACCAGTCTAACTCCGCTCTACAGTCATCGTCTATGTAAACGATTATCTCACCTTTCGCTTCTGCAGCACCTATGTTTCGGGCGGAGCTCAGACCCTCATGAGGCATCTGAAATAACCTGACATACTCATAGGACAGGGAAATTTCTTCGACGCGTTGATCACTACTGTCATTCACCACGACTACTTCGTAGTCCGGATAGTCGAGATCCTCGAGAGAATCCAAACACTCCACCAAAGTAGCACTTCCCCGGTAGGTGCAAATAACCACGGAGATTGAAGGCAAACCGTCGACATCCAGCACATCACCCGGGCGAACCACCGGTGTCCACTTTTCACGCACCACTTCGAGCGAAGGCTTCGCTGAGTGATCACGCCGTGTCAGTCCGAAATCCCAGCCAACAATCTCCTTCCCCCCCCGCCGCCAAAGGTCGCTCCAGGAAAAAATAGTGGTTCCTGCGACGCCAGACCGGCAGGCTTCTTCAAGATGCCACTCCAGCATTCCCGCCTGAGTCAACTCACCGTGCGATTTGGAGTCTGAGCCGAATTCTGTAATCAACAACGGAAGATTCCCCGCCAAGTTCTGCAATCGCGCAAGGTATGCCCCAAGGGTTTCAGGAGACTCAAGGTAAAGGTTGAAGGCAACAAAGTCCTGGTTCGACGGCAACAGGTACTCCGTGCTCGGATAGTTGGCGTAGGCGAAGAGAGCATCCGGATCATTGGCCTTTCCGAGCGCGATCATTCGCTCAATCTGCTTAATGACCCGCTTCGGTCTCATCCAGCGAACCAGCGTCGTCTCTATTTCATTGGCTACGAAATAGCCTGCCAGCGCCGGGTGTCCCCGGAATTTTCTCACCGTCTCAATCAATTGCTGATCGGCTTCGACAATAGCGCTCCGCTGATTCAGAAAATCAATGTGCTGCGTCCAGGGTAAAGTGATAAAGACCCTTATCTCCAACTCCGCGCAGTCATGCATGAAATCGAGGGTCGGCAGCTCGTAGAGGCGAATGGCATTAGCGCCTAGTTCTTCGCGGATTCTGCGGAGCTCCATGCGCCCCTCGTCCGGGAATACACCGGCAGGAAACGGCCCGAAAGTTACTGCTTTAACAAAACACACTTCCTCTCCGGCACGAAAATATTTCCCACTGACGCGAAGCGGTTCATTAATCGCCGAAACTGGAATACCGGGAGGCTGCATAACTGGTAGGGCCGCCCCACCAAACAGAGTCAATTCAAAGACCCAACAGGGTATAGACGCGCAGTCAACCCGGTTTAAGGTGCTCGAAGCCAAACTTGTTTTGAGGCCGCCAAAATAAAGGTGCTCTACCCGAAGCGATTCCAAGCGCAATTCGGCCGATAGAAACTCTTTTCACACGGAGAATATTCTCGTTAACTCACGACATGAAGCGTTCATTGCCAATCGTCTCCTGTTGCGCCCTTTTCTCCGCCTCAACACTTCTTGCCACTCCTTTGATCAAGAAGAATACTGAGTTCGAGAAACTTGCCGACGGCTTCACGTTCACCGAAGGTCCGGCCGTTGCTCCTGACGGAAAGATCTTCTTCAACGATATTCCCAACGAACGCACTCACATCTACGACCCCGAAACAGGAAAGACTTCCATTTTCCGTGAAGAAACTGGGCGAGCAAACGGCCTCTTTTTCACTCGCGAAGGCCACTTACTGGCCTGTGAGGGCGGCAACCGTCGAGTAACCCTAACCGATACAAACGGGAAGACAAAAGTGGTGGCGGAGACCTTTGACGGCAAAAGACTCAATAGCCCGAACGACGTAGTGCCAGACCAGCACGGTGGCTTTTACTTCACCGATCCCCGCTACGGCAAGGGCGGAGGTGAACTCGAACAAGATGTCATGGCCGTTTACTACGTAGATAAGAAGGGGAATATCACGCAGGTAATCAATGACCTTAACAAACCCAACGGTATCATTCTGTCACCGGATCAGAAGACTCTTTATGTTGCCGATCCCGGAGCTGAGACGATCTGGAAGTATGAAGTCAAAGGCCCCGGCCTACTCGGCCCCAAGGCGCATTTCGCACCAGTCGGCAGCGATGGCATGACTGTCGACACCAACGGCAATCTCTATGTTACCTGGACCGACCTCATCGCTTTCTCACCAGAGGGCACAGAAATACTCCGCATCACCCCACCCGAGAAACCAGCCAACTGCCTGCTCGTAGGAAACAAACTCTACGTCACGGCACGCACCAGCTTTTACGTGGTCGAGATGGAAACCACCGGCGTTGAATAAACCTCTCACTTATGATTCGCCCCGCTCTAATTTTCCTGCTGACCCATCTCAGTCTAGCCAAGGCTGACGACGGTTTCCGTCCCCTCTTCAACGGCAAGGACCTCACCGGCTGGGTCGAGGTAAACACAGCTCCGTCTACGTGGTCCTTCAACGAGAAAGGCTACCTGGTCTGTTCGGGGAAGCCCATCGGAGAGATCAGAACCGAGCGAATGTATCAAAACTTCATCATGGAGGTGGAATGGCGCCACCTCGTTCCGAAAGGCAATGCCGGCCTCTTCGTCTGGGCCGATGACATCACCGCCCGCGGCCAACCCTTCATTCGGGGAATCGAAGTTCAAGTCCTCGAGAATGCCTACGGCGACACTAAGAGCCACACTTGCCACGGTGATATCTTTCCCATTCACGGCGCTACCATGACGCCACTGAATGGCAACGGGCGGGGCATGCGCACGTTTCCCACGGAAAAGCGTTCAAATCCAAGCCCACAGTGGAATCACTATCGAATCGAATGCCATGACGGCAACATATCCCTGGCGGTGAATGGCAAGGTCGTATCACAAGGCAAGGACTGCATTCCCCGAAAAGGATACCTCTGCATCGAAAGTGAGGGCGGGATCGTGCACTACCGCAACGGACGAGTCAAGGAACTGCCGGACACCCCAATAAACCCCGAACACATTGCGATTGAGTCCCGCGGTTTGCGCTGCCTCTACAACGGCGTCGACTTCGCGGGTTGGCACAAAAGAGCCGGATGGGATTCACGCGACTGGCAAATGCAAGCGGACCCCGGCGCGACGCCACTGATTACGGAAGAGGCATTCTCCGGCAACAGCGAGATTATCTTCGACCTCAAACTGCCCGAGGGCTCCGACTCAGCTAAGTTTGAAATGTTTGGCCAGAAATTCACGATTGAATCCAGCGATCCTCTCCTCGAGAAACCCGGCAACTGGAATCGCTTTGAGGCCAACTACACCAACGACCAACTGGTGATCTTGCTCAACAAGGAAAAATGGAAGGAGGCTTCAATTCCGGGCGGGGCTGGCCCGCTGAAGTTGATTCCGCAAGCGCCCTCATTCTGGGCAAACCCCTACGCCCGAAACCTTTGACCACCCCCCTTTTTCAATTCGTCGCGCGTTTCGCTTATCGAATCGCGTCACCCAATTCTAGACCTAACGTCATAAGCCGCTTTCTGATCGATGCAGGTGCACCGGGATCGGAGCCTGTCATTCCCGCCAAACAGCAGTGCTGGAAAGCCGGATAATCCACATCACTTCACACGAATTGATGCGGAACGCCCGTGGGCATCGAGCCCTTCGATTCGGGCAAAGGCCTCAACGATCGGCGCCGACTTCTTAATCGAATCCCGGTCCAGCCTTACGATGCTGGTCCGACGCTGGAACATGTCTACGGTCAGACCAGGGAAAGATTTACCTGCACCGCCTGTCGGTAGCTCGTGACTGGGACCAGCGAGGAAATCGCCAACTGCCACCGGTGAATAGTTTCCCACAAAAATTGCACCAGAAGTGGTGATTTTCGGAAGAATGGTTTTCTCACGGCGGGTGATTAGTGAGAGATGTTCCGGAGCAAAGGCATTCACCACGTCGACACCGTCCTCGAGCCTCTCCACGAGAATGCACCAGGCTCCTTCCTTGAGCGCTTTCTTCAATTGAGACTGACGACTCAGCGTCTTGATCTGGCTCTTAATCTCCGTCTGAACCTGCTCAAGCAGCTTATTAGAATCCGTCACGAATCCCATGATGCTGTCACCACCGTGCTCAGCCTGGGCCAGCATATCGGCAGCGATGAATTTCGCCTTCCCGCTGCTGTCAGCCAGCGTGACGACCTCACTTGGTCCAGGCAACAAATCTACGGCCACAACGCCGAAAAGCTGACGCTTGGCTTCCACCACAAAAGAATTACCAGGACCGTATACTTTAAGCACCGGCTGAATCGTTTTCGTTCCGATCGACATACCGGCCATGCCCTGAGCGCCGCCCACTTTGTAGATCTCGGTGGCTCCGGCTTCTTTCAGGGCAAAGAGCAATGCCGGGTTCACCTCGCCATTCGGTCCGGGAGGAGTCATCACCACGATCTCAGGACATCCGGCAGCGGCAGCGAGACACACGGTCATGTTAGACGTCGAAACCAGCGGCGCCGATCCTCCCGGCACATAAATTCCAACTCGCTCAAAAGGCAGGTAGCGCTCTCCCACTTCCGCGCTTTGGGCGTTCTTGCCACACCAGTCCTTGCGCAGGCTGCGCTTGGCAAATGCGGTCACATTCTTCCGAGATGCCGCGATCGCCTTCTTGGTTTCCGCGTCGACAGCATCCTCGGCAGCAGCCAGTTCCGCTTCGCTGACGCGCAGGTCCTTCGCTGTTTTGAAGCCAGCGCCATCAAATTTGTTAGAAAGCTCAATCAGTGCCTTGTCGCCACGGGCTTTCACATCAGCGATGATATCTTTCACGATCGCCTCAACGCCGGCAGGCGGGGCCGAACGGCGGTCCAGCTTCTTGACCGCTGATTGATAGTTTTTCTGAGTGTATCGAATAATACGCATGACAGCTTTCTGATTTGCCCCGCAACGTGAAGGGCTGCTAACCAACAACAACCCAGAGCGATTTCAAATAATCGTCGCCATGAAACTCAGGCGGCATGGGGGAAGATTCACAGGATTCTACGCTGCGTCCCCGCCGCCTGATCCCCTCGAAAACGTCCTTTTCAAACTGATCCAGCCTCAAGCGGTGGGTGTTGGCGCAGCAGAGAATCCAGCCTCCCGGCTCGAGGACGGACACAGCCAGCGCCGCGAGATCGGCATAGTTGCTGCCCGTGCGAAAGGTTTTCTTCCCGCTTCTCGAAAACGTCGGAGGGTCGAGAACGATGCCATGAAATGTTCTCCCCTTCTTCGCTAAAGCCCCCAGCCAGTCGAACGTATCTCCTTTCGCCCCGTAGTGCGCGTCTGGATCTAGGCCGTTAATCCGAAAATTGTCCCAGGTCCAGTTCAGGTAGGTTTTCGAAAGATCGGATGTTGTGGTCGTGGCACCGGAAAGCGCCGCCATCACAGAAAACCCCCCCGTGTAGGCAAACGTGTTGAGGACCCGCTGCCCTTTTCTACTATTCCCTGAGACACGCCGCCGATTGAGCCGCTGATCGAGAAAGATACCGGAAGAATACCCCGAATCAAAATCGATCCAGAACTTGGCTCCGTTCTCCAGCACCGGAAACCGCTCCGACAAAGTTTCGCCCCAGATCTTTTCCGGAGCCGTCGACGCCGCTTTATCCCTCGGGCGCCAGTAGATCGACGAAGCCACCCCCTTGGCCATCTCTTTGAGATAGCCCGGAAACCGGGCATCCCGGGTCTGCACCAGCCAGTGCCCGTCAAAATGATCCACCCAGACGCCTGCCTTCTCATCGTGCAGAATACGCCAGGCCGTCGTGTCAGCATCGGGTTGCGGGGCGAGGGAATTCATCGGTTCCGTTGGTTGCAATCTATCGAGGTCTTTTCTAGGATGACCTACTCCTTATATGAACCCTGAACTTTCTGCTCAACTCGACGCTGCGCTCGCCAGCAAGGGCTTGCTGCAAAGTAGTTTCGACAATATCCACGAGTTGCTCGGTAGTTCAGACAACCCGGTTTACGAAGCTGCGGTATCCGAATTGGCCAATGACGGCCAATGGGCAGAATTGAACAATCGCTTTTTCAAGAAACTTGCTTTCGGAACTGGAGGTCTCCGCGGACGCTCCATTGGGGAAATCGTGACCTCTGCAGAGCGCGGCTCCGCCGGACTTGACGAGCGCCCCGAACACCCCTGTGTCGGCACCGCCAACCTGAACTTTTACAATGTTACTAAGGCCACTCTCGGTCTCGTCAATCAGCTGAAGAAATCCTACAATGGCGAAGACCGCCCTTCTATCGCCATCGCTCGAGACACTCGCTTCTTCGGCAAAGAGTTCATCAACTGCGCCGCGAAGGTGGCCAATGAAAATGGCGTCGACATCTACCTTTTTCCCGTGCCCCGCTCCACTCCTCACCTGAGCTTCGCCGTGCGCCACCTTGGCACCGCGGCCGGTATCGTGCTCACCGCGAGCCACAACCCGCCGCATGACAATGGCTTCAAAGCCTATGGCAGGGACGGCGCCCAACTTGTCGATCCCGATGCCAGTGAAGTCATTGCCGAAGTGAATGCTCTCAGTGGCGAAAACTATGAACCCCTCCCGGCCGATCAGCAGGGAACCACCACGGAACTCGGAGCTGATATGGACGAAGCATACATGGCTCGACTCAAGTCTCTACTGCTGAATCCGGAACTCGTCAAATCTCAGAGCGATCTCAAGATTGTCTTCACCAATATTCACGGAACCGGGGGCACCATCGCCCCACACATGCTGCGCCGACTGGGCTTCCACTGCGATACCGTTCCGGCTCAGGATGTCGAAGACGGGGCGTTCCCCACCGTAAAGTCACCCAACCCTGAAAACGCTGAAGCCCTGCAGATGGGTATCGACCAGGCCGAGGCCAGCCAAGCCGACATCGTCATCGGCACCGACCCCGACAGCGACCGCATGGGTGTTGTCGTCCGCAATGGAGCAGGAGAAATGACACTCCTTACCGGCAACCAGATCGGTTCCCTGATGGCATTCTACCGTCTCAAGGCTTTCACCGACCAGGGTATCATCAATGAGGGCAATCGCGACCACGCCACCCTCGTGAAAACCTTCGTCACCACGGAACTCCAGCAGGCAATTGCCGACAGCTTCGATGTCGGTGTCGTCAATACCCTGACCGGGTTCAAATACATCGGCGGCAAACTTCGAAAATACGAAAACCAGCTTCCCTTGAATGTCCGCGCCGACTATCGGAACCTCTCCGACAAGGAAACGATGGCTCTGCGCCTGAAGCATTCCAAGTTCTTCGTCTTCGGCGGCGAAGAGAGTTACGGATACCTCGGTGCCGACTTCCTTCGCGACAAAGACGGCAATGGCGCGGTGGTCATGTTTGCCGAGGTCGCTGCTTACACCAAGTCGCTTGGCATCACTTCAGTCGAACTGCTCGACCGACTCTACGCTCAACACGGCGTCTATCTCGAAGGTCAGCACGCCGAAACCCTAAGCGGTGCCGACGGAGCCACCCAGATCCAGAGCCTCGCCCAGAGCTACATCGATGATCCGCCTTCCGAAATTGACGGCGCCTCTGTTGATTGCGTCCGCGACTTCGCCAATAATAACTACGCTGACGAAGAGGGCGACGCCATTCCCAAGGAGAAAATGGTTTTCGTCGACCTCGCCGACGGCCGCGCCTTCGCGGTGCGCCCTTCCGGCACCGAACCGAAGATCAAATACTACATTTACTTCCGTCCCAGCATCCCGCCCTCGTCGCCCCTTTCAGCCGACGAACTCGCCGCTGCTAAGTTATCGGCGAAAGAGTCCTTTGATTCCCTCAAGGAAGCGATTGTCGCTGACATGCGTTCCCGCCTCGGGTAAAACGCAGCTTTATGTCCCTTCTTAAGAAACTCTGGCCCTGGATCGCTGCCGTTCTCAGCGGCGTGCTCCTCGGCCTTTGCTTTCCGCCGTTTAACCACGACGGCTTCGTCTGGATCTGGCAAGCTCCGCTCCTCGCGGCGCTCTGGTTTTCCCACCCACCAAAAGAAAAGTGGACCCGGTGGCGCTGGGGACTGCTGTTGGGATTCATCAGCGGCTTCGTCTTCTTTGCACTGAGCTGTCACTGGCTCGTCGAAGTGGGACATGTTGCCGGAACTGTGTGGGCCGGTATCGCCGCCCTCGTATTCTTCTCACTCTACCTCGCGATCTACTTTGCTTTCTTCGGCGCTTTCGCAGCCACGATCGGTCGCTGGATTATCAAGGAGCCTGACAAGGCGAAAAAAGATCTCTTCGATCAATCCATTGATGTGCTTCGGGTTGCCTTTCTCAACGGTGCTGCCTGGTGTGGACTCGAATGGTTGCGCGGAATTGCTTTTACCGGCTTCGGCTGGAATGGCCTCGGAGCGGCCCTCAAGGATCACCTGCTTCTCGTCCAATTCGCCGACGTCATTGGCATCACCGGCTACGGCTTCATCCTGATGTTTTGCGGTGTCATCGCCTTTTGCACCCTCGTCCGGCTTGGCCTCGAGGTGAAGGAGCGTCAGCGCCTCAGACCTCACGTCGACTTCGCCGTCGGAGTCGCACTCATTATTGGTCTTTTTATCTACGGCACCACCCGCATATCTATGGTCCCGGAAGAGTCGATCGATCTCAGGGCCCGAGTCATGCAGCTCAATATTCCGATCGAGGACAAGTGGGCCGAAGATCTCAAGATCCGCCAGAAGATCATCTTCGACTACCGCGACCTGACCCGCACCTTCGTTGAAACAGCCGATCACGATCTCATCCTCTGGCCGGAAACCTGCATTCCGGGACTTTTCATGCTCGACTGGGTGCAGGACTACTTCAACGAACACGTCTTGAAAGGCGACGACTTTTACCTGCTCACCGGAATTGAAGATGCCACTCTGCTCGGCGACGGGGATGATGACTCTGGTGAAATCTACAACACAATTACCCTGATGAAGGGTGAAACCTCGACCTATCAGTCTCATCGAAAAGTTCACCTTGTTCCGCTTGGGGAATACATCCCTTTCCGCGGCAAATTTCCTCTCTTCGAATGGATCGCCGGTGGCATCATTGAGGAGGACTTCACCCCCGGCACGTCTTTTGAACCACTCATCCTTGAGAAGGACGGTCACGGAATCGGAATCATTCCCCTGATCTGTTTCGAAGACACAGTCCCCCGGCACACCCGGAAGTTCATCCGCAACGGTCCTCAGGTCATGGTCAATGTGAGCAATGACGGCTGGTTCCGCGAAAGTGCGGAACCGATTCATCACTACAACAACGCCATTTTTCGCTGCATTGAATTCCGCCGCCCCATGATTCGCGCCGCCAACACCGGCGTCAGTGCTTTTATCGACTCTCGTGGCAGTGTTTTCTCGCGGAAAGAAGCGGATGGTTTCCCCCGCATTTTACAAGACGAGGAAACCGGCTCTACCTTCATACGTGGCAGCCTTCCTGCCAATGTGGAGATCGACCTGAATCCACC
>PKCI01000147.1 GCA_002862135.1 Verrucomicrobiota bacterium | reverse complement strand
GGGACGCGGAACTGCCGCTCCTGCCCGAAGAAAACGTTGGGCGGGTTGTCGACGCGGCGGTAGTCCTGGCGTTCGACTTCAGCGCGGTTGTAGAGGTCTTGGACCTTTTCGTTGAGGTAAAGCTCGGTCGCAGTGTAGGTCTGGGTCTCTCCATCTGACTTCGCGAAGTAGGGTTCGGGATCGAAGGTTAGTTCATTGAGGGACCTGCGAATGGTGGTGAGCTGCTTGCTGACGCTGCGCGGGTTTTCGCCTTGGAGGCCGTGTACGACGGCGAGGGCCTGCTTGAGTTGGTAAAGGTATTCGGACTGCTCGTCGGTCAATTTCTGGTCAAGCGGGATCTCGCTGAAGGTCTGGATCTCGGTTTCGATGTGGTTGGTGAGAATACTGGCGGGATTATATTCTGCGTGCTCGATGATGACCGATTCGTAGCTCCAACGCAGGGGCATGAAGTGACAGATGGGCGGTACCTTGAGTTTACTGTCTTCTTCATCCTGCTCACCGAGGAAAAACTGGGCGAAATTAAGGCTGCGGTTCATCTCGTCGTATTTAATCAAGGCACCCCCGAGGATGATGTTAGGAATAAGAATAAGCGGAATGATGTTGATCGCGGTCTTGGGGCTGCTGACCATCGAGGAGATGACGAGCCCGGTGGCAACGCCAACAAAAGCGGTGAGGAACATCCAGGTGAGATTGGAGAAGAACATCTCGCGTATTCCGAGAATCGCGTCACCGATAATGAGGTAAATGACACACTGGATCAGGGCGAAAAAACCCAGCGAGATGTACTTGCTGATGATGTATCCCGTGACTCGGAATCCGTGATGCCGCTCCCGCATAAGCAGGGCCCGATCACGGATGATTTCTTCGGCCGAGTTGGTCATGCCGAGGAAGAGAGCCACAACGAGGCTGAGGAAGAGATAGGTGGGGATGTGAAAGGCATTGGCGAAATTGTAGTCGCCGTCCTCAGAATAGCGCAGGACCATCGCGATGAGGAAAGCGAGCAGGGGAGCCTCGAGAAGGGTGGTGGCGAGGTTGGCCCGGTTTCTCAGCTTGCTGAAGAAGGCGCGCTTCAGCTGATTGAGAAAGCGAACTGTGTCGTGAGCGAACTTCCGCGGCGGAGATTGCGGCGTTTTCTGAAGGGAGGCAACGGACTGCGAGGTGTCGGCCTCGAGTTCGCGCAGGTTCACTTCCTCGAGCAACCGATAGGTCTGGAACCGATCGGCCCAGAAGGAGGAACTGAAACGTCGAGCGGGGATGAGGTTGCCGCGGGTGTCTCGCTCGTAAATAACGTCGCCGCCGAGGTCGCGCAACGGGGTCTCAATCACGTCGAAGATAAAGTCGGGAGTGAAGTTGACGACTGTGTCAGGATCGACGTCGGGTAATGAGGAGGTCTGAATACCTTCCTGCTTTCGGGCTTCGTTGAAGTATTCCAGCATCTGTACAGGTGTGCCGAAGAAGGCGAGCTTGCCGCCCTGATCGAGCAGGATGGCCTTGTCAAACATGTGAAAGAGTCGACTGCTGGGCTGGTGAATGGAAACGAGAGTGATCTTGTTGTGGGTCAGGCCACGGATCATGTCGAGCACGTGCTCGGAGTCCTTCGAAGAGAGGCCGGAGGTGGGCTCGTCAAAGAGGTAAACGTCGGCGATACCGATCATGTCCATGCCGGCGTCGAGACGTCGCCGCTGGCCGCCGGAGAGGCTCTTGGTCTGGCTGTCGCCGGCAAGACGGTGACGGATTTCGTTGAGGCCCAGTTCGATCAGCTTGGAGTCAACGCGACGGCTTCGTTCGTAAACGGGAAAGTGCGGCGCGCGAATCGCGGCGGCGGTGTCGAGGTTTTCCTCGACGGTGAGGAGCGGGTCGAAGGTCTCGTCCTGCGGGATCAGTGCGATGTAGGACTTGAGGTTGTCGTGCTCGATGTAGAGGTCGACGCCGTTAAGATCGATGCGGCCGCGGCGGGGCTTGAGCTGTCCGCCGAGCGCCTTGAGCAGAGTGGACTTACCACATCCGGAGGGACCCATAACGCAGACCATTTCGCCGCGCTGGATCGAGAAAGTGACCCCGTCGAGCGCCTGAGTGCGGCGGTCGAAGCTGTGACTGAGGTCACGCGCCTTGAGCGTGGTGATGACGTTACGCTCTTCCTCGATGATACTTTCGGAGAAGTGGCAGCGCAGGTACTGGCCTCCGCTCAGGGAAATGACAGCACCGTCCCGAAGCGGTGCGTTGGACTTGACCGGTTCGCCTTCGACGGCGATGGCGCGCTCAGATTCGATGATCTCGAGGTGACCGGTCTTGGTGGCATTGTCACACCGGATCCGGAGGAGCACATTACCGGAAACTCCGGGGGTGAGAAGGATGTCGCCGGGGCTGAGTTGGGACGGGTCGTTGGAAACCAGGTAAACGGACCGATTCGGGGCGAGACTGAATCGCCCACCGAGTTCGCGCGCTTTGCGTCGGAGGTCGTCGAATGAAATTTCCGAGTGATCGGGAAAGTCGATTGTGTCGCGCGAAGTGACTTGAAACTTGGCGCCGCGCTCGAGCGGCTTCTTGCCGATGACAGCTTCTACGGTGTTGAGCACTTCTACCTGAATGTCGAGACCGAAAGAGGCGCTCAGGTAGCTCTGCTTCGTTCGGGTCTTCTCGATGAACTGGTTGCCGCTGCTATCCTGGGCGAGGTAAAGCTGAACCGAGGAAACATTCTTTTTCGTGTTGAAGTAAAAGACGAGATCTTCGAAGGCGAGCACTTCCTCCCCGATGAGAATGCGCTGGCCTTCGTAGACGCGGCAGAATTCCCCGGCCGCGACCTGGCGTCCGCGGGCAAGAATTACGCCGGGGCCAAGGTTCTTAATGAGGATGAGGTTGATAAAGCGGAAGGCGACTACGGAATGTTCCTCATCATTGGAAGCGATGGAAACGTCGGCGTTATTCTGGGTCGAAAGGATCAGAGACTCAAGCTGGTGGGCTTCATTGCCGTCGGCGGGAGCTTCGTTGGTAATGTTAGCGCTCTGCTCAAGCTGGGAGAGCTCGCTGGTGTTGAGCTGGTAAACGATGTTGATGGCCTCGGACGCGACGCCGAGCGTGGTCATGAACTGGTAGAAGGTGATGAGGTTTTCCTTCGGAAGTCCTGCCCGGCTGATGAGCACGTAGAGCTGCACGCCGAGGAGAACCTTATCTTCGAGGGGGAGTTCATCGGCAAGGTCGGTCGCGATGGCTTCGAGGTCCTGCCGCTGGTGCAGGGACTTCATAAAGAGTTGGCGCAGTTCAGTGTATACCGTCTCGGGAAAGTCGTAGCGGAGAAAGCCGAGAATGGAGTCGATCTCCGCCTCGATGACCTGGCCATCGAGCTTGGTGAAGCCGGCGAACACCTCGATGAGCATGGGCAGCATCGACTCCTCGGTACGCGGGGTCTCGCTTTTGAAGAGGCTGCGCTGGACCCTGGTCCAGAGTCGACTGCGGGAGCGGGAGAGGCTGGATTCGGGACGGGATTTCTTTCCCCGGGTTCCGATTTCTGAGGCCGGATCCCGGACAGTGGAAGATGGTTTCGCCATGGACTGGATTGAGCTGGCTAGTTTATACCACCTCCGGTGACGGTGGACAATGGGGAAGGCTGCAAGGGAGGGCCCACAAATCAATACCGCGAGAGTGGGGGACCTATCCCATAAACTTACTCAATTTTCTTTTATTTATGAAATCTATTATCAATTTCAGGCCGAATTTTCTGAAAATGGATGCCTATCGTAATTCCGAGATCTCTCCAGTTGCCCGCACCAGGACGATGTCTCATCGCATGATGAGCCCAAAGGCGAGGGGATGGATTCTGGCGGCGCCTGTTTCGTGGCGAGGCTCCTTCGAAGAACTTGGTTAATACGGTTCCGACAACTGCCGCTCAATGGCGGTGCCCTCGCTGGAACGCTCTGGCTGGTGAATCAGCATGGGATAGTTTTTGATCAGATCGGGGCCGACGTGACGGGAGGTTTGCTCAGCCCGGCTGTCCTTATCGAGGTCATCATGCTTGGTGCTTACCTCGCACGCGTGTTGCTTGATGGAGCCTATTTTCGGCTGTGGGTTCGAAAGACGTAGGGAGATATCTTCCCTACGCTGAAAGGAGGGAGTGATGTGAGGCGGACGCCTCGGCGTGGCATTGCTATCATCTTGAGCGGGCCCGTGCAAAAGTTGGTAGCCAGCGATGGCGTGACCCGCTAGTGTCGGAGTCAATGGATTTCCTCTCAATTCGTGATCTCAAGCAAGGCGCTGGGCCGGTGCCTCAGTCAGTCGGTTTTCGGGCGCAGCTGGAGAAGTGCCTTCAGAAAACGACCAAGACCGGAAACCCGTTTTACGAGCTCACGTTTGCTGATGCCGAGGAGACCTTAGTCCTGCGTGTCTGGAACAATACGCCGATGTTCGAACTTTGTGGACAGCTCCGTAACGCGCAATTTGTGGAGGTGTCAGGTGAGTTTGGTCTGGGTAATGACGGCCGCTCCATTGATGGCAAGAAGTGGGTTGCCCGCGTTCTTGATGAGAAGGAAACGACCGAGCTACTGGCTGGTTCTGGAAGCCTGCGAGCTAAGCAGGAGGAGGATTATGCATTCATCGAAATGACGGTGGCGGCGATATCGGATCCTCGGATTGCCGGGCTGTGTGTGGGATTCCTGAAGCAATTTGGAGAGCGCTTCAAGCGAACGGGCGCAGCGCGGGATTATCACCATGCAAGGCGTGGCGGTCTCGTTGAACACGTCGCTCAGATGATGCGGTCGGCGGTGCAGATTTGTGAGGCCTATTCAATGCTGAACCGCGACCTCCTCGTGGCAGGAGTGTTGTTTCACGATGTTGGCAAGTTGTGGGAGAATGTCTACGAGGAGAAAGGGTTCACGATGCCTTACACCGAAATCGGTGAATTAATTGGTCACATCCCGCTTGGGATGGAAATCGTGAACAAGCTTTGGCGTGAATTGCTGGATGAAGACGGCCTGAGGGAGGAATGGCAGGATCTCGAGCCGGCCTCGGAGCGGGTGCGGCTTCACTTGCTGCACTTAATTGTTTCGCATCATGGTGAGTTGGCGTTTGGATCGCCGGTGGTGCCGAAGACGCCTGAAGCGCAGGCCCTGCATTACATTGATAACCTCGACGCGAAGATGGAAATGTTTGACCGCGGTTACGAGGTGGCACCGGAACTGGCCAAGCAGGTGTATGATCGTGTCAGGCCTCTGCCAGGGAGATTGGTGGCGCCATTGCCAGTGTTTATTGAAAGTGGGATCGCAGAGGTGGATGAAGCGGTGACGGAGATTGAAAAACCGGAAGCAGAGAAAACAGTCGCCTCTGTAACGGGTGAGGAAGTGCAGGCTTTAACAGATGCGTTGCCGACTGAGGATACGGAAGAGCGACTGGAGCCGTTTTAGTGGTTGAGAGCGGGCTGCGGTCGCGCGGAAGCTGAGACCCTGGACCGGCTGCCTTGCTATCGCTCAATATTCAAATCCAACTCGACTATGAGGTCGGTTGCGATTTCTTCGATACTGTATCGCAGGTCAGCGAGGTCAATGTTACCCGGAAGGCCGAGCTTGGCGGTGGTGTGAAAGTGTCGCTCCCCTGACATGGGAGCGTCCTTACAATCGGTGGCGAGTTCGATGACGTTGACGCCCTGGTCGGCGAGGACCTTGGAAATCGTACTGACGATGCCGGAGCGGTCCTGTCCCACGACTTCTAGATTCACGGCTGTTCCATTGGCAGCATCGGTTGTTTGTTCTCCGGAGTGAACCGAAGTGACCTTGAGTCCTGCGGATTCGAGGGAGACGAGTTGAGACTCGAGAGCTTGAAGCTGGCTTTCGGGAAGGATAACCTGGACCATGCCGGCAAACTGGCCTCCGAGACGGACGAGGCGGCTGCCCTCCCAGTTGCCACCTGCCTGGGTGACTGCGGAAGAAAGTTGTTCTACGAGACCGGGGCGGTCGGGGCCAATGACACTGACAATGAGTGAAACCTGCATGGGGGAGAGGTTACTGGTTTGAGTTTCGGGGGTCAATGAAAGGGGTGGCCGGTGGTCGGTATTCAGTAGTCGGTAGAACTGACTACCGAATACGGATCACTGACAATCGATCACGTCGCGGGAATGACGCGCTGTGCTCCCAGGGTGAGGACGAAGCAACCGAGTGCAGCCACCGCGGCGCGCCAGTCGGCGAATGCGAGGATGGCGGCATCGTAGAACGCGATACCGGCAATGGCGTAGGCGACGCCGATGGAGATGCGTTTCTTGAGCCAGTCTCGGGTGATGGAGACCCAGGCCCAGATACCGATCACACCAACGACGACAAGTGAGACATTGGCGAGACTGTGAGGCATAGTGCGAGAGCCGAGCAGGGGAAAAAGAACGGGAAACATCAGCATGAGCCGGGGAAGAATTCCCGGGCCCTTGGCGCCTTTGAGGTGTTCGCTGCGGGCCGCGAGCGTGAGGCCGGCGATGTAGATTACGGAGATGAAAGCAACCACCCAGACAAGACCTGGAAGTTCGATGTCCGAGATGTGGACAGCAACAGCGCTGCCGGCTCCCGCATAAACGAGCGCGCGGCAGGCACCCATGATAAGAACCGATCCGGCCCAGCGTTTGTGGATCCAGTTGTAAAGCAGGATCGCCGCAAGCAGGCCGATAAGCAGGTAGAGGTGAAACGAGGTGAATAGCAGCAAAACAGCGATACCGGTGGCCATTTCGAATAGGCCGGTAATCCACACGGCCGGCAACGACATTCTGCCTGATGGAATGGGGCGGTTGGCTCCGTGCTCCTTGTCCCATTTCGCATCGAACGCGTCGTTCAGAGTCATGCCGGCGACGTAGAGCAGGCTGACGCCAAGCAGGATCGAGGCGAACTCGGTTTGCCAGCCCCCTCCCGAGAGAAACCAGCCCACAGAGACATTGGTCCATACGGTGGGCAGGTTGGAAACGCGTCCGAGAATCAGGAGAGTGCGCAGGCCGCTGAGCATGAGAAACGATCGTTTTGGAAGGGTTGGTCTGAGCGGCAGAGTGACCGGTCCCGGCAGGAAAGAAGTGGCAACCTCACAAGGATTCGAACCTTGACAAACAGAACCAAAATCTGTTGTGCTACCGTTACACCATGAGGTTACGCGGGACGGGAGTTTACTTGGTATTTGGAGGTTTTCAAGTGGTGTTTTTCGAGCTTTTTAGCGCCGCTTTTCCGCAGTTCTGAGATTCTTCGAAAATTCAAGAGGTAGTGACTGGAGTGACGACTTCCACCCAAGCAACGTTGGATTTAGGAGCTTAGTTTTCAGGTCGATCATCGTGGTCGTGGAAGGAGCCGGAGCCGACCATTCGAGGGGCCCCGCCTCAGCGTCCCGCCGTTTAGTCCTTAGCTTCGGTGTCGTTGGCCTCTTCGTGATAGTATTCCTTGGGCTTATAGAGCTTGGCTACGACCAGGAAGAGAAGGGCGGCAGCCAGCATCAGTCCGCTGAAGAACCAGAAGTAGGAGGCTCCCTCCAACTTCACCTGTCCCCCGACGAAATAGCTGCGGGAAATGATAGGGCCGGACTCCGCCATTTCTTCCTCGGTGGGAAGGCCCAGTTTCGCGCGGCGCGATTCCAACCACGTTTTCTCGGGCTGAATCTTGCCAATAATCTTGGAGAAGGCGGTAGGCTCCTTGCTGGACGGGCGATCGATCGTCAGGGTCGCGCCTTGATCCCACTCGGTCTTATCAGTGGCGTCGGGGCCAAGGCTCCAGATGCGGGCCAGATTCCTGTTTACGAGGCGGTAGCGGTAGGGATTGCCCCATGGATCGTTGACGGCGTTGGTGATCACTTCACCCTCGCTGGTGCTCAGGGCGAGGTGATTGTTCTCGGCTACCTTGTTGCTGATCTGATCGAGAAGCAGGTCAATTGAATCGCGTGAAGCAAAGGTGAGGTCGCTACGGCTGCCTTCTTTGTTGAAGGTAACCTTGATGTCATCCTGCGTGCCGGTCTTCTGGTCGAATCCGCCGAGTGCGACTTCATTGCCGGTCGCTTCGATATTGGCAATAGGGTCGGGCACCTGGATAAAGTTATTGATCTGTGCTGTGATTTGGTTGCCGAGGGAAACGGCGAATAGGAAGATCGCCATGATGACTGACTTCATCGTCTTGGGCGCCTGAGTGTAACTGAACTCGAGGCAGACGATGGAGACCATGACCTCGGCCGCAGTCAGAAAAACGTAGGCAAGTAGCTGCCAGGAAATAGAGGGGGTTTGCCCCGCATCGATTCTGGCCTGGGCGATGGACACGAGGACAAAGGAGATGACCATGATGAACAAGCCGATGCTGATTTTCCGGAGTGGGGTCAGCGGGAATACCTTGTCGATTGCTGGGTAGACCACGTAGGAGAATAGAGGAATGAATGTCAGGATGAGAATGGGATTCAGCGCCTGGATCTGACTCGGTAGCCATTCCACTCCAAGCCAGTTGCGGTCCATGTTTTCTGCCTGGAGAACCCAGGAGGAACCGCTCTGATCAAAGAGCGCCCAGAAGACGGCCACAAAGACGTAGATACCAGAGAGTTTCACGATGGCCTTGAGGCCTTCGCCGCTGAAGAGTTCCTTGATGAAGGGCGTGCCCTTGGCAGGAATGTGAACAAACTTCCAGCGACCCATCCAGAAGACGAGCGTTGCCAAGGCCATGAGAACGCCGGGAACTCCAAACGCCCAGTGAGGGCCGTACCATTCCAGCAGCCAGGGCGTGAGAAGGGTAGAAAGGAAAGCTCCGAGGTTAATGGACCAGTAAAACCAGTTAAAGATTCGCGGCAGCAGGTGGCGGTTTTGCGACCCAAACTGGTCACCGACATGTGCCGAGACACAGGGTTTGATGCCGCCCGATCCGATAGCGATGAGCCACAAACCCATCATGAGCCAGAAGGAAGCTTCTCCCCACATTCCCATGATAGCAAGGGCTCCGTGACCGAGGCAGTAGACGATAGATAGAAGGACAATGACGCGGTATTTGCCGAAGAAAAGATCGGCGAGCAGGGCTCCGGCGATGGGGGTGAAGTAAACCAGTGAAACAAAGTTGTGAAACTGGGTCTTCGCTACCGTATCGGTCATGCGCTCTATCGGGGAGCTTCCCATAAGCCAGAGGTAATTCACCATGAAGATGGTAAGGATGGTCCGCATCCCGTAGAAACTGAATCGCTCAGCGGCTTCGTTACCGATGATGTAGGGGATGCCCGGAGGCATCGTGTCCATCTTTCGGGCTGTCGTTTCGTAGCTACGGTTTTCCATAGGAATCTTCGGAGGGATAACGTCGCCTCCTGCTTACGCTTCAATAATCTTTCGGGCCCAGGCGGCACAGCCGATCACGCAGGCGTCGTCTTCGAGCTCCGCAGCTACGATAGTAAAGCTGTCGCGATAAGGGGGAAGGACGCGATCGAGGGCAGACTGGCGCACTGTGTCGACGTAGATCCTCGGCATGGCCTCAACGAGTCCACCACCCAGCACTATAACATCGGGAGCCATAAGGTGGACGACCGTCGCCACTCCGCACCCTAGCAAAATAGCGGCACGGCAAACGATGTTTTCGATCTCGATATCGCCCTTTTCGATTGCTGCTGCAATCTTGCCGCTGGTGATGCTGGATAGGTCAGTGCCGCAAGCCTCCATCAGGTTCGGCGCGAGGCCGCGATAGGCCGCACGGGCGGATTCGGAAGCAATCTTGAGGCGGGAGCATTCCATCTCGAGAGTGGTGCCTCCTTCGCCGTGGCCGGAGATTTCCGGAAAGAGGGGGATATGACCCAGCTCCATGCAGGATAGAGCAGCTCCCTGGACGAGTTTGCCGTCCATGACGGCACCGGCGCCAATACCGGTTCCCGGGAATATGCCAACCACACAGCGTGCGTCGCGGGCGGCCCCTTCCTCATACTCAGCGTAGACGCCGGCATCGACGTCGTTGCAGATCACGGAGCGGCAGTCAAAGGCGTTGCCGAGGTGATCTTCGATCGGCACATTGCGCCAGCCGAGGTTGGGTGCTTCGAGGAGTACGCCAGCGTCAGGATTGATGGGGCCGGGACAACCGACACCAATTCCGGCGATCTGGTTGGGGCTGACTCCGGCGTCGTCGAGCGCTTCGTCGATAACCGATTCCATTCTCGAGAGGCCGGACTTGGAGCCCTTGGCTCCCTGCGTTTTCTGCTTGGCGCGTCCAAGAGTCTGGTAGTCGTCGTTGAAGACCTTGGCCAGCATCTTGGTTCCGCCGAGGTCAAAACCGACCCAGACTCTTCCTTCGTATCGGCGCTTCTCTTTGCTCATGAGATCAGCTCGGTTGCTTTGGCTCTCGCCTGAAGGTCAGCATCGATGATTTCTTCCAGGCTTGGATGAGTGATCGAGTTGTGTGATGACATGGTCTCCTCCACGGTTTCCCAGATTTTCGGGAAAGAGATCAATTCTTTGAGAAAGGCGGCGACGGCGACTTCGTTGGCGGCATTCATGACGGCAGGAAGAGTGCCACCTTTTTCTCCGGCCTCCTTGGCAAGATTGAGGGCGGGGAAGTCGTCCCAGCGGGGTGCTTCAAAATTGAGCTGAGCCAGCTCGGCGAAGTCGAGCGGTGGAAGCGTGTTGGGAACCCGGTCCGGCCAGGTGATGGCGTATTGAATCGGAAAACACATGTCCGCTGTGCTAAGCTGCGCCAGTACGGAGTTGTCGATAAACTCGACCATGCTATGGACGATGCTCTGCGGATGAACAATGACGTCGACACGCTGCATTTCGATGTCGAAGAGCCAGCGAGCTTCGATCATTTCTAGCCCCTTGTTAAAAAGAGTCGCGGAATCGATTGTGATTTTCTGGCCCATCGCCCAGGTCGGGTGTTTGAGTGCCTGCGCCTTGGTCACGGTTGCTAGTTGGTCAGCCGGCAGTTCGCGAAACGGACCTCCGGACGCGGTGAGGATGAGCCGAGACACGTCGGTAGGGGAGCGGTCTTCGAGGCACTGGAAGATGGCGTTGTGCTCCGAGTCGACCGGAAGAACGCGAACGCCCTTCTCACGGGCAGCGCTCATGACGGCTTCACCGGCCATGACGAGGATCTCCTTGCTCGCCACGGCGATGTCCTTGCCGGCTTCGATCGCGGCGAGAGCGGGCCGAAGTCCTGCAACACCGACAATGGCGATGAGCACCATGTCGGCTTCGGGCAGGGTGGCGAGTTCGACGAGTCCGTCTTCGCCGGTGTAAAGGGTGACGTCGTCAGCGATTTGCGTTTTGAGCTGATCCAACCCTTTAGGGTCAAAGATGCAACCCTGTTTGACATCGAATTCAGCGAGCTGTTTGGCGAGAGAGTCGACCCTACGATGGGCGGCTAGGCCAATGACCTCCATGCGTTCTGGGATATCACGCGCCACGCTCAGGCTGCTTTCGCCGATGGAGCCGGTGGAGCCAAGAACAACGACTTTCTTCGGGGAGGATGGTTCGGCCATCAGGAAAAAATGAGCAGGTAAACGTAGAAAAGCGGAGCGGTGAAAATCATCGAGTCAATCAGGTCTAGAAATCCTCCGATACCGGGCATGACTTGGCCGCTGTCCTTGACCTCGAGGCTGCGCTTGAGAATCGATTCGGCGAGGTCACCAAGGACCGCGACGAGTGCGAGCAGAACTGCGAGCGCGGCAGCGTGAACAGGAGTGATCTGCGGGATCTGATCACCCACGGCGAAGTAGAGGCTGAAGCTGCCGCCAACGGCAAAAATAATGGCACCACCGAAGCCCTGCCAGGTTTTACCGGGACTGACGTGGGGGATCATTTTATCGCGTCCGATGAGAGAGCCGACGATGTAGGCGCCCATATCGGTGAGCTTGGTCACGGCGACAAGATAGATCAGGTAAAAGTGTGAAGAGGGTTCTCCGGCCGTGTTCTCCAGTGGCAGCATGAGCAGCTTTGGAATAAAGGCGAAGAGCAGGACGCAATAGATGAAGCCAAAGATGGTGGCCGCGATTTCATCCAGCGTTCGGAAGCCCTCCAGAGGGAAACGCAATCGTTCAAGGACGACCAGCGTGACCAATGCGGCCACGGCGAGGCCATCGAGTTCTCTCAGCCAGGTGGCTTCGAATCCCCAGAAAGGGGAGAATAGCAAAACAATGTAAGCCGCGCTTACCCCGTAAGTTTGCCAACGGAAGCGGCGGAAGCCACGGATCGGGAAGAGGCGGAAATACTCAATCAAAGCCCCCATGGAGAGAATTGCGAAGAGCACCCCGTAGAGCCAGACCTGGGAAAAGAGGAAGGCGGCAAAGAGTATTCCGACCAAAAAAATAGTGCTTATGAGACGCGCCTTGAAGGCCCGCTTCTTGGCGGAACCTCTCGAGGTCGGCTCAGATGCGTTCCCGGGCTTCGAATCCGGGGAGTCAGGTGAGTCAGCGGCGGGTTCTTCGGGCATCACGCTCGTTCGATGGCTTTCATGAAACAGTCAGCGATGGGGCTTGGCAATGAATATTTGGTGGGGAAGGGGGAGAAATGTGGCCCTGAAAGATCATGAAATCGGGGGCTTTGGTGGTGTGGCGCCTCCGCTCCATTGAAATGGTTGCGAAAAGGGGATTACTGTCCGATTACTGCCCCGTTATGGCCAAGAAACCTGTTGTATTAATCATTCGTGACGGATGGGGTGATAACCCCGGTGGACCGGAAGCTGCGGAAGCGGTGGGCGACTGCCCGCGTCTCGCTGAAACGCCGTTCACAGACGAGATGCATGCCAAATATCCGACGTCGCAGATTTCGTGCAGTGGTATGGATGTGGGTCTGCCGGAAGGCCAGATGGGTAACTCCGAGGTTGGACACCTCAACCTCGGTGCCGGACGCATCGTTTACCAGGATTTTACCCGGATTAATAAATGCATCGAAGACGGCGAACTGGGCAACAACAGGGTGCTCCATGATGCTTTCGCCAAGGCTAGCAGCAGCCGACTTCACCTCATCGGTCTGGTTTCCGATGGCGGGGTGCACAGCCACCAGGATCACCTTTGCTCGCTTTCGGCGACGGCCAAGGCTGCCGGCGTCGATGATATCATGGTTCACGCCATCACTGATGGTCGTGATACCTCTCCGACTGGCGGTAAGGACTACCTCACCAACTGCGAGGACAAGCTGGCGGAGTCCGGCGCTAGGATTTCCACGGTGATCGGTCGCTTCTACGCGATGGATCGCGACAAGCGCTGGGAGCGGACCAAGTTGGCCTGGGATGCCATCGTCAACGGCATCGGCGAAGAGAAAGAGATCCTGCCCTCCGAGGCGGTGGCCGAGAAATACGCTGAGGATCTCACTGATGAATTCCTCACCCCAATGGTGTTCGAAAACGCCAATGAACAGCGTGTTCGTGACGGTGACGTGGTCTTATTTTTCAACTTCCGCGCTGATCGTGGCCGCCAGCTTAGCATTGTTTTTCTCAAGGATGACTTCAACGGCTTCGATCGCGTGCGCCCGGATATCAGTTACTACACCATGACCGAATACGACGAGACCTACGGTTGTCCCATCGTGTTTCCACCGGAAGAGCTGACCAACACGCTCGGCGAAGTGGTGTCGGCGGCGGGTATGACTCAGCTGCGGATCGCGGAGACAGAGAAATACCCTCACGTCTCTTTCTTCTTCAACGGTGGTGTCGAGGAAGAGAATCCCGGAGAAGACCGTCAGATGCTCCAGTCACCGCAGGATGTCGCGACCTACGACGAGAAACCGGAGATGTCCGCTGAGGGCGTGACCCAGACAATTCTTGATCGCATCGAGGACTACGACATGGCCATCATCAACTACGCCAACCCCGACATGGTTGGTCACACTGGCAGCGTGCCGGCAGCGATCAAGGCTGTCGAGGTGGTTGACGACTGCGTGCGCCGCGTCGTCGAGAAAGTAATAGGACTGGGCGGTAAATTGCTTATCACCGCAGACCACGGAAACTGTGAAGTGATGATTAATCCTGACGGATCTCCCCAGACAGCGCACACCACCAACCTGGTGCCAATGATCTACGTGGCTGAAGACGCTGACCAGTATGAGCTCGGAGACGGCAAGCTCGCTGACATCGCGCCGACCATGCTAGATTTGCTCGAACTCGAGGCTCCGGCCGAAATGACCGGAACGCCGCTGCTGACGAAGAAGTAGCCGGCGCGCCTTCGGAGCGGTGAAAGGTGCGAAGATAAAAGGTGCGAAGGTTTCGGATGGGCTCCGCGGTGGGACACCGCTGATGGTCGCTGATTGGCGCTGAAGGGTTTTGGCTGAAGATAATTAGAGCCCATGAGCAGTTTGCCCTTCCACCGATAACTGGCGTATACTTCACTGTGCCCAACGACGCCAAGCTAGACCTCCAGAAGAAACTGCGGGATGTTCCGCACAAGCCGGGTGTGTACCTCCACAAGGACCGCCTCGGTTCGGTGATCTATGTTGGGAAGGCGCGTGACCTGCGCAAGCGATTGGCGTCTTACTTCGCGCCGTCACGCCAGCGCATCGCAGAGCATAAGACACGGGCATTGATTGAGAGCATTTGGGATTTTGAAATTCACGAGGTCCGCAACGAACCCGAAGCTCTGCTGCTGGAAGGCAAGTTGATCAAGGAATACCGGCCCAAGTATAACGTGGCCTTCCGTGATGATAAGCGCTTCCTGCTCGTGAAGGTGCACCCCGAAGAGCCTTGGCCCAAGTTTCAGCTGACTCGGATGAAGAAAGATGACGGGGCCCGCTACTTTGGACCGTTTGCCCATTCCGGGGCACTTCGTCAGACCATTTCATGGATGAACAAGGAGTTTGGCCTGCGCAACTGTCGTCCAATGAGTCCCGGAGAGAAGGACTACCAGCATTGTCACAACGATGTGATTAAGAACTGCACAGCTCCGTGTATCAGCCGGATCACGCGGGAGGACTATCTCGTGAAAGTGGAACAGGCCTGCGAATTCCTCCAGGGTCATTCCAAGGAACTGATTCGATCGATCGAGGAGGAAATGGAGGAAGCTGCCACCGCGCTTGACTTCGAACGGGCCGCCCAGTTGCGCGACATGATCGACAACCTGAAGAAGACGCTGCGACCGACGCGCCAGTTCCGGAAACGTGGGGTGCCGGGTAAGGCGATCAATCCGGAAGCGGATGTGAAGGAGCTCCAGGAATACCTTGGTCTCGAGCGTGAGCCTGCAGTGATGGAGTGCTTTGACATCTCTAACATTTCCTCCAACCATATCGTGGCGTCGATGGTGCGCTTCAAGAACGGAGTCTCAGATAACAGCAATTACCGCCGTTACCGGATCAAGAGTGTGAAGGGCCAAGACGACTTCGCCAGTATGGCGGAAGTGGTGCGACGCCGCTACTCACGCATCCTGCTCGAAGCGCGTGAACAGGTTGGTGACGACGAAGCTGATACCACTCAGGAGAGTCCGCTCGAAGCAATGCGGCGGATCGAACGTAGTGTAGAAAAGACGGAACAGGATGGCGGAAATAAAAAACGGAAGCCATTCGTGCGTCTGCCCGACCTCGTCATTGTTGATGGAGGAAAAGGACAGCTCAGCATGGCAGTGAAGGAGCTCAACCGCTTGGGGTTGCACGACCTTCCTGTGATTGGATTGGCTAAGCAGCGGGAGGAAGTGTTTCGTCCGGGCGAACCGGAACCCCTATTGATTCCCCATGACAAGGGAGCCTTGAAACTGTTGCAGCGGATTCGTGATGAAGCCCACCGCTTTGCCAACGGCTATCACCAGCTCCTTATGAAGCGCCGTGTGGAGGAAAGTATTCTCGATGACTGCCCTGGAGTGAGCCGGGCTCGTAAGGAGCGCCTCCTCGAGAGGTTTGGCTCCCTGACCCGCCTGAGGAAGGCGACGCCTGAGCAAATTGCCAAGGTCCAGGGAATCACGCAGAACCTGGCTCTGGAAATTCTACATTTTTTGAAAACTCACTGAGTAATCCTGCGTATTCCCAGTGGGCGAGACCTCGAGATGGTGCTAATGTGGAATCCAACCTATTGACTGTAATGCTTTTTCTAACTCGTCGGGTAACGCCATTTATTCCGGCCGTTTTGATGGCGGCTCAGATGCCGTTTTTCGGCTTCGCCCAAGAGACTGCGCCGCCCCCCGTTCAGGCAGAGGAAAAAGATCCTGCGCCCGCGCCGGTTCTTCCGTCCGCCCGCGAGGGTATGGAAGCTGACGCGTCTTCCGGGGAGGTGCCCGACTTCATCGCCATCCCGGAGTTTGAAGAAGAGGCTCTGGCTTCGGAGCCTGCAATGGCCCCAGAGGTGGTTACTTCGGCCCCCGGAGAAACTGACGCGGTTGTCGAGATTCCAATGGAACTGGCACCGGGAGCCGAGCAGGATGGGGAGACTCCCGAGGAAACCGAAATGGCGGAGGACGCCACCGTTGAAGAGAAGGTGTCTGAGGAAGAATCAATCGTGAAGAAGATCGAAGATGCGCCGCCTTCCTCCGTGATGATTAATGCCAAGGACATCCTTGCTAAATCTCAAAATATCAACCGGGACGGTGATAAGTCGAGTTTGGCGACGCGGACTGAAGCGCGCACATTCTCATTTTCTATTCCCGCTCCGCGTGGACAGTTGCTCGACCGGAACGGTTATCCGTTGGCTCAATCCAGGGTAGCTTACTACGCTGCAATCAATTTTCCATTTCTCGGAACGGAGGTTTCTGATGCCGAGGTGCTTCGATACGCCGGCGAGCGCATCGTTCACGTGAACCGCGTTCTCGGAACTCAGTGGGACCTGCCCGGCCGCGTCGTGATCGGCCACTACAAGGACCGTCGCTGGGTACCATTAACCTTCTCTTCTGTTCTCACTGATGAGCAGGTGGACAACCTGAGCCGTCAACAGATGGAGGGGCTTAGTCTTCATCCAATTTACCTGCGCCACTATCCGCAGGGAAAGACCCTCGGCCACGTGGTTGGCTATGTGGGTAAGCGTCCACCACGACTGACCGGCCCAATTGTAAATGATGAAGACATGTGGGGCCAGGGAATGGGGGTCGATGGTCTTGAGGAGGCTTTTGAAACTGACCTTCGCGGAAAGCCCGGTCGAACCAATGTTCTTTTCGAAGCTGACGGCAGCAAGGTGAAGGAGGACGTGCTCGAGTATCCACGGCCCGGCTATAACGTGGTCACCTCGATTGATCTCGAGATGCAGCGGATCTGCGAAGAGCTCCTTGAGGAACAGGTCAAGCGGGGTGCCATGGTGATCATGGACTGCCGCACCGGCGATGTCATGGCGATGGCAAGCAACCCGTCCTTTGACCCGAATACATTCATTCCGTCCATTTCCCAGGAGAACTACTCCGCTCTCGTTGAGGACCCTGACAAGCCGCTTTACGCGCGTGCCTTTCGTGCCGCTTATCCTCCAGCCTCCACATTCAAAATTCCAGTTGCTCTCGGTTTCCTAGAGAGCGGATACATCTCCGCCTCTGATATTTATCCCTGCCCGTCAGCTTGGCAGATCGGTACCGTGGTGATGCGCAACTGGAATAAAAACGATGAAGGTTACATGAACGTCGTGGCGGCCATCACTCGTTCCTGTAACACTTGGTTTTACGAAGTGGCGACGCGCGCCGGATCAGATTCTATGAGCTACATGGCGACGCGTCTCGGGCTCGGGCAGAAAACGGGGATTCCACTGAACGAGAACTCCGGTTTCATTCCCAGCAACCGCTATTGGCTCGATGAGTATGGATACCTCATGTCCGACGGTGAAGAAGCCGTGATGAGTATCGGCCAGGGTAAAGTCGAAACGACCCCCCTGCAGATTGCGCGGATGATGGCGGCGATCGGAAACGGTCGCGAAGTGCTGAAGCCGCGCCTCGTGACTCAGATCCAGGATCTCAACCATGAGATCATCCGCACCTTCCCGCCCGAAGTGGTGACCAACTTGCGGGTTGATAACTACTCACTGCGGACCGTGCAGCGCGGCATGTATGATGTGGTGAACGCTGGTAACGGTACTGGACGGAAGGCGGCTCACAAGATTACTGTTTCTGGAAAAACTGGAACGGGGCAGTGGAAGGTGGCCGACGAGCAGAACGTGGCATGGTTCGCGGGATACTTTCCGTCCAAGTATCCGGTCTATGCCTTCGCGGTGATCTACGAAGGTGATCCCGGTGAAACTGTTGGCGGCGGTAGTAAAGCGGCCCCGGTTGTGGGAGCTTTTCTGAAGCGTTACCTCACCGAAGAGAACTACAACAAGGTTCGCGACGCCGCGACTGAATTAAAAGAACTCCACAGTGAACCTGAGGAAGGGTTTTCTTATCGCGGCCCGGTTCAGTCAATTTTTCGGGAAGGTCCAATCGAACTCATTCCGGTCCCCAACGATCCGACCGCCGCACCCCAGCCTTTGCGTGGCGGGGGCTTGTTAGACGGTATTTTCCGCAACCGCCGCCGCTAGTTTGTGCCGTGGGTTTGTCGCATGGATGCGGCATTCCTGCGCTTGCCAGAGCGAAATGTGCAGGTATACCGTAACCTCATGAACCGCTTGGGAACAGCATTCCTGTTGATCGCCGCGTGTTTTCTTTTCAGTTCATGCATTCGTACCTCGACGGTCGTCAGTGTGAAAAAGGACGGATCCGGTGACATTGTGACACGCTATTATTTTTCACCCCAGGTGCTGTCCTTGCTGGAGCAGGCATCGGGAGGTGGAGGGCTTGGGTTGAATGTTCCTGATCTTGGCGGATTGCAGGGACTCGTGACGCCGGAGAGGGAATCACTGGAGAGAGATGCGGCTATCTACGGGGAGAGAGTCACTTATGTGAAACATGATCCGGGTCGTGATGACGAAGGCTGGATTGGCTATACGGTGCACTACACGTTTGACGATATTCGCACCGTGAAGCTGGATCAGAATTCTCTGCCGGGTGCGGCGAGGGAGTATGTCGAAGCTAAGGGGCAGAGTTTTGGAGAAGAAGAAGGGGGCAGCATCACCTTTACGATGGAGGGGAATGAGCTGACGATTCATTCCACCATGATAGCCGGCGGGATGAACGACCTGATCGATCAGGAGCAGATTAACCAGGCAAAGGAGATGGGAATGAAGCCCTCGCAGACACTCCCGATGGCCGCCAGCGCCACGCAGGGAATGAAGATCGCGTTCTTTGTCAGGATAGAAGGTGAGGTGGTCGAAACCACGGCTGAGCACACGACGGGGAATCTCATCATCATGAGTGACACCGACGTTTCAGCAGTGATGCGGGATCCGGATTTTGCCGCTTTTATCGACAGTGCGGCTGATAATCCTGACGCCGTTTCGGAAGAGTCGTTGCGCGATTTGTTCCGCAATATCGAAGGAATGACGATTGAGCTTGCCGATGAGGTCAAAGTCACGATGGATTAGAGCGGACTCGTTCTATCGTTGAAATGTCAGTCGTGACCGTGATCCATTCACGGGAAAAAGCCGGGATCTCCTCCAGTGGAGCCGGGTGCTTCGTGCCTTTGGCGAATGTCTTGCTGAAGAAAGCGACGGGTTAAAAGGGCCAAATGGGTGGCATAACCCTGTTGGGTGGCATAACCCAGTCGGACTCGGCGGGGGCAAATCGAGCGAACCGCCCAAAGTGAAGAATTTTTCTGAAAATTGAAAGGGGGTCATGCGTCGAACCGTAAAGACACCCATGAACTACCTTTCCCTCATTCTATTCGGCGTCTGGGTGCTGGCCGAGATGCTGTCAGCCCAGGAATCGGCTGGAGGTGCAGCGAACGACGGCTTTTCAGATCAATTGGTGAAGGCGGCTCTGTTCCGCACAACCCAAGAGGTGCGCTACGACCCGGCCTACGTGGCGATCGAGTATCCCGGTGGCGATGTGCCGGCTGACACGGGGGTGTGCACTGATGTGGTGATTCGCTCCTACCGGGCGCTGGGGATTGATCTCCAGAAGCTGGTTCACGAGGACATGCGAAGCAGTTTCTCCTCTTACCCGAAAAACTGGGGGCTCTCGACGACCGATCGAAATATTGATCACCGACGCGTTCCGAACTTGCAGAAGTTCTTTGAGCGGAGCGGGGCGAAAGCCGAGGGGAAGATCTTGCCTGGAGATTTGATAGCTTGGGACCTAACTGGAAACGGCCTCTGGCACATTGGAATCGTGGTGGGTCCCGACGCCTTTGTTCACAACATTGGCAGCGGTCCGGTCAAGGATACCGGGATCGATCAGTGGAAGATCTTGGGACACTACCGGTATCACCCGGTTAATCAGTGACCCGCTTCATCGCAGCGAGCAACTGATAGCTCTGAAGTTGTTGCACGTAGAGCTCCGCTTGCTCACGATTGCCAGTCCAGACGATAGACTGACCTTCCCGGTGAACCTCCATCATGAGGGACTGAGCTCTCTCCTTCGGGTAACCGAACACTCGCTGGAGGATCAGGGTGACGAAACTCATCAAGTTCACCGGATCATCGTAAACGATGACATTCCAGGTCGAATCGAGATCGGTCTCAGTTTCAACTTCGGTAATAGTGATTTCGTCGATATCCGAAGACATGATCACAAGGAGGAGGTTATACCACCCGAAAGGTTCCAGAGCCATCGGTCTGGCCACCGTGCTCTCTCACAGCAGTGGCGACATGAACAAGAGCTTTTTCGAACACGGTTGAGAGCTCGGAGAGAGATTCACGGGAAAGCTCTCGGGGGAGGCCGGACTGAAATTCGAACCAAATGTAGGCGGATAGCGCTGAGGCCAGGGGGAGGTGATAGAGTGCCGACTGAAGGGCGAAAATTACGGAGATGTGACCGGGGGAATGCCCCTTACCAACCCGCTCATTGTATTTGACCCAGTCTTTGTTGCCCTTCATTTCCTCTTTGCCTTCAAGGAACGGTTTGCCGGCGGCAATACTGCGTTCGCGAACCTGGTCAGTGAGTTTGACGTCGAGTAGGCAATCGATGGCCTGGACTTCGTCAATACGGAATTGGCTGCCGCATTCGTAAGCCTCCACGAAGTTCGGGCCGAGGTGAGGCTCGAGGCACTGGTCCTGCCAGATTTGCCAGGCGCCGGGCAGATCTCCGCGGTTGTCGAAAAGAAAAGTCGCAGCTGACCCTGGCGTGACGCCAAGTAGGGCGATGGCACGAGCTAGGGAGACTTCCTGGGCGTCTCCCGGTTCGGCAATATGGAGGGCGTCAGACATCCGACACCGTTTCTGCCAAGTGGACTTAAATAAGTCCAGCTTTCTTGAGCGTCTTGTAAGCGCCGTTCTTGTCGATAGTCTTGAGACCGCGAGCGCTCACCTTTACGCGGACGTAGCGGCCAAGCTCAGGAACCCAGATGCGCTTCTGACGCAGGTTGGGCTTAAATTGACGCTTCACAGTCTTCGTGACGTGGCGGCCGATGCCACCCTGTTTTTTCGCCTTACCACTGCGGTGGATTCGGCGTCCGGAGGTAACTTTAGCACCAGTAATTTTACATACTCTAGCCATCGTGAAGATCTGTTAAATTCTGTGTCCCGTTTTTCGGGCCCCGACTTTGTGAGGGCGGGCAATTTCCGCGAAAAACGGCGAGGGTCAAGGGAAAATCCAGCCGATTGAGCCTCTAGTTTATCAAAGCGCGATTTTGAGTCAATGAGGAGACCCTGCGGGCACTTTCCCCTTGCGGATAGAATGTGGCGGCTATGTTGTCCCCCTTTTTTTAGAAAACCGAACTATGAGCGAAGCAGCTTCAGAAAAAAATACGGTCCTGATGGAGAAAATCGTGAGTCTGTGCAAGCGTCGCGGATTCATTTTCCAATCCGCCGAAATTTACGGGGGCCTCAACGGTTGCTGGGACTATGGTCCGCTCGGTGCTGAGCTGAAGCGCAATCTCAAAGAATACTGGTGGCGCAAGAATGTGCAGGAGCGCGAAGATATCCTCGGGATGGATGGCTCCATCTTGACTCACCAGGAAGTGCTAAAGGCATCCGGTCACGTCGGCGGGTTTTCCGATCCGATGTGTGACTGCCTGCTCAGCAAGGCTCGTCTGCGCGCTGACCAGATCGATCCGCAGGATGGAACGGTTTACAAATACTCTGGCGCGTCTCACGAGGAGTCCGGCTGGTCGGTAGACCGCGAATACTCCGTGCTCGCGACCGAGGGACAGGACGAAAACAAGGCTCGCAAGACGGCGCGCCTCTACTACGCGCAGTTTCTCACTGATAAGCAGATTTCCCCGAAAAAGCTCGAGCTTACCGGTGAGTCCACCGGGGAAGTGACGGGCACCACCAGTTTCAACCCGGAAAACGGGTCCCAGCTGACCGAGCCGCGTGAGTTCAACCTCATGTTCAAGACCCACATGGGGGCTTCGGCTGAGGACGGTGACGAAAGCAGTGTAGCCTACCTGCGACCGGAAACGGCCCAGACGATTTTTACCCAGTTTAAGAACGTGGCTGAAACCAACCGCGTGAAACTTCCTTTCGGGATCGCCCAGATTGGTAAGTCGTTCCGAAACGAGATTAATCCGCGGAACTACACATTCCGGTCCCGCGAGTTCGAGCAAATGGAGATTGAGTTCTTCTGTCGCCCGGATGAAGGGATGGCCCTGACTGATGAGTGGCTTGAGAAGCGTCTCAAGTTTTACGAAGAGATCGGGATTCCTCGCGAGCACCTGCACATCCTCGATGTACCGGATGGTGAGCGTGCCCACTATTCCAAAAAGACTTACGACATCGAATATGAATTTCCCTTCGGCATCCAGGAGCTTGAAGGTGTGGCTTACCGCACCGATTACGACCTCAGCAAGCACAAAGAGCACAGTGGCAAGCCGCTGGAGTTCTTCGACGACGAGACCAAGGAGAGGCTGATTCCTCACGTGGTTGAGCCGAGTGCCGGTTGCGACCGCACCATCCTAGCGCTGATCTGTGAAGCCTTCGACGAAGAGACTGTCACCGATGACAAAGGCAAGGAAGAGGTGCGAACCGTGATGCGTTTTTCACCCCGCATGGCTCCGATGAAGGTGGCGGTGCTCCCGCTTTTGAAGAACAAGCCCGAGCTGGTTGAAAAGGCTCGTGAAGTCCAGTCGCTGCTGACTCCGTTCATGACCGTCTTTTATGATGAAACGGCTGCAATTGGTCGTCGCTATCGTCGACAGGACGAAGTGGGAACCCCCTTCTGCGTGACGATTGATTTCGACACGCTGGGTGAAGCCGGCGACGAGCTCAAGGATACAGTGACGCTACGTCATCGTGATTCCATGAAGCAGGAGCGCATCGCGATTGCGGATCTCCGGAACTTTCTTCTTGACCAAATTCACTGATTCAAGTCATCGCGGGAGCTTCCTTGATGCTTTCGCCGATGAGGTCCATCACCGTGATGATCCCGAGAAGGTGATCATCACTGTCACAGATCAGGCACTTATAGCGTCCGTATCGGATCATTCGTTCTAGCGATTGCTGAACAGTGTTATCGCTTGAGCAGACTGGAAGGTGCATGGGTTCGATCTGGTCGAGCTTGCAGTCCTTGCCGATACCATCCCGCTTGATGAAATCAAAGAAGGATTCGCGGCTGAGAACGCCGCGAAGTATTCCCTCGTCATCAACAAGCGGGTAAGTGCTAAAACGGCGAGTTCTGAAAAGATCGACGGCTTCTTGGAGAAGTTGATTCGGATTCAGGGTCGCAACGTTGGTCCGCATGACTTCCAAAACTGGCTTCTCGAGCACATCGGGCTCGAGCTTTTCGGTGACCGATTGCAACTCACCTTCGGCCGATTCCTGGGCGGTCGTCTTCGCAAGAACGCGCTTAAACCTCCGACTGGACTCGAAGAAAGGTAGGACCACTTCACCGCTAAGTGAAACCAGCTCTGTGCGTCCTTTGGAAACGGCATCGTAAAGATAGCCACCTCCATGAACAAGGGCACGTTCGCCAAAGTAGTCGCCCTCTTCGATGGAACGTATTACCGAGCCATCCTGGTCGTGGAGGTCTATCTGGCCACTCTTGACCACATAGAGTGAGAAAGCGGGTTCCCCGCGGTTGAAGAGGCGGTCATCTGGTTCCAGGTGCACCTGTTGGAGTAGCTTGGTGTATCTGGGGTTTAGCAGGTTGATGTCGCGAGGAAAGAACAAGTCGAGCGTCCAGTCGATGATGACGCGCAATTTACGATCCAGACCGGGCAGCTTCATCAGGTAAATGGAGCGCCACATGAACCAGGCGATGAGGCCAGAGAACTTGAGGCCGAAGATACTGGCAACTGCTGTCTGGTGTCCGATGGAAGCAAGCTCTCCGAGTCCCTTGAAGAGAAACGGTTTGGGGTTCTGCCCACGGACGCGCCGCAACAAGTTCTCGGCGAGACAGATGCCCTGTCGCATGGCAAACTGGGCAGTCTGCGGACAAGGAGCGCCACCGCCATCCGCCAGTGGAACAGCGGCGCAGTCACCAGCAGCCCAAACGTAGTCAAAGTCCTCAACCTGGAGATATTCGTCGGTGATGAGGCGATGCCGATTGTGCGGGACGTCATAATCATCGCAAAGGCGTCGGATGACCTGGTTGGGAGCGTTGCCAACCGTGGAGACCACGGTGGAGGTCTCGATTTCATCGCCACTCTGAAGATAGACCTTGGTTGAGGTGACAGCGCGGACTCGTTCGTTGAGGATCAGCTCAAGTCCTCGATCTACGAGTTTGCGGCTGGCGTAGTCGCCCAACTCATCTCCAAGGGTCTGAAGAATTCGATCACGGCTGTGAACGAGGACGACGCGGATGTCCTCCCGGTTCACGTTTGTGTAGAACTTTGAGGTTTCGTGAAGCATGTCCAGCATTTCGCCCGCCGTCTCGACACCCGAGTATCCGCCACCGACGACAACAAAGGTCAGGAGTCGCTTGCGGAGAGCTTCGTCGTATTGAGCGTTTGCTTCCTCAATTCGCGAGATAATGGTGGAGCGAAGAATCATCGCATCACCTACGTTCTGCATGAGGAGCGCATGCTCAGGCATGCCGGGGACCCGACTCAGATCAATCTCGGCTCCGAGCGAAAGGACGATATGCTGGAACTCAATAATGATTCCGGGCGAGAAATTGCCGGTGTTGATGCGAACTTCCTTCTTCTCAAGATCCACATGTTCCACGCTGCCGCGGTAGACTGTAATGCCACGACAAAGGCGCCTGATCGGATTGATCACGTGGCTCGGTCCGAGGGAGGCTCCTGCCACCTCGGCCAGCATGGGCTGAAAAACCATGTAGTTCTGTTCCGAGATGATAGCAGCTTTATGCGGAGGTATTCCGGCTGATCGGAATTTTCGGCCGAGCTTCTGACCGCAGAAAACACCTGCAAATCCACCACCGAGGATCACAACTTCGAGTTGGATACGATGGGGCTGTAATTCTCGATTGGCGAGGGAATCGGGTGATGCCATGGCGACCTACGCAACAGCTAGTCTCGTGCCGGGCTCAAGCATCAGTTTTCAACTAATTGAAGACGAAGGCGTCGGTGAGATACCAGGCGATCATAGTAAGGGCAATGAGAACCCGGGCAAAAAGGCCGGCCACGCCGCCCACAACGGTCCCAACGGTGGAGTTGGAGGCATCCTTGACCTCTTTCTTGGCAAAGAGCATTTCAAAGAGAAAGACGCCGAGAACAGGGCCAATGATGAGACCGGGGAGTCCGAAGAAAAGGCCCACGATGCCGCCGAAGATGGCTCCTCCGATCCCCCATTTGCTCGAACCGAACCACTTGGCCCCAATCGCTCCCGAAAACCAGTCGACGACGATTGAGATGATGTAGAGCATGGTAATGACCACAATGCTTTGCCAGGTCAGCTTGGAGTCTTCCATCCCGAAGCTGAAGTAGTGCACTAAGATCCCGGCCCAAATGAGAGTGGTCCCGGGAACGACCGGAAGAAAGGTGCCGAGTAATCCGATGGCAAGCAGCAGGACGATTGAAGTCCATAGAAGAACGTCAGTCACGGCACCCCAGTCGATGCCGTCAAAGATGCCGGCGAGAATTATCATCGGTCCTTGTTAGAAAAAATTACGAGCTGGAATTGGTTCACGAGGCAAGCAGATTCGCTGAATGCAGTGACCAAAACTCTCCTCGTTACTGAGAATACCGATTTCGACCCGAAGAAAATAGATTGGCACATCCATCCGGGCGAGCCTGGGAAAGCGGACGGCATCTTTCTCCGTTGTGATAATCATGTCCACGTCGGATTCGACACAGCAGTTGATGAACGAAATAATTTCCTGCTCCGTGAAACGGTGGTGATCAGTAAAGCGGCAGGTGGCTTTTATCTCGGCGCCAAGCTTTTGCACACCTTCTTCAAAGCTTTCGGGAACTGCGATCGCGCTGATTGTGCCGACCTTGGCTTTCTTAATATCACCGAGAGGACGGGTCTCACGGGTTTCAATATGCTGGAGATAGCGGGGACGGTGTTCGCACTCAATGATCTCTGCAGTGCGGTTGTAGAGGCGGATGCGCTCGATGAGCTCATCATTCGGCTCACCATTGCACTTGGTAATGAAGATGTAGGAGGCACGCTTCAGGTTTTTCGGCGGCTCGCGCAGAGTGCCGCGAGGGAGTAGGCGCTCGGTTCCAAAGGGGTGCCAGCGGTCGACGAGTACGATGTCGAGCCGGTGTTTGAGGCGAAGATACTGGAGCCCGTCGTCGAGAATGAGCGTGTCGCAGTTCAGCTCTGCGATAGCGTGCTTGCCGCTCTTTACTCGGTCCTTGTCGACGACCACGGGAACATCCTTGAGGTTGGCCGCCAGCATGTAGGGTTCGTCGCCGGCTGTTTTAGAATCTAGGAGGAGTGACTTCCCGTCGCTGACCACGCGTGGGGGGTCGATCTCGTTTTTGCCCTGAATTTTTCCAACGAGGCGTTTGAGGAAAGGCTGCTTCACCGATTTGTAGCCGCGGCTGAGAATGGCAACGCGCCGACCTCCGTCCTGGAGGGAGCGCGCGAATTTCTCAACGACAGGTGTTTTGCCGGTTCCGCCGACGGTGAGGTTTCCAATACTGACGACGAGGCAACCCAGGTTGCGCTCGCGGAGCAAGCGATTGCGATAGAGCCAGAGGCGCAGATTCACCAATCCAGTGTAGAGATGGGACATGCTACCGAGGAAGCCCCTCAAGGCGGAGGCACGGACTCCCTTGCGACGATCAAGAATGACGTCGATGGCGAACTGTTCCAGTTTTTCCGAAGTTTGCCCCATCTTGGTGGTGGTCCGCCTGCTTTCGTATAGGCATTTTATGGTGAATGAATTGTGCTCAGAAGCAACTGCGAATGTGAACGGTTGCAATTCCCCTGCTATTAGACCACTTCGTTAGGCATGACTAGAATCGACGGACGCACCAATGACCAACTCCGGGATGTGACTTTCCAACTCGATATTGCACCGTTGGCCCACGGCAGCGTGCTTGTGGGTTTCGGGGAAACGCGGGTAATCTGCAGCGCCATGCTGGAAAAAGGCGTGCCGCGCTGGATGATGCACCAGAATGTTCAGGGCGGTTGGCTGACCGCGGAATACAGCATGCTGCCGTATTCGACCTTGCAGCGGAAGTCTCGCGATATCTCCCGTGGAAAACTGGATGGCCGCAGCTCTGAGATTCAGCGCCTGATCGGTCGAAGCCTCCGTGCGGTGGTTGACCTGAAGAAACTGGGGCAGCGCACTCTCTGGATCGACTGCGATGTGTTGCGTGCGGACGGGGGCACCCGGACCGCTTCGATTACGGGAGCCTGCGTCGCAGTGGAGATGGCGTTTCAGCGTTTCATCACTGCGAAAAAGCTGGAGTCTTCACCGATGGAGAAACTTGCCGCTGCCGTGAGCGCCGGGATCTGGGAAGGGGAGAGCCGCCTTGACTTGAACTACCACGAAGACAAGGACGCCAGTGTCGATTTTAACTACGCGATGACTGCAGACCTCGAATTGATTGAAATGCAGGGGACGGGGGAGGAGGCCACCTTCACCGAGGAGCAGATGCTGGAAATGCTGCGTTACAGCAAAAAGGGAATCTCCGAAATCGCGGAACTGCAAAGGACGGCCTTGGATACCTTCGACCCAGCAGCCAACGTCGAAATGCTGACGCGCCTCGACTGAGGAGCATCCTTTATTGCCTTCGGCGGATTAGGCAGGCTTCACTGTTTTACGGAGCTTGGCGAGACCCCGGCGCACACGGGCTTTGACGGTGCCAAGCGGTTCACCAAGTTGATCGGCAATTTGCTGCTGGGTGAGGCCTTCGAAGTAGACTTTTTCGATGGCTTCACGCTGTACGTCGGTGAGTTCTAGGATGGCTGAGCGAACGGTCTGGCAGGTATCGCGGCGAGAGGCGGCTTCGAGCCCACTGATTCCAGGCGCCCCGCGGGGAATCACACCAATTTCGTCGGTGTAGGCTGATCTGAGGCGGGCCTGCCGCTGCTTAGCGCGGAGACGATCAATAGCCCGGTTGCGCGCCATAGATGCCAGCCAAGTCACCGGGCGGCCTCGCCCTTGGTGATAAAGGTGCGCCTTGCGCCAGAGGGACCCCATGACTTCCTGAAGAACTTCTTCAGAGTCCTGTCGGTCGTTCAGAACCTTATCGATGGTGGTGAAAAGCAGTCCGTCGTATCTGTCGTATATTTTTCGGAAGCTAGACCGGTCGCCGTTGGCTATCTCGTGAAGCGCCACTGCATCTGCGGCATCGTCGTAGGCTGGCTTGGGCTGTGTTTCAGATTTCATGAGTGTAACTTATAAAATGAAAAAAACTTCTCAAACAAAATATTAATAAGAATTTCTAATGTTTTTGTATTTATGAATTAGTAAGCCTCAAGTCGGGTTGAGGCCCGGCCTATTGGACTTTATTTTCATAAATGATGCGTTTGTTGCTATACGCTGCTGCCTTCAAACGTAATCTATACTAGCGCGTTTGGACTCAGCACAGGCTGACATTGCGCGTGGCAATGCCCTATGTTAGCTTCCGCGCATTGGCTCGGCAAAAAACCTCCCATACTCTCTAACTCAGCGACTCCATGCAAAACGAAGAACCAGATAACAAAGATCAGCGCCAAGGTGGTGGAGAAGGTGGATTCAATTGGAAGGGTCTCATTCTGTTGTTTGTTGCGATGAGTCTGTTCGGCCTTGCTATCTGGTCAAAATCTGCGTCGGATTCCTCCCGTCAGATCACATATGCTGAGTTTGAGAAGCTTGCTGAATCCGGAAAAATTCACATCGATGCCGAGCTCAAACCGCCACATTTGCTAGAGATTGTTCAGAAGGATGGAAGCGCCAAACAATTCATACAGGGCTGGTTTGAAGTTGAGGACCCTGAGAGGAACGGCGGCAACAAGTACGGTAGGTTTTCGGCTCCAGTGATTCTCAGTTATGTCGGCGAGGAATTGAAAGAGACGCTGGCGAAAAACAATCTCGTGATTTCAGACCTTCCCACTCAAAGCGACGGGCTCGGTATGATGCTGATGTCATTCTACCTTCCGATTTTCTTTCTTCTGATCCTGCTCTACTTCCTCTTCCGTCATCAGATTAAAGCTGCCGGTAAGGGCGCTATGAGCTTTGGCAAAAGCAAGGCCAAGCTCATGGCGATGGACAAAAACAAGGTGACATTCAAAGACGTTGCCGGCGTTGAGGAAGCCAAGGAAGAAGTCTGGGAGATTGTCGAATACCTTCGTGATCCGAAAAAATTTCAGCGCCTTGGTGGTCGCATACCAAAGGGTGTGCTCATGGTGGGCCCACCCGGAACCGGGAAGACCCTTCTAGCTCGCGCTATCGCCGGCGAAGCAGACGTGCCTTTTTTCTCCATCAGCGGTTCCGACTTTGTCGAGATGTTCGTAGGCGTGGGTGCTTCTCGGGTCCGCGATATGTTTGAACAGGGCAAAAAAAACGCCCCCTGCTTGATCTTCATCGATGAGATTGACGCAGTTGGTCGGCATCGTGGCCATGGTCTTGGTGGAGGTCACGACGAACGCGAGCAGACTTTGAATGCACTGCTCGTGGAGATGGATGGTTTCGACACCCAGGAAGGGGTCATCATCATTGCTGCCACAAACCGCCCCGATGTGCTCGATCCGGCACTGCTTCGTCCCGGCCGTTTCGATCGTGAGATTACGGTGAGTCTTCCGGACGTGAAGGGTCGAGAAGAGATTCTCGGGGTTCATGCCAAGGGCGTGAAGTTAGCCGAAGGAGTGGACATGGGTGTGATCGCCCGCGGAACTCCCGGCTACTCGGGTGCCGAACTTGCCAATGTAATCAACGAAGCCGCTCTTCTGGCCGCCCGTAAGGGACTCAAAGCAATTACCACTTCCGAGCTTGAGGAAGCTCGTGACAAGGTACGCTGGGGTAAGGAACGACGCAGCCTCGCACTTAGTGAAGACGAAAAGAAACTCACAGCTTATCACGAAGCGGGCCACGCTCTTCTGGGTATGTTAGTCAAAGACACGGACCCGGTGCACAAGGTTACCATCATTCCGCGGGGCCCGGCTCTTGGTGTCACAATGTATCTTCCCGTCGAAGACAAGCACAGCTACAAGAAGCAGTATCTGCTTGATCGGCTCGTTCTCATCATGGGTGGGCGTGTTGCCGAGGAACTTGTTTTTGGTGACGTCACCAATGGCGCTGCCGGAGACATCCGCCAAGCCAGCGAAATCGCCCGCAAGATGGTTTGCAACTGGGGCATGAGCGACAACCTCGGCATGATCGAATACGGGGAAGGGCAGGGAGAGGTGTTCCTCGCTCGCGATATCTCCTCTCCGCGCAATTACTCTGAAGCCACTGCCCAGCAGATTGACGATGAAGTACGCAAGCTGACCGACGAGGCCTATTCTGAGGCGACTCGACTGCTCACTGAGCATCGGGAAAAGCTCGAGGCGATTGCCCGAGCACTGCTCGAATACGAGACTCTTGATGGCGCACACATCGAGGAAATCATGGAGTTTGGTGAGATCCAAAACCCGCCGAGTGCTCCGACTCCCCCAGACCTCCCTGGTGAAGCAGAGTCCAAGCAGCGTCCTGCTGATGAAGAGGAGAAAAATCGCGGAGATGATTTTCCCGGGGAATTAGCTCCGGCAGGAGCGTAGATGCCACGCTGGATGATTTCCGACCAGGAGTCCCGTGAGGAAACCTGAAAAGCTAATCAGCCGTTACCATCCATCGCAATGAGTTGCGTGACCGTGACGAACTGGTAGCCTTTTGCGAGGAGCTGGTCGACGGTGGAGGGAATCGCATCAATAGTCGAAACGTGAATGTCGTGAACCAAGAGAATGCCACCTGGTGAAGCTCCTTTGACGAGACGGGAAGTCACCACAGATGAGCCGGGCTTCTTCCAATCTTCCGGATCAACCGACCACATGATGGAAGGGTAACCAAACTCTTCGCGGATCCATTTTTTTTGTGAAGAAGTGATCGCTCCATAGGGAGGACGCATCGTGCGAGGGGCGACCCCGGTCGCTGCAACAATCGAGTCATGAGCCTCGGTGAGTTCCTTTCTTACGCCAGCGGGTGACATCTTGGCAAGGTTTCCATGGGTCACTGTATGATTTCCGATTTCATGACCCTCAGCAATGATGCGACGCATGATTTCGGGATAGGCCCGGGCATTTGTCGCAACAACGTAGAAAGTGGCTTTGACGTTCCGTTCCTTAAGAATGTCGAGAAGACGAGGTGTGTTGGAAGGATGAGGACCGTCATCGAAGGTCAGTGCAATGAAGGGGAGGCTGGTCTCAACTTTGTAGTAAGAATCCTTTATTCCGACGGAGGCGGGAAGATTCTGGCTTCCCACTAGATTCCACGATGGTGAATCGAGGCCAGCGGTATTTCTTGCCGTGTTGCCAGCCAACGCAAGGGGGTTGGCTTTGCCTTTTTTTAATCCGGACGGAGTTTTGCAGCTGGGGAAAGTGACTGCGGCAAAAGTCAGGACCAAAGCGAGACAGGTTTGTGATCTGAAAACTTTCAACGGATTTGCCGGGTAATGGTGAAGGAATTAATTTAGGAAAAATCTTAATTACCAATAAATCTTGATAGAATGGGTCGGAGTGACTCTGAAGTATCTGTCGGCCAGATCTCCGGTGCGGTAAAGAGCGCGTTGTCGAGAGCCGAATGCTCGGGCCAATCCGGATTGGTCGGGATTTTCGGAATCACCGCCTGAAGAATCTCTCGCGCAGTTGCTGCATTTGCCTGGACATGCTCGATCACAGAGTGAGCAGTAACAGCATCTTCCTCAATCTTCCAGCAATCGTAGTCAGTGATCATGGCCAAAGTGGCCAGGGCAATTTCGGCTTCCCGAGCCAGTTTGGCCTCCGGAAGGTTGGTCATTCCAATGAGGTCGAAGCCAAGTTTGCGATTGGTCTCTGATTCTGCCCTAGTGGAAAAAGCAGGGCCGTCCATGTTCACATAGGTGCCGCCGTTGTGAACGGTTTTCCCGAGTTCGCCTGCAGTCTCGTAGAGCATTTCTCTAAGTTGGCTTGAGATAGGATCTCCGAATTCAATGTGGGCGACGATTCCGCTGCCAAAGAAGGTGTGCTCGGTCCGACGGCTGGTGCGGTCAAAAAACTGGTCGGGAAGAACAATATCGCGGGGATGGTATTCTTCGCGCAAGGATCCCACGGCGGTGACGGCAATAATCCATCGCACGTTGAGAGAGCGAAGGGCCCAGATGTTGGCCCGATGATTCACTTCTGAGGGCAGGATGCGATGTCCTCTTCCGTGGCGAGGTAGGAAGTAGACACGGCGACCATTGATGCGCCCGGAGATAATGGCGTCAGACGTTTTTCCGAAGGGGGTCTCGACTGCGATCTCCTTGATATCGGTAAGCCCCTCTAGTTCGTAGAGGCCCGAGCCGCCGATAACACCTACGGCAGTGTCGGGTTGAGAATCTTCAGTCATGGAGCGCAAATGTACGAAGAGAACAAGAATTGTCCAAGTGGCAAATGGGCCGGTTCTTAGCGGCAACGAGTGAGTAAATTAATTATAATGACTTGAAATTTCAGAAATACTAATTAAATGTTATAAAAATGTTTGGCCGCTTTTTAGTTTCAGTGCTCTTGATCGCCGTGGGGATTGCCTCCCCATGTTTGGTCAGGGATTGTTTGGAGTGGCGCTTCGAAGGAGGGGAGAAGATCGGAATTTATCAAGAACTTTCGGATTTCCCTCAGGCGTGGAAGGCTAGGTTTCCGGGGGAGCTGGGGCCGAAAACTAGCGCACTGAGAGCTGAGGAAAGCTGGGCAGAGCTAAAGCCGTATCCCCTGGCTGAGCGGACCATGCGATTACTGGAGGGAGTTCTGCCTTCAAGAGACAGCGGATTCAGGGGATTGCCTTCTGATCCCATGCTGGATTCTGCTGAATCGAGCACGGCCCGAGCGGCAGCGAAAGACGCGTTGGTCGGGGCTGATAAAGCTCTTGCCACATTGCACCTCTCCGTGGGGGACCCCGTATTCCTGAGGCTTTTCAAAGAAGAAAACGAACTGGAGGTCTGGATGCGCGGCAGAGGAAATTTTCACTACACGCTGTATAAGGTTTATCGTCTGAAGGGGTGGTCCGGGAAGTTGGGGCCAAAACTCAAAGAGGGAGATCGCCAGGTTCCTGAGGGCTTTTATTATGTGAGTGCTTCCCGAATGAGGCCCGAGACCCCCCATTTTCTTGGCGTGGATCTGGGTTTTCCAAATGAGTATGACACCTACCACGGCCGAACCGGGAGTGGGTTGCTGATCCATGGTGGGAAAAATGACAGCGGAGCTTTTATTCTTTCATCTGAAGACATGAGTGAAGTCTACGCACTGTCTGATGCAGCGCTTCAATCCGGGCAACGACTCTTTAGGGTGAATGTTTTTCCGTTTCGAATGACCGATAAAAGGATGGAGCAGGAGTGGAAGAAGCAGCCGGAATGGATCGATTTCTGGATGAATCTGAAAGAAGGTTATGACTTTTTTGAAAACGCTAATTTTCCCCCAGATGTTTCGGTGAATGCTGGAGATTATGCCTTCCGATTTCCCAGACCTTAAATTTTAGGTTTTCGACGTTTTTTTCTTCACGTGCCCGATCAATTTCTCTAATTTCCGTCCACACCGGTGTGGGAACCCTCCCAATGTTCAACTGGTTTGTGCTCTGCAGACAGTAAGAAATTACCGAGAACCTCCTTAACCTATATCAGTTTTGTACGCGAACGAATCCTACCTCCTTGAACTGTTGCAGGAGGCGCATCTGTTCGATGCCGCCGCTCTGGAAGACGTGAATCACAAAAAGAAGTCCACGGAATCGACCCTTGAGGCCCTGATTTCGCTGAACTTCGTCACGGATGAAAACGTGGCCGAGGTTTTGGCTAACAATGCAGGGATGGAATATGTCGATCTCCAGAAGATGGAAATCGATCCGTCAGTGGCCTCTCATATTTCTGGCGAGCAGGCGCTTCGTTTCAAAATCGTTCCCATCGCTGAGTCGAATGGTTCGCTGGTGATCGCGGTCACTGACCCTCTTGATTTCGATACGCTTGACTCTGCGCGTCATATTCTTTCCGTCGAGCCTGAGTTTGTGGTGGCCTCGGATTCTGCGATCAAGCAGCGTCAGCTGGATTTCTATGCGTCGGAACTCGATTCCGATCAGATTCAGAAACTCGATGGTGAAGCGATTGCGGTGACAGAAGGTGGAGAGGGTGAAGGTGGTGATGCACCCATCATTAAAATGGTGTATCAGATTCTTCAGGAGGCTTATCAGAATAAGGCTTCTGATATCCACATTGAGCCAACTGAAAATGAATTGAGGATCCGTTACCGGATTGACGGGGCTCTTCACAAAGTCCAGAGCCACCCGTTGCGATTGCTTCCCTCCGTGGTCAGTCGAATCAAGATTATGACCGGCACCATGGCGATCGCTGAGAAGCGCGTGCCGCAGGATGGTCGAATTCAGGCGAAGTTCGGCAGTGGTGATCTCGACCTTCGTGTCTCTACGGTTCCGACCAGTTGTGGCGAGAGTATCGTCATGCGTATCCTAGACCGCAGCTCTCTCTCGATCGGTTTGCCGCAGTTGGGATTCTTCAGCGATGACGAGCAGAACTTTAACGACCTGATTCGCCTGCCGGACGGAATTATCCTGGTGACGGGTCCTACGGGTTCCGGTAAGACGACTACTCTCTACGCTTGTTTGAATGCCATTAACAAGTCAGACCGAAAAATCATCACGGTTGAGGATCCGGTCGAATACCTGCTTTCCGGTATTAACCAGGTCCAAGTGAAGGAAGACATCGGGATGACGTTCGCGGCAGCGCTGCGATCCATCCTTCGACAGGCCCCGAACATCATCATGATTGGTGAGATTCGCGACCTTGAGACTGCTTCCATTGCGATTAACGCAAGTCTCACCGGGCACTTGGTATTCAGTACGCTTCACACGAATGACGCGCCTTCGGCCGTGGCTCGTATGGCTGATATTGGCGTTAAGAAATTCCTGATTGCGAGTGCAGTTCGCTCCATCATGGCACAGCGCCTGATTCGTAAGATTTGTCCTGACTGCATTACGGCTGGGAAAATTACCGAAAAAGATATTCGAGCTCTTCGTCTGACTCAGGAGCAGTTGGACAAGGCAGATATTAAGCAAGGCTCAGGCTGTCGGACGTGCCGCATGACTGGACACAAGGGACGGATGGGGCTCTTTGAGATTTTTAATATTACCGAAGAAGTTCGTCTCTTGATTAATGGAGATGAATCGAGTTCTCAATTGCGCAAGCGCGCGAGGGAACTAGGGATGCGAACCCTCCGGGAGGATGGTGTGCGGAAGGTGCTGGCGGGAACTACGACACCTTCTGAAGTGATTCGTGTTACCATGGCTGATGCGGATTAATTCCTCAATAGGAGAACGTTTAACGGAAGTTTTTATATGACGGTTGAAAGTGTAATCGATCTTTTGATTTCCCGGGGGTTGATTGATGACTCCCAGAGAAGCGAATACATCACTGCAGGTCACGAGAGTGGGGTGGACATTACCCAGGCGGTGGAGCAAATGGGCATCATTCAGCGTGACCAGCTGTTCCAGCTGGTGGCTCAGGATATTGGCGGAGAGTATTATGATCTCAGTGATTTTGAGCCTGCTCAGCAGGTGTTGATGGCGGTCCCTGCGGGAACCGCTAAGCTTTATCAGGCAATCCCGATTCAGTTTCTCGATGGAGGCCTTCAGGTGGCGATCGCCAATCCGCTCGACCCCCAGAATTTAGAGGAGTTGGGTTTCTCTCTCGACCAAACCATCATCCCGGCGGTTGCTCCTGCGGAGCAGATATCGGAATTGATCGAGCGTTTCTATTACGGTGGCGGTGCTGGTGGTGCCGGAGAGGGCGGTGAAGCCGGCCCCGGAGGCGGTGAAAGCGATGCTCTTGCGGCGATTCGTGCAGAGGTGGCAGCTCTTTCCGAAGAAGATCTTGAAGAGGAATCCAACTCGGCACCCATCATTCGCTATGTTGACCTGGTCCTCTACCAGGCGATCAAAGAGAAAGCGTCTGATATTCACTTCGAGCCCTTTGAAGATGACTTCAAGATTCGTTACCGCGTCGACGGTGCGCTCTATGAAATGGCGCCGCCGCCTCAACACCTAAAGGCTGCAATTATCTCCCGGATCAAGGTGATGTCAGGATTGAACATTGCTGAGACTCGTCTTCCCCAGGATGGTCGAATCACTAAGGAAATTAATGATAAGCCGGTTGATATGCGGGTATCGACACTTCCGACTGCGTTTGGTGAGAGTGTCGTGTTGCGTGTTCTAGATCGATCTAATGTTAATCTCGATTTGGAGACACTGAATCTTGAGCCTCAAGTCTACGAATACGTCACGGACACGATTGATAAACCAAACGGTATCTTTATTTGCACGGGCCCAACGGGGGCCGGTAAGACCACAACCTTGTATGCCTGTCTTCGACGGATAAATACGGAAGACTCCAAATTGCTCACGGCTGAGGATCCAGTCGAATATGACATGGACGGTATCATGCAAGTACCGGTCAATGAGAACATTGGTCTAACGTTCGGGCGGGTGCTGCGAGCTTTCTTGCGTCAGGACCCGGATAAAATTCTGGTAGGTGAGATGCGTGACCTTGAGACGGCTCAGATTGCGATCCAAGCATCGCTTACCGGACACCTTGTACTCTCCACTCTCCACACTAACGATGCTCCGGGTGCGGTGACTCGTCTTGTTGACATGGGTTGTGAGCCCTTCCTTGTCGCGGCAACGCTTGAAGGTGTGCTGGGACAGCGTCTCTTGAGACGGATCTGTCCAGACTGCAAGGTGGCTTACAATCCGACGGCAGCGGTTCTTGCGCAACTCGGATTGACCGAAGCTGATACAGGAGGCCGTGAGTTCTACACTGGCCAGGGCTGCGATGCCTGCAACGACACGGGCTATCGTGGACGACAGGGCTTGTTTGAGCTTCTCGATATGACGGATCCGATTCGTGAGCTGGTATCCCAGCGCGCTGCTACGGTGGTGCTTAAACAAAAAGCTCAGGAGCTTGGAATGAAGACGCTCAGGGAAGATGGCCTGAGAAATATATTTGGAGGAATCACGACAATCGAAGAGGTGCTGAAATACACCTGATGACGTTGGCCGTGGCGGTTTTCCATCGACACTTTGGTGGGTGAATCGCTACGGTGAATTAGGAGAACTTCACGAACGTAAACTGCATTAGAAAAAATATGGCGAACTTTGAATACATTGCCCTGGATGCAAAGGGGGAAGAAACGACAGGATCGATCTCGGCAAGCAATGAGGCGGATGCCATTGCTCAGCTTCGTAAGGGCGGGCTTTATCCGACTCAGGTAGCTCCGACCGGTAAGGGCGGAGTGTCAGGCACAGCAAAGCGTCGGGCGAAGAAAGGCGCAAAGGCAAAGGCAGGAACCGGTGTCGGTGGTCGCATTAAGGGGAAGGTTTTGATGATCTTCACCCGTCAGTTGGCGACCCTGGTTGACTCCGGCCTTCCGCTGCTCCGCGGACTCTCAGTGCTGGGTAAGCAGGAGAAAAACAAGGTGATGGCCGGAACGATCAACCACCTTGCTGATGCCGTTGCGGGTGGTTCGACTTTCTCGGAGAGTCTGGGTCAACACCCCCGAATTTTCGATAAGCTCTATGTCAACATGGTGAAAGCCGGTGAGCTGGGTGGTGTGCTTGAACTCGTATTGATTCGTCTTGCTGAGTATCAAGAAAAGGCACAGAAGCTCAAGAACCGCATCGTTTCAGCGATGGTTTATCCGATCATTGTGATCGTGATTGCGATTGCGATCTTGATCTTCCTCATGGCGGTGATCGTTCCCCGTTTCGAGCGTATCTTTGCTGAAATGCTTGGCGACAAGCCGTTACCCAAGATTACTCAGGTGGTGATTGCGATTAGCCGATTTGTCCAGGACAACCTCTTGATTGTTGTGCTTGGGGGCGGCGTGTTGTACGCAGGCTGGAAGCTATTCGCGATGACCAAAGGAGGGCGTCGCATCATCGATAGATGGAAACTCTATGTTCCCGTGTTCGGTCCGGTGGCGCTTAAAGGGGCGATTTCCCGATTCACCCGTACACTGGGAACTTTGGTGACCAGTGGTGTGCCAATTCTTCAGGCGCTCAATATTACCCGCGATACGGCCGGTAATGTCGTGGTAGCCGAAGCGATCGATAAGGTCCATGAGGCGGTTCGCGAAGGTGAGTCCGTCGTCGCGCCGCTCGAAGCGAGTAAGATTTTCCCTCCCATGGTGATCAGTATGGTCGACGTGGGTGAAGAAACCGGTCAGTTGCCGGATATGCTTCTGAAAATCGCTGACGTGTATGATGACGAGGTCGACAACGCCGTCGATGCGATGACTTCCATGATTGAGCCGATTATGATCGTTTTCCTAGCTGGCATCGTCGGGACGATTGTCGTGGCCCTATTCATGCCGATGATTACGATCATCACCGAGATGAACAACGCCGCAGGCTAGTGGTGGAAAAAAGAGCAAACAACAGGTTGTGTCGATATTTACAATGTATTGACATGGCAGAACATCGCCTATTACGATGATGACTATGAAAATCTCTGCTAAGAAGCATCATGCGGCTGGCTTCAGCATGATTGAGTTGATGACCGTGATTGCCATCATGGTTATCCTGGCTGGCTTGTTGATAGCGGCTTTGCCCGGCATCCAGTCGAAGATTAATCGCGGGCGGGTAGAGCGAATGATGGCGGAGTTTGCGGATGGGCTTTCCAAATATCAGTTGGATCACGGTATTTATCCGCAGAATCCGCCGAATGGTGGAGACCGTGATACCGTTGGAATTGAAGGCGCATCAGTGCTTTACAAGCACCTGTCCGGCGACTGGAACGAAGACGGTGAAGTCGACTTTGACACAGATGAGAAAGTCTATGTTCCCAAGCTTTCCTTCAAAGAGAATCAGGAGTCCAAGGACCCTCGTGTGGGTGTTTCCGGGGACGGAAAATTCGTCGTTCTGGATGCTTACGGAAACGAGTTTCGTTACCTTGCGCAACCGCCGAATATTGACCCGGAAGAGAGGGAGACTTTTAATCCGACCTATGATCTGTGGTCGATTGTGGATGCCGACCCGACTGCGGAGGAAGATCAGGCCCGCCATATCACGAATTGGCAGTCGAACTAGTGGTTTGAGTTTTTTCCGCCGGGGCAGGCGTTTGCAGTTATTGCACGGGCTGAAATCCCGGATTGCTGGGTGTTGATTGTTCACCTAACCACTGGTCGGGGGCCGAAACGGGCGCGGTCGTGTATTCGGGCAGGCCGGGCGCTCTTCGTCTGCCGCAGGTGTCTCAAGTCGATTTCGCTGGCGCCATTGAGTGGATGCGCCTACCTTCGCCGCGCTTCCGAATGACGGAAGTCGATAGACTTATGGACTTCATCGATTTGAAAGCCCAGCAGGCCCGGATTCGTAACGATATTGATCGTCGGATTGCCGCTGTCCTCGATCATGGTCTCTACATCATGGGGCCGGAACTAGTTGAGCTGGAGAGTCTTCTGGCTGATTATGTGGGTTCTCGCCATGTCATTGGAGTCTCATCAGGTACTGACTCTCTTCTTATGGCCCTGATGGCATTAGAGATAGGGCCTGGGGATGAGGTGATAACGGTGCCCTACACCTGGATCTCAACCGCTGAAGTGATCGGGTTGGTTGGAGCGACTCCGGTATTTGTGGATATCGACCCGGTCATCTGGAACATGGATCCCGAGCTTGTTAGAGCTTCTATAACGGAAAAAACAAAGGCGATCATGCCAGTCGGTATCTATGGGCAAACCAGCGATATGGCAGCGATAAACCGCATCGCAAAAGAGATGGGCGATATCCCCGTTATTGAAGATGCAGCACAGAGTTTTGGTGCGACTCATCACGGGAAACGTTCCGGAGGGCTTGCTACGATCGGCAGCACTTCGTTTTTTCCGTCGAAGCCTTTGGGCGGCTATGGTGACGGTGGCGCCATCTTTACTGACGATGATGAACTGGCAGAGCGGATGCGGTGGATCCGACTGCACGGCCAGGAAAAAAGGGATCATCATCCTGTGCTTGGAATTAACGGTCGACTTGATTCGATCCAAGCTGCCGTCGTGATAGCGAAAATGGCGATTTTTGACGAAGAGATCGTCATGCGCCAACGAGTCGCCGAGCGCTACTCTGAAGTCCTCGCTAACGCCGGGGTTGAGCTGCCGAAGGTAGCTGAGGGCAACACCTCGGTCTATGCTCAATACACTATCTTGAGCGAAAACCGGGATCAAATTCAGGCAGTTTTGTCGCAAGCTGAGATACCTTCCGTGAAGTACTATTCCGTCCCATTGCATCTTCAGCCCGTCTTCTCTAATCTCGGCCATCGGGAAGGGGATTTTCCGATGACCGAGAAAATCGCTTCTCTCGGCTTGAGCCTGCCGATGAGCCCCTATGTGAGTTGGGAAGATCAGGAGCGTCTCGGGGCCGCGATTTCTAGGCTCTAGTCCTTTGGAACCACTGATTTCCGGGGCGCAGAGGTATTGTGCACTTTTGATTGAACAAACTTTAAAAGCCCTTTTACTGTTTACGGGCCTCCATTTGTGCACGGTTACTTTTCATCTTCGAACTGGTTGGGGGGGCTCCGGACCGACAATTGGCCGGGGAATATAAGTGGCGGAAATGGGCGTCCAATAGTTATGGGGACAACAACGAACGAAAGTGCGATTGAGCTGACTCGCCTCGAGGAGGAGCCGATCGACTATTTTGTTCCTTTTGTTCAGATGTTTGGCCTGCCGAAGTCGATCGGCCAGATTTATGGGCTGCTCTTTGTCTTTCCTGAGGCGCTCCCCATGGATTCTATCCAGGCGCGATTAGGGATCAGTAAGGGTAGTCTCAGCCAGGGGCTTTCTCTTTTGAAAGATCTTGGCGCAGTAACTTCGCATTCCCTCGAAGGGGACCGACGGGAACATTATCGGGCGGACCTCCAGGTTTCCCGTATCACTAATCACTTTTTGAGAATCGCCTCGAACCTCGGTTGCGGAATGGAAAGGGGCACCTGTCTGAGATGATGGGCTTGATCGACGAATCGTTGACCGATACCGAAGACGCCACCGAAGTAAGAATCCGAGTAGCTGCGATGCTAAAATATTACAAGTGAGGCGGAAGCATCATCCCCATGATTACGAGATGGTTAAAGCGTTAAAGAGAATTTAGAAGTCAAATGTTAGCCTCAGACAAAAAGTATTATATAGCCGGGCATCGCGGAATGGTGGGAGGTGCCCTTGTCAGGGCTCTGAGGCGAAGGGGATGCGAGAATATTGTAACTGCGGGAAGTGGCAAACTTGATCTCAGGGATCAATCCGCGGCATCTGAATTTGTTGCAGAGCAAAGGCCTGACTGCATGGTGGTCGCAGCGGCGAAAGTGGGCGGCATTATTGCGAACAGCACTTATCCTGCTGAATTCCTCTACGACAACTTGATGATCGCTTCAAACCTGATTCATGCGGCATACCAGAATAAAGTAGAGCGGGTTCTTTTTTTGGGTAGTTCATGTATTTATCCCAAGATGGCGGAGCAGCCCATTAAGGAGGAGTATCTCCTGACTTCACCTCTTGAGCCTACAAATGAAGCATACGCGATTGCCAAAATCGCCGGGCTTAAGCTTTGTGAATTTTATCGCCAACAACACGGCTGTCTCTTCCATTCGGCGATGCCATGTAATCTCTATGGAATTGGCGACAACTATCATCCCAAGAATTCTCACGTCATCCCGGGCCTTATTCGAAGATTTCACGAGTCGGTAGAAGCCGAAGCTAGCAGTGTGACTATCTGGGGAACTGGCTCGCCTCTTCGTGAATTTCTTTTTGCGGATGATCTTGCCGATGGATGTCTTCACTTGATGGGGTTGGATGATCCTCCCTCGCTGGTTAATATCGGAGTTGGATCAGATGTTTCTATTTGGAAACTGGCGAAGCTGATCGCAGAGACAGTCGGTTTCGATGGCAAGATTTTGACTGATCCATCCAAGCCTGATGGCACTCCGCGAAAGTTGATGGATTCGAGCCTGATTCAATCGCTTGGATGGGACGCTGCGACTTCTCTCGAAGAAGGGTTGAAACTCGCTTACCAAGATTTTTTGGAAAACGGGATATAGTTGAAGATATGAAGAAAGCACTAGTCACAGGTATCACAGGGCAGGACGGTTCGTACTTGGCAGAGCAGTTGCTCGAAAAGGGCTACTGCGTGCACGGAATGATCCGAAGAAGTAGCTCATTCAATACCTCGCGCATCGACCATCTCTACAATGATAAAGTTCTTAAAGAAGAGGGGCGGTTTCATTTGCATTACGGAGACCTGACGGATTCCTCCAATCTGAACCGTTTACTTGAAAAGATTGATCCGGATGAGGTTTACAACCTCGGGGCTCAGAGTCACGTTAAGGTCTCATTTGAAGTTCCGGAATACACTGCGGAAGTAGACGCGATTGGGACTCTGAGATTTCTGGACGCGATCAAGGAGGTTGGGTTGGATCAGCGGGTGCATTTTTACCAGGCTTCCACCAGTGAGTTGTATGGAGCAGTGCAGGAGGTGCCCCAGTCTGAGACAACACCGTTTTATCCCCGGTCTCCCTATGGGGTCGCAAAGCTTTATGGGTATTGGATCGTAGTGAACTATCGCGAGTCATACGGACTCCACGCTTCCAATGGAATTCTCTTTAATCATGAGTCACCCCGCCGGGGGGAAACTTTTGTGACCCGTAAAATCACGCGCGCAGCGGGGCGGATCAGGGAGGGACTTCAGGAGAGACTTTTGCTGGGGAACCTCGGTGCCCAGCGGGACTGGGGCTATGCCCCCGAATATACCGAAATGATGTGGCGGATTCTCCAGCAGGAAGAGCCTGGAGATTACGTCTGTGCGACCGGTGAAATGCATACAGTGCGTGAGTTTTGTGAGCATGCCTTCGATGCCGTAGGGATCGCGCTTAAGTTTGAGGGTGAAGGTGTCGAGGAAAAAGGAATCTGCATCGCATCTGGAAAGACATTGATCGAGGTCTCTCCTGATTACTTTCGACCTGCAGAAGTCGAGCAGTTGCTAGGTGACCCGGCAAAAGCTGAGCGTATTCTCGGGTGGAAGCCAGAAGTGACGTTCAAGGAATTGGTCCAGATTATGGCTGCTGCTGACTGGGAACTAGCGAAGCGGGAAGAATAGCGATCTTATCTGCTATATGAATTCAGCAACTGTTTTCTCACAAGTCGCGATTCGACTTGAAAGAAAAAGCCTTGAGAATGGTGAGCCAGAACCAGTTAAGCTTCCGGCTTGATCACAACCGCTACCATCGACTCAGAGCTGAGAAACTCCTTGGCCAGGGCATTCATTTCCTCGACCGTGATGTTCTTGTAGTCGTCGACGAATGATCGGGACCAGTCGAGTCGCTCAGGGTATTCCTGGCTGGATTCAAGGACACTACCCATCCAGTAGCGATTGGTTCGGCGCATTTCTTCGATGGAGGTGACCTGCGGTTTCTTGGCCCGGTCCAATTCGTCATCGGTAATATCCTCACCTGTTGCGAGATCGTCTGCAATCTGAGCCACTACCTGAGTCACGGCTTCGGCCTGATCGGGAGCCACTGTTACGGAGGCGAAGAGGTATCCGTAGTCCGTCCAAGTATCACTCGGAAGGTTGTGAGCAAAAGGGCTGTAAGCATCGCCAAGTTCCTCGCGCACTTTAACTCGGAGCCGGTCATCCATGATGGCTGAAAGCATGCTGAGACGACGGGTTTTCTCGATTTCGTAGATGTCGGTGGTTGGCCAGTGGATAACGGCCATCGCTTTCGGGATTTCCGACTCGAACGTAAACACTTTCGAACCAGCTTCGGGGAAGGAAACCAGACGCTCTTCTGAATAGTCTGCTTTTTTTGCGTTCCGCTCGGGCAGATTGCCGAAGGTGGAAGCCACCAGATTGATGGCTTCGTCGAGATCGAAGCTGCCAACAACGGAGATTTCGAGGTAGGCGGATTCGAGTTCGGGGGTCAGCCACGCTCTCGCCTGCGAAGTCGTCAGCGCTTCGAGGGTCTCCCTGGCGGGAAAACCAAACCGATTGTCCCCCGAATGAAGGTACTTTGCCACTTCGTTCTGGGCAAATCCGCCCGGAGTGTGATTGAGCTGCTGGTAGATGTAGTCGAGCGCTTTCCGGAATTCCAGCGCAGCTTCCTCGCGAAAGCCTGCGTCAGTCAGGTAGGCGCGCATGAGGGTGAGTTGAGCTCCAAGGTCCTTCGGGGTGGTCTGGCCGGAAAGGGTGAAGGCATCGTCTTCGATTCCGAAAGCGGAACTCACCGACTCTCCCGCAAAAATCTGTTTCAGTTCGTCGTGGCTGTGAGCCTCGAGGCCACCCTTGTTGAAAACGCTGGAGGCAAAGAAGCTGAGGCCGGGGCTGGGTTCAGTGATGCGTCCGGAACCGATGCGGGCTTTCACGTAAACTGTTTCGTCTTCAAAATCAGTAACCTTGAAATTGGCGCGCACGTTATTGGCGAATTTGATCTGGGTGACGGCAATGTCCTCGATATCGGTGCGTTCGGCGATTTCGCCGGCATCTGGAAGCTCGCTGTAGGCGAACGCTGAGATTTCCTTCTCTTCGGGTGCCGCCACGGCAACTTGACCGCTATCTTCATAGACCCCTCGAATTGCGGCGACAGCATCTTCGATTTCGGCATTGCCTGAGAGCATGAGCAGGGTGTCTTCGGCATTCCCCCAAAGCTCGCGCAGAGAGTCACGGGTAGATACCGTAGTGGTTGAATCGAGGGCCTCCTTGACTCGGGGGAGATCATCAGCCGGGCTGGTGAAGATTTGGCGTGATCCGATTCGGCGTCCAATCTCGTTGGCGAGGTCCCGCGACTTTCGGGTTCCCATCTGCTTGGCGGCTTTCTCGTAGAGACGACCAATCACGGCTTTGGTCTCGGCGAGCTCGGTATCAGTGAATCCGTGCTCGAGGGCACGACGCAGTTCCTGCTCGATCAAGGTAAGCGCTTCTTTCCAGTCCTCTGGTTTGCAATCGGCGTCGATGGAGGAATAGAGAGCAAAGCCAAGGTCGTAAAAGTCTCCCGCATGCATTGTCGCGGAACTGATAGGGGAATCTTCTTCCTTGGCGAGACGTTCGAGCCGGCGATTGATCATGCGGGCAGCCACCATGCGCTGGAGGTCTTTGAGCCGACGTTGTCTGTTGTCCGGCGGTGAGATTCGCGTTTTGAGTGCTTCGATCGATACGGAGGTCTCACCGGCTTCGTTTTCGTAATGATAGTGAACGTCGAATTCGCGCTTGGCAATGTTCCCCATTTTTGGATCTGCACGTTTTTCGCGTGCTTCCATTGACTCGAAATGCTCACGAATGACTTTTTCGGTTTCCGCGGCGTCGATGTCTCCGACCACAATGATCGCCATGCGGTTGGCCGTGTACCAATTCTCGTAGAACTCGACGAAGCGCTCGCGGGGAGCGTACATAATAACTTCTTCCGTGCCGATAGGAAGGCGGATGCTGACTCGATGTTCCGGAAGCGCAAACTTGATCTGCTCAACGAAGGTGCGCCAGCTGACGGAGTCACGAGTTCGTTTCTCACTGAGGATGATGCCTCGCTCATCTTCAATTTCATCCGGAAGGAGCAGCATGCCGTCCGCATAATCGCGAAGTAGGCCCATACCTTCATCGATCATCTCTGCCTCGGTGTTAGGAAGCTCCAGCTTGTAGACAGTTTCGTTAAATGAAGTGTGCGCGTTGGTGTGGTTCCCGAACCCCATTCCGAGGCGCTGGAAATACTCGACCATCTCTCCAGCTGGGAAGTTGGTAGTTCCATTGAAGGCCATGTGCTCGAGAAAGTGAGCCAGTCCCTGCTGATCGTCGTTTTCCATGAGCGAGCCGGCATCGACGTAGAGTCGCATGCTGACCCGGTTCGGTGGCTCGGCATTCGGAAGAATGGCGTAGCGAAGTCCATTATCGAGAACGCCCCAGGTTACAGCGGAGTCGGGTTGGATGTCGCTATCTTCTTGGGGGAGTGGAATCGGGTCGTTCTGGGCCAGGACGGGCAGTGCAACCAGTGCTGTAATGACGGCAAACAGGCAGGTGGGGATTCGGGGGATCATAATATGAGATCGATACAGGAGGAGGATGTTTGTTTGATGGGAAATGAAATGAATCAAAGGCTTACAGGCAACTGGTTGAAGATCACGCAATCGGAGTAGTTTACGCCATCACCGCCAAAAATGTCGAGGGCGCTACCAATGGTGAGGTCGACCGCTCCGTCGCTGATTTGGTCGACTCGCTCCAGGTCTTCGAGGGAGGAAGCTCCTCCGGCATAGGTGACAGGTTTCCTGCCCGATTTTCCGAGCAGGGCGACGAGCTCTTCATCTATTCCTTCGCACTTTCCTTCAACATCTGCGGCGTGGATAAGGAATTCATCACAGGAGGCTGCGAGTTGATCGAGGGTTTCCAGGGTCACCGGCATATTGGTGATTGTTTGCCAGCGATTCATCACCACGACCCAGCCGTCGTTTATGCGCCGACAGCTCAGGTCAATGACGAGGCGGTCAGGGCCGGTTTCAGCTAAAAGAGCCTCAAGGCGGTCTTCCCGGAATCTGGCGCTCTCATCGAAGAGGAATGAAGTGGCAATGAGATGAGAGGCTCCGGCCTCGAGCCATTCGGCTGCATTTTCATTCGTAATCCCGCCGCCTAGCTGGAGGCCACCAGGGTAGGCGGCAAGCGCAGCGCGGGCCGATTCGTCGTTGCCGGGACCGAGCTTGATGATATGACCACCGGTGAGTTTATCCTCGGCGAATTTCGAAGCAAACCAGGCCGGGCTCTGGTCGCTGGTGAAATTGGTTTTCAGTTCTTCGGAGGAAGAATCTAAAGTGCCACCAACAATTTGCTTCACTTTTCCATGGTGAAGATCAATGCAGGGGCGAAATCGTGTTCTTCGGCGCATAAAAGGGCGAGAAAGTACCTCAAAGTCATCATTATGCGACGCAGAAAAAGTCTTTTCCTTCTGTAAAAGAGTAATTTGAGACCAGTTCGCGGATTCGGTCGCGGGCGCCCTCCTGTCCTACGGCTCCTATAGCGACGGCATGGCCGACAAAGTTTGGCAACGCTGCGGATTCTAGAACCGGAATGCCGGAGATACGATTTCCAATCTGGCGTTCGTTGACTTCGAAGAAGGCGTGAATGGTGAGTCCCGCGGCCCGGAGCAGACGCGCCATTTCTTTGCCAACAGGACCGGCGCCGCAAATAACGACACCGAGTTGAACCACCGCCGGTATGCGTTTGAGAAAATGGGCTTTGGCGGCCTGGAAACGCGACAAATCGTAGCGGCTCAGGTTTCGGGTCGCCCGGGAGTCACTGTCATACCAGTCCAAGAGCTTCTCGTTAACCTTGGCGATACGATAACCGTCCTCGAGGAGCCTGAGCCAGAAATCATAGTCCTCTGCCCAGACCGGATCCTGATATCCGCCGAGTGATTCTATCACAGAGCGCCTCACCATGGCGGTTGGGTTAGGCACGGGGCTGTCGACAAAGCGCTGCACGAAAATTTCCTCGTGGGTGACCACGGAATTCACCCAGTCCTCGTAACGCTTGTAGCCGCCATCAGGGGGGAGGCTGGATCCGTTTCCTCCTCGTTTGACGATGTTGACGAGGGTGCCACAAGCGGAAAGCCCAGGATTTGCGTCCATCATCCGAACCTGCTTTTCGATTCGTTCGGCATGGGCGACGTCATCACTGTCCATCCGGGCGATGAGGTCACCTTGGGCTGACTGCCAGGCCAGATTGGCGGCTTCCACAAAGGTCCCGTCATGGCGGAAACAGCGGATCCTTTCGTCTCTTGCGGCCATTTCCTCGAGAATGACCGGGGAATCGTCCTCCGAAGCGTGATCTACCATGATAATCTCGAGGTTTAGCCAGGTCTGCTGTCGCAGGCTGGCGACGGCTTCCGCCACAGTTGCTTCCGCATTTCTCAGGGGCATGACAACAGATACTAGCGGTGAATTCATGGCAGAAAAAAGCCTCGGGGTTACCCCGAGGCTTCTCAAATTATAGCAGTAATGCAGTCGGGTCGATTACTCGCTGGCTGCTTCTTCGCCAACTCCACCTTCGGCAGCAGCTTCGCCTTCGGTGGCCTCGCCTTCACCACCTTCACCTTGGCCACCTTCGGAAACCGCGGCACGGGTCTGGGCAACAAGGGCGACAAGAACCTCACCGTCCATCTTGGTTGTAACACCATCGGGGAGGTTGAGCTCGCTCACTTTAAGAGAATCGCCAATGTCGAGGTCACTGACGTCGTTGGTGATAAAATCGGGAAGATCGGTTGGGCGGCAGTGCACCTCGATGTCACGCACGAGCTGCTCCATGAGACCGCCGCCTTTAACGCCGGCAGGCTCACCGATGAGTTCGATCGGAACGACACCGTGAATGGTCTCATTTTCGCTGACAGCGCGGAAATCGACGTGGATTAGGTTGCCGGTGAGGGGGTCTTTTTGAACATCCTGGACGATCGCCATCTTGGACTTCTCCTGGGCACCTTCGATTTCAAGAGTCACAATGAAGTTCTGACTACTCTGGCGGCGGACAAGATCGCCGAACTCTTTGGAGTTGAGCTGAATCATGTATTCGCGCTGGCTGGAGCCGTAAATGACAGCGGGCACGGTTCCTTCGCGGCGAAGACGCTTGGAGGCACTTGTTCCTTTTACTTCGCGTTTTTCGGCCTGAAGAGTTTCTTGTTTAGCCATGATATCAGTCTGTTTTGGATCAGTTCGTTGATTTTTTCCAGTCCCCCCCCGGGGGGCGCGAAATCTACGTTACACTCTAAGAGATGTCAAAGAGAGATGTGACTGACTCTGAAGAATGAATTCGGCGGATCGCTTCGCCTAAAAGTTCGGCCACGGTGACCATGGTGACTTTCTCCCCGACAGCATAAGGGGTGCTGTTCGTGGAAATGAGTTCTTCGATATCTGATTCGGCAATTCGTTGCTTGCCTTGATCATTCAGGACAGCGTGCGAAACGCCGGCAAATATGCGTTTGGCGCCATGACTCTGAAGCAATTTGGCGGCTGAGGTAAGTGTACCTGCTGTCTCGGAAATATCATCGACAAGGAGGACGTTACATCCTTCCACTTCGCCAATCAGGCTGATGGCCTCGACTTCGGTCGCGCTGACTCGGTTTTTTGCCACGATGGCAAGGGGGCATTCAAGAGCCTTGGAGTAGGAATGGGCCATTTTCATGCCGCCAACATCAGGGGAAACCACAACGATATTGTCCGTCAGCCCTTTTTCCCGCATGTAGCGAATCAGGACCGGCTTGGCGTAGAGGTGATCGACCGGGATATCAAAGAAGCCTTGAATCTGACCCGCGTGAAGATCCATCGTTAAAATTCGGTCGACACCTGCTGCTGTGAGCAGGTTTGCGACAAGCTTGGCGGTAATGGGAACACGAGGTTGGTCTTTCCGGTCCTGGCGGGCATATCCAAAAAACGGAATTACGGCAGTAATTCGTGAGGCGCTGGCGCGCTTCGCTGCATCAACCATAATGAGCAGTTCCATGAGACTCTCATTGGTTGGCGGGCACGTCGGTTGCACGATGAAGACATCTCGGTTCCGGATGTTCTCGTTAATTTTGACGAAGGTTTCTCCGTCCGGGAATTGGGTAACTGTGGTGTCAGCTTTACCTACTCCGAGATACTCACAAATCTCTTCTGCAAGCTCGGGATGCGCTGTTCCGCTGATGATTCGAATATCGGGTTCCATGCCGGTTTCATCCTCGCGAAAACGTCAAAAAACGCCAGCCAAATGTAGCGACAATCGAAGATTATAGTGGCTTGCCTCGCGGGAGTGTTGTCAGGCCGTCAGGGCCACTGGGTTTTCGCGCTCGACGGCGGAATCGATTTGGCGAAAACGGGAGAAAAGGGCTTTGCCCTCTTCCGGATCGATCCCGATTCCTGAGTCCTCGATGGACATCAAGGGTTGATGGCGGCCTGATTGTTCAATCCCTTGAATTGTGAAGCTGAATTTGCTGTGGTCAGTGAACTTTACCGCGTTGCTACGATGTAAGAGATGATCTGCTTGAGTCGGAATCGTCAGTTACTTAGTGGTTGGGGAGAGACTCGCAGATCGTGGCCGAAAGAATGGCGCCTCGAGGGTTCCTATCTGAAATTATGTTTATGGATATTTGCCACAATATCGACAGTTAGGCAGGAACCTTTGAGGAAATCTCAGGTCTGTGCCGATGGCCTTAAGAGTTGGACTTAGAAGCAGCTATTTCGCCGGCAATGTGCTTCAGGTTGGCGATGATGTCCCTTTCCAGTGGATCGATGGGCACCACGTTCCCTCCAATGGATTCCGCGATTGCCTTGGCACTGTTTTGATCAAATTGCGGCTGCACAAAGATGACAGAAACGCCCTCCTCTTTAGCCTTGTCTATCATGGAAGCGATTTGACGGGGCTCAGGGGTTCTGCCGCTAAGTTCCACCGGGACTTGCTTCAGGCCGTAAGCGTCGGCGAAATATCCAAAGGCTCCGTGGTAAACATAGAACGACTGATCGCGGAAAGGAGCGAGTTTCTCAGCGAGTTCGCGATCGGTGTCTCGAAGCTGTTGGACGAGCTGACGGGAATTTTCCTGGATCGTTGATTTGGCTTCTTCGGTTTCGAAAAGCGGATCAACTTCAGCCTGGATGGTGCGGATCTGCTCAACCAGGTGCGCGGGGGAAAGCCAGACATGCGGGTCAAGTTCTCCGTCGCCGTGGTCATGTTCATGGTGCCCATGGTCGTGCTCCGCATGGTCGTGTTCCGCATGGTCGTGTTCCGCATGGTCGTGTTCCGCATGGTCGTGTTCCGCATGGTCGTGTTCCGCATGATCGTCGTGGTCGTGCCCATGCTCACAATCGTGTTCACCCTCACCGAAGTAGCGGCGCTCCAGGCCTTCGACAAGGCTGACGATCTTCACTTTGGTTTTGCTCTCGTTGAGCTTGGTGACAAGTGTCTCTTCAAAAGGAAGATCTGCAGCAAAGTAAACGGTTCCAACCGAAAGCTTGGCGAGTTCCTTTGGAGTCGGGGAGAAAATGTGAGGGTCGTCATTTTCCGATGCGATCGATCTCACCTCCGCCAGATCTCCGACCAGGGATTCGACGAGCCCAGCGTAGGGAGGGACTGGAACATAAATCACAGGCTTTTCGTCTGCGAACGAATTAACGGCGCTGCCGAATCCGAGAGAGCAGGCCAAGGCTAGGAGGAGAATGGGGAGTGTGGCTTTCATGGAGCAAGTTTTGCAATAGACTTGCATTAACGTTGGGGGAAGCAGGCGAAAGGTCAAGTTAGGAATGGGTGCCAAATTGCAGGATTGGTCACAGTATCGTCATGAGCAGACACAAAGCACCATCATTGCGGTCCGGCTCGGTTTGACACATCAAGGGAGTGCGTTGTTTGCTGCTTTCATGCGTTTTACAATCCCCTTCCTAAGTCTGCTGCTGGTTGCCGGTATTGCCTCCGGCGCTGATGAACGTCCCAACATTGTGTTGATCCTGTCCGACGATCAGGCGTGGACCGACTACAGCTTCATGGGGCACGAACATATCGAAACCCCTCATCTCGATAAGCTGTCTGAGCGCAGCTCCGTTTTTCGTCGAGGCTACGTACCCACGGCGCTGTGCCGTCCGTCGCTTATGACTCTGGCGACTGGGCTCTACACCCATCAGCATATGATTAGCGGCAACGATCCGTCTCCGGAATTGACCGGCGGCAAGAAATCCGGGCCCGAATATGATGCTCTTCGTGAAAAATTGATCTCTAATGTGGACCGCGTGCCGACCATTATGCGCCTGCTTTCCGAAGCTGGCTACCTGACTCATCAGTCGGGAAAGTGGTGGGAGGGAAACTACTCCCGTGGCGGTTTTACTCACGGAATGACCCGAGGATTCCCTGAGCCGGGCGGTCGCCACGGAGATGATGGCCTAAAGATTGGTCGCAAAGGCATGGAGCCGATCTTCGACTTTGTTGAGCATGCCATGGAGGGGGAGAAACCATTCTACCTCTGGTATGCGCCGTTCCTTCCTCACACACCTCACAATCCGCCCGAGGAACTTTTCAAAAAGTATCGCGCTAAAGTGGACTCCGACTTCGTGGCTCGCTACTACGCCATGTGCGAGTGGTTCGATATCACATGCGGGCAGTTGATTGACTTCATTGATGAGAAAGGTCTCTCTGAAAACACGATGTTCGTTTATATCTGTGACAATGGTTGGATACAAAGCGTCGACAGTGGAAAGTATGCCCCGCGCTCCAAGCAGTCAGCAAATGAAGGAGGCACTCGACAGCCGACGATGTACTGCTGGCCGGGAGTCATCGAGCCTGGTGATCGTGGTGACCAGTTGGCTTCCAGTATTGATATCGTTCCCACAATGCTGGCCGCAGCCGGAATTGAAGCTCCCGAGGGACTTCCCGGTATGAATCTGATGCCGATTCTGAAGAGTGGAAAGCCGACTCCTCGCGAGGAGGTGCTGGGTGAGACATTTGCTCATGACATCGCTAACGTGGACCGTCCCGAAGATTCACTGATTTACCGGTGGATTGTGAGGGGCCAGTGGAAGCTTCTTCTCACCTACGATGGTAAGGTTAATCGCTATGCCAGTACGCACCCTCGAACTGAGAAGCGCCCTCAGCTTTTCAACCTTCTTGAAGATCCTCACGAAAATACCAACCTGGCTTCCGGTAACCCTGGCGTCGTCAAGCAACTCGCGACGGAAATCCGCAATTGGTGGACGGTCGAAGACCGCAACGTGCTCGAGGCTTGGGAGTAATCCTGATTACCGCTCCAGCTCACCGATTACCCGAAAGCCATAATCGTCGACGAGAAACACTTCAAGGCTGACTGGCAGTCTGGCCTTGCGGTATTCATCGACGAGAGCTGGTCCATAGTCGGCAATCGGCATTCCGGTGGCTGGGAAAACGTAGACGATGTGTCGGTCGATCAGCATGACGTGCAGGGAATCGCCCATCGAGTCGCGGAACTTTTCGACCAGCTTCTTCGAGAGAATGATGCTGGTGAGGAAAGGGTCTTTGTCTTTGATGTAAGCGTATTTGATAACACCCCGATCATCCCGGACAGCCATCGGTTCAATGACCTCCATGAGATCGTCGCCGAGGCGCTCAGCGATAGCAGTGATTCGCTCCCAGGTGAATCGATTCTTGGTCCAGTAACTTTCATCAAAAGCCCGCACGCCGTAATCCCATTCATAATAGGGAACCATCTGGGTCAGCTCACTGTCGGCCGGTTTCTTGGAGTTGACGTGTTTTTCGAATGTGCCCTCAAAGATGATTCCGACACGCTTGGCTGGAGCGTCTTCCTGGGCCCGCCCGGTGTGAGTCAACAGGGCAGTCGCGAAAATCGCCAAAATAGAGGAAGGTCGAAGAAATTGAAATCCGGTTGCCATCCGCACGGGAATAGGTTGGTTTGAAAGAAATTATCGCCGATGATTACATTTCTACAAGGAACGCTCGAAGAAAGCTGGCCCGGTCGCCTGGTCATAAATGCCGGCGGTGTCGGATACGAAGTCGTGGTGCCTTTCATTGGGGAGGGGGACTTTGGCAATATGGGTGAAGAGACCAAGGTGCTGACGCATCATCACATTCGTGAGCAGGAGCAGACGCTCTATGGTTTCGCAGATGAAGAATCCCGTGATGTATTTCGTCTCCTGATTAACCGGGTAACCGGGGTCGGGCCCAAGGTCGCCATGTCAGTTCTAAGTGGATTATCGACCCCCGACTTCAAGCAGGCGGTGGTATCCGGTGACATCACCACGATTGCCAAGGTCAAGGGACTGGGTAAAAAGACGGCGGAACGAATTGTTCTCGAGCTAAGCGACAAAGTCGGGGTTAAGGAAGCTTGGGAAAACCAGGCAGCAGGGACTTCGCTATCTCCGGATGCAGCGGCCAAGAATGACGTGCTTCTCGCACTTATCTCCCTGGGGTTCAAGCAAACGGAAGCCCAGAAGGTAATCGACAAGCTTCCTGCAGAAATGGTGCAGCCCGATGAAATGTTGAGAACTGCGCTGCGGCTATTACAGGGATGATTCCCCAACCTTCCATTTCTTCTCATGCGAATCCGATCGAAAGAGCCGGACTAGTCCGCGATTCCTTACCTGAGGGCGGACTATTTGCAGAAAAGTCATGGCGGATTTCTCCTGAGGCATTTCCGCTTTCGAAAAGGGAGGTCAAAACCCTCGTGCGACTGGGGCCGATTCTGCTCAAATTTCAGCAGGCTGCAGACTTAATTTATCGGCGAAGCCGGAAAGGTTCACTGCCGGGGTGGATCGCGGAGTACCTTAATCGAGGCAAGCCGGAGTCGTTGTTGGAGATGAGCCTGGGGTCACCGGTGGCAGAAGCTGTTCCCCGTGTGATTCGGCCGGACCTCATCTTAATCGAAAACGGATTCACTGCCAGCGAACTTGATTCTGTCCCCGGGGGTATTGGTCTCACCGCATGGCTGAGTCAAGCCTACTCTACGATCACTCCCCAAGCAGAGATCGTAGGAGGAGCCGACGGAATGTTTTCGGGTTTTTCCTCCATTTTTAAAAAGGATGCCGCTGATATTCTGGTGTCGGAAGAAGCAGGCAATTACCGGCCTGAAATGGAATGGTTTTCGGAACGTTTGGAAGGGGATTTCCAGGTAGCAGATGCGGAGACTTACAAACCGGGAAGTCGGGACGTGTATCGCTTTTTTGAGCTCTTCGATCTTCCTAATGTTCGCGGTGGCGCAGCTGCAGGTGAGGCTGCTGCTGCTGGCGCTATCGATGTTACCAGTCCGTTTAAGCCATGGCTTGAGGAGAAAATGTGGTCGGCGCTTTTCTGGTCTCACCCGCTGAAGGAAGTCTGGCGCCGCGAATTGCGTGACGGGAACTGGCGCCGACTGCGAGAGATCTTTCCGATGAGTTGGATTGTTGACCCTGCGGAAGTTCCTCATCACGCCGTTATCCCCGGTTTGGGCATTCAGCACTTTTCGGAGATGAAGCAGTTTTCTCAAGCCGAGCGCGATCTGGTTCTCAAGCTGAGCGGATTCAACGAGCGCGCCTGGGGCAGTCGGAGCGTCACGATCGGGAGCGACGCTTCCCAGGTGGAGTGGGGTGAAGCCGTCGATGAGGCGCTGGCGAACTTCGATGCGGCTCCATTTGTCCTCCAGCGGTTCCACAATGGGCGATTGGTCGAGCACCCGTGGTTGAATCCGGAGACGGGTGAAATTGAAGTGATGGAGGGCCGGGTCCGGCTATGCCCCTATTACTTTGTCGGCGCTCGAGATTGGGAGGTGCGCCTCGGAGGCGTTCTGGCCACTATTTGTCCGAGCGATAAGAAGATTCTCCATGGAATGAGTGATGCGATTCTGGTTCCGTGTCGTCTAGAAGCTTAATTTTGGCCGCCGATAGGCAATTTTATAATTCTTGCAGTGTTCCAGTGGTATTTTCGCAAAATTGAGAGTAATTAACCCCTTATTTTAAAAGATTCTTAACAAAAATTTGCAAATTTGAGGTTCAATGATAAGATTACAACGTAGCCTATAGGGCTTTTCCCGTTTCACCTCTCAATTGTGTCTAATCGCCTTACTCGGCCGCAAGTTTGTTTCACCGCGAACAGGCGGCAGCGGAGCCCACTTGTGTGTTGAACCCTCAAGAGGCATAACAAAGTGAAAAAGATAAAATTCACCTGTCCGAACTGCCACGCAAAGCTCCGCGTACCGACTCATCTTGCCGGTGTGACTGCTCCTTGTCCCAAGTGCGGGGTGAAGATAATGGCGCCTACGGATTTCGAAAACTTCACTGAAGAAATTAGCGTGGAGTCAAAATTGATTACCGCTCCTGAGCCTGAGTCAGTCATCGCTCATGATCCTTCACAGAGTATGGTTCTTCCCGAGCCGCTGGCACCTCGAGTAAACGCGATTGATGCCAAAACAACGGCTTCAGTCCCGGTTCCTCAACCCCCGAAAGCTCCGGTATTTACCGGTGGCATGGTTGCTCCCCCTGCTCCCGTTATTCCTGAAAACCTTTCAGCAGCGAATCAGCACGACATGATTACTCCGATTCCGCCGGAGCATGTTACCGAAGAGCCACCAGCGGTTGCTAAAACGCAACCCATTAAAATCAATCCGCGGCCGAGCAGTCTACTACCTGTTCGTGAGGCGGATACCTCGCTACCGGGTGAGCTTCCCCGCCTCGATACTTCATTGGCGGGACAAGGCAACAATGTGGCCGAAACTTTGACTCCCGAGGAAGAAATTGAGCCAACTAAGTTGGTGTTGCCGATGCCCGGTGACGTGATGGGGCAGTGCAGTCCTGGTGACTTCATCTTCCCGACGCATACCTCCAATAAGGGTCTTGCTGAGAATCAAGAAGAAAGCAACGAGTCGCCGGATTTCTCAGGCTTGGAGGACCCCGTTGAGGCTATTGAACCGATCAATGCTTTGACTCCGGCGCCATTGGTGGCTGAGGAGGAACTGGCGCCGGAATCCGCCACGGAAATTCCTGCTCCAATTGGCGAGGCGGTCGCCCCGCTTAACGACGTCATTCAAGAACCTGATGAGACTGTTAAGCCTTTGGTGGAGGAAACGAGCGAAGTGCTAGAGCCGTTGACACACGATGAGTTGGCTGTTTCGATCGACGAACTCCAGATTTCAGAAGAAGAACCATCGATTTCGATGGATGAACTGGAAATTACCGAGCCTCTCAAGCCGATCCTTCTGCCTGGAAATGAGCCAGAGACGAATTTCGCTAATAATAGTATCCACGAATTTGGGGTTGGGCCTCGTGAGCCCAAAACCGCGCCGCTTGAGCCGGCTCCGAAAGATATGACATCAGAGCTGGGATTTGAACCGGTTGTTGAAGATGAGATGGTCGAAGTGCCAGCGGTTGACGTTGATACTGAGTTGGGAGACGATTTTTACCAGTTCCTCAGTGGGATCGATTCGTCAGGCGTTGGTTTCTCGGACGTTAAAGCGAAGCTGGATCTCAACGAACTTCCGTCAAATGATGCAGACGCGGGCGATCCCATTTACGATATCTTTGCTGGACCTGAGGAAGTGGGGCAGCAGGAACTCCCGAAACCTCTTGAGTCGATCACTCCGTCCAAGCCACCCCAAGCTCCTGAGGCAGAGCTGCCCGAGCCCGAGGAAGACACCGAAAAGATCACGGCAACCAATGAACTGGACGAGATGTTCGGTGCCGGTTCCGGCAGTGGTAAAAGCGGAGGACCCAGCCGAACCGGAGTGGCAATGCTTTCTGCCATAGGTGCCATTGCCATCATCGCTGTCGTGGTGGTAGTTCTCGTTATCAATGCGCTGGGTGGAATTGACATAGCGACTCCAGACCCTGAAATAGAGTCTCCTCCGCCAGCAATCGCCAAAGGGCCAGAGGCCCTGGCCTCCTCCAACCTCGGTATGTCCCCGGGTGTTGATTCTCCCAGTGGCAGTGTCCCGACCAGCATCAATCCTCCAACTCCCCCGACAATGGCGACGGAGATCCTGGAGCCGCCAGCGACGACAGAGAATCCTATTGCGACCGTCCCACCGGCACTTCCGGTTGAGAATCCGCCGGTGGAACCAACTCCGGTCAATAATGTTGTGGCTGATGCAATCACAACTAGTGAAGAAGGTGACGCCCCGGCCATGTCTTTTGATGAGAGGGTTCTAAGTATTGTAAACGGTGATTCTTCTCCGGAAGGGGTTGGAAACGCCGGCCCAACCAGCCTGTCTCTAACGGAAATGGCGAATTCTGCTGCAAGCGAGTTTGTGACGGCAGTTGCCGATAACGCTCCGGGAGTCACCCCTTTGGTCCGTGCGCCTGAAGATCAATCGCCGACATCGATTGTGGAAGGTGTGGCATCTCCCGCGGCAATGAGCGTTTCGAATTACAATCTGGAGGCCGGTTTCCCGGCTCCGACATCTCCAGATGATTTGTTAGGGCGAACCCACGATCTCCTCGATGCCTACCTGCGGGCTCCTGACTGGGAAACCCGAATGAAATATGTCTACCGTGGAGACAGCCTCCGCCCCTCGATTGAGGAGTATTACCAGAAGTGGCCTTTCAAGCAGTTTGCTACTTTTTCTAAGGCGTTGTTCCAGATGGAGCCAGATAAAAAGAGGGGCGGTCCTTACTGGGTTTATCTGATTTCAAGCAGCGAGAATGATCCTGGCTTCCCAATGATCATCCGTGAGGAGGACGGGCTTCTTAAGGTCGACTGGGAAGTGTTTTCCGAATTTCAGGATGAGCGCTTCGTAAAGTTCCTCGCTGGGGATATTCCCAGTCCGCACACTTTGAGGGTTGTGATTAATCGTGTCTCCGATTACTACGGTCTTGATCGCGATGGATTTACCAATCTCGACGACTACTTCGTTTACCGGGTAAAGCCGCCTTACGGAGGTCTCAATGAATTTTCCACCTATGCCTTTGTGAAGAAAGACAGCCCGATTGCGGCCCGGTTTGAAGAGGTGATTTCGCTCAACCAAGATCCGCTGGCTGTGATTATAACGATGGAGGAGAAGCCCTTTCCTCACGGAATTAATCACTACGTCATCACTGAGTACATCACTGAGGGCTGGTTTCGTTAATCGCGAATGGAGCGGGACATCGAACGCTTCCTACGCTACCTGGCCGTCGAAAAAGGACTGTCGGATAACTATCAGTTATCAGTGCGGCGGGCACTCGATCACCTGTCGGAGTGGCTCGAGAATGAACGGGGTGTGACGGAACCGGGGCAGGTAACTCTTGACCATTTAACAGCTTATTTGGCCCATCGCCGACTGGACGATCGCGTCGCGAGTTCAAGCCTTCGAGTCAACCTGATTGGCATAAAGATATTCTTCCGCTACCTCGCTGGCAAGGGCAAGGTAAGTGAAGATGTGGCCGAAGGGATCGACTCGCCCAAGGTTGAAAAATATTTGCCTGAGACACTGAACGAGCTCTCGGTGAAGAAACTACTCGAAGCGTCCCGCGAGGACAGCCGCCCCCTGGCTCGTCGCGATACTGCCATTCTAGAGCTCCTTTATTCTAGCGGGTTGCGCGTTTCCGAACTCGTTAATGCCCGACTCGAGAACATCTACCTAGAGGACGGGGCTATTCGGGTAACGGGGAAGGGGAATAAGACGCGCGTGGTTCCTGTGGGCTCCGCGGCATTGGAGGCACTCAACTGCTATCTTAAGGGAGAGCGCCCCTCACTTGTCAGTCGGCAATCGGGAAGCGAGATCTTTCTCTCGAAGTGGGGTAAGAAACTCACTACGACACGCATCTGGCAGATTGTTAAGCAGCGGGCTAAGCTCGCCGGAATCGAACAGAATGTCTACCCTCACCTGTTGCGTCATTCCTTTGCGACGCACCTGCTTGGCAATGGTGCCGATTTGCGAGTGATCCAGGAATTGTTGGGTCACGCCGACATTTCAACGACACAGATCTACACTCACGTGGATCAAAAACAGCTTCGTGATGTGCACCGGAAGTTTCACCCGAGAGGGTAGGCACGTGGGCCGAGGAGACGCTGGCGTCAGGGCTGGAGCTTAGTCGTCGTCGCGCTTCCACCAGTCGGCGGGTCGCTCCCAAGGATCGAGAGATTCGATCGGTTCTTCGAGAGAGTTGTCTTCGACGAAAAGAGGATTCTCTCTCTCCTTTGTTTCTTCGCGGGAAATTTCCTCGAGCAAAGAGTCAATTTCGTTAGGGGTTTCAGTGCAGCGCTTCTCCCGCAAGACGAGAGAGCCAAAGAAAATAGCGATTCCGGCAACAAGGCCGACAACAAGACCAACCAGCAAAAGAGCCATGGCGCTGTCAGCGTTTACCCATTGGCTGGTTCCCATTCCGAAACCAGCATGTGCTTCCCGATTGAGTTGGAGCAGTCCGTCGATAGCCATCAGGCCGAGGATGAAGGCGCCTAAAATAAAGGCAACGCGATTCGCTGAAAATCTCATGGCACAGGAAGGTCCGTTTCGCAGGTTTGCGATTTAACTAGTAGAAAGATATCAAATCTGTGGATTTGAACAACTGTAAATTCCAATTTAAGCAGTGGAAATTCACTTCCTCAACACTGAGAAAGCCCATGGAATCAGGGGATTCGAGCAGATAGAGTTCGCGCGTAGACGCTAATCATCGGATCTACCAGGGCTGCTGTGTGATTACTTGCAGGTGCCGCAGCGACCGTAGAACTCGAGCTCGTGCTCCAGATCGGAATAACCGCAGTCTGAAGCAATCTGTTCTTCGAGATGTTCAACAGGGCAGGCAATATCTAGAACCTCGATGGAGCCGCAGTCGCGACAGATCAAGTAGTCCTGATGATTCCCTTCGCGAAGGCAATAGTGAGCAGCACGACTGTGAAAACCAATACGCCTCACGATGCGGTGTTCCTCCAGCTTGGTGACGAGTCGGTAAATGGTGGCGGGATCGCATTCCACGTCAAAAATCGGGGATTTGGCAATTTGATGCAGGGTCAACGGATGCTTCGCCGATGCCAGCACTTTTAATCCCGAGACCAGTGCCTTGGTTTTCCTGAGGCCAGCCTCGCTGCAAGTAGAAAGGAGACCATCAAGACTGGGGACTTTTATATTGTGCGAGTGAGACATTAAATCTGTTCCCAGTGTAAATCGTTAGACTATCTCACGCAAGACAGGATCGGATATCCGCTATTGCTGTTTCTGCCGGACGCATGGTATCCATCCTCCCTCATTTGGATATGAAAGCTCCTATTTTTTTAATTCTCGGTCTGGTTTTTCTCGCTTCGTTGGCTTCCCGAGCTGCGGAGCCAATGAATTTGGTGTTTCTGCTAACTGACGACCAGACGATTTATTCGCTGGGATGCTATGGGAATGATGATGTTAAGACGCCTCACATTGATTCGTTGGCGGAGGACGGGATAACCTTTGATCGTCATTATGACACCACGGCAATCTGTATGGCGAGCCGGGCGACGATCTTCACAGGTCTTTTCGAGTATCGGAACGGCTGCAACTTTGAGCACGGGCACCTTGTGAGAGAGCATTGGGACAAGAGTTATCCTCTCCTGCTTCGAGGCGCTGGATATCGCACTGCCATTGCCGGCAAGATTGGCATTGAGGTATCAGACAAACCGGACGACAAAAAGGGCGGCTACCTTCCGGAAGACGATTTCGATGCTTGGGGTGCCGGTCGGGGCCAGACGAGCTACGACACCAAGAAAAACAAATCGATGGCAAAGTATGCCGATGAGTATCCGCACGCGAGTGTTTCATACGGAGCCTTTGGCCGTGATTTTATCAAGGATTCAGCGAAGGGGGGTGCGCCGTTCTGTCTCTCGATCAGCTTCAAGGCACCTCACATGCCGGCAACTCCCGATCCGCAATTCGACCATATCTACGAAGGTAAGACCTTTAAAAAACCGGCCAACTATGGTCGTGAGAATGGTGAGCACTTCTCACTCCAGAGCCGGCAGGGACGCCAGTATGAGCGCTTTGAAAGCTGGGGTTACAAAGACAAATATGATCAGGTCATGGCGATCTATCATCAGCAGATCTACGGGGTTGATGTCGCGATCGGGATGATTCGCGAAGCGCTCGAGGAGGCTGGAGTCGCGAACAACACCGCGATCATTTTCACTTCAGACAACGGGTTCCTCTGTGGATCTCACGGCTATGGATCCAAAGTGATTCCCTACGAAGAATCTTCGCGGGCTCCAATGATTGTCTATATCCCCGGACATGACAATTCCGGAAAACGACTTCGAAGTGGTGCCTTGACCGGGAATACGGATTTCTATCCGACTATGCTCGAACTCGCTGGCCTTGAAATACCCGAAGGTATTGACGGAAAGAGCCTGCTCCCGCTCTATGATAATCCGGCTGCTGAAACGCACACTCAGTTGCCACTTATCAACGTGTGGGGTCCCAAAGCCGTCCAGAGTCTTGGGGTTGTGACCAAGGACTGGAAATACATCTATTGGCCCTACGATGAGAAGGATGGCTTCGAGAAAACCGAGGAAATGTATCAACTCGGGAAAGATCCTTACGAGTTGACCAATCTCGTATCGAATCCTGAGTATCAGGAAAGGCTCAAAGAACTACGTCAGAAATATGACGGTGAGCTCAACGCCTGGAAAGAGAAGGCCGTGCCCTATCACAACTACCAGCCCTACGGCGAGTGGTTCGAGCGGGACGAGTGATCTTCCGGTGGTAAACAGGGTTGAGTGAGTTACCTAACCCTGTTGGAATCGGTAATCAGCGGTCGGTAGGTCAGCAATCAGTGGTAAATTGAGACCCCATAGCCCGATTGCTGAACACTGACCGCCGACTAGTAAACGTCGCGCTGGTAGCGCTTCTCTTTTCGGAGAGCTGAGAGCCAGTCCTTGGCTTCTTTGGCGTCTTTACCGCCGTGCTCCTGCGCGATATCCATAAGCGCCTGGTGGACGTCCTTGGCCATGCGAGAGGCGTCGCCGCAAACGTAGAAATGGGCTCCGCCTTCGAGCTGCTTCCAGATCTCGGCGCCGTGTTCCATGAGACGGTGCTGGACGTAGACCTTCTCCTTCTGGTCGCGGGAGAAAGCTGTTGTGAGTTCGGTCAGGATACCGTCGTCGAGGTAATCAAGCCATTCGAGTTGGTAGAGGAAGTCGTAGGAAAAATGCTGGTCTCCAAAGAAGAGCCAGTTCTTGCCTTTGGCCTCAGTCGCTGCGCGTTCTTCAACAAAGGCACGGAAGGGAGCAATACCGGTTCCGGGCCCCACCATGATAACGTCGGTGTCACCACTTTCAGGCAGGCGGAAATTATTGTTGCTGTGGAAGTAGACTCTGACTTTATCACCTACGTTTACCTCGTCAGCGACAAAAGTGGAACAGACACCAACGCGGTCGCGCCCATGACTGTTGTAGCGCACTGCCGCGATCGTGAGGTGAACCTCGTCTTCGTGCGCCTTGAGGCTGGACGCGATAGAGTAGAGGCGCGGAGCAAGAGGGCGGAGAATTTCGGTGAAGCTCTCAGGTGTCCATTCCTTGAACGGGTAGGCTTCGATGAGGTCCACGAGTTGGCGGCCCCAAATCCAATCTTTAAAAGTGGCTTTGTCATCGATGGCGGCTTCGAGATCCTTACTGCCAACCACGCCGTTGTATTTCATCGCAATAGCAGCACTCAATGAAGTGATGTCGAATTCGATCTGGAGAGCCTCAACGAGAGTCTTGTCGCCGAGCTTGGCGTTGGCTTTGAGGCCGGTTGCAGCAAGTATAGAATTGACGTCAGCAGCGCGGTTGACCGGGTAGACGCCGAGTGCGTCGCCGGGTTGGTAGGTCAGTCCTGACCCTTCGAGAGAAAGCTCAACGTGGAGCGTCTCTTTAATCGAGCCTGTGCCGTTAAGCACGACTTTTTCAAGTATCTCGGCCTCGTAGGGATTGGCCTTGTCGTAAGCAGCAGTCGGAGCGGCAGTCACGGCAGCTTGAAGGTCTGCTGCCACAGCAGCTGAGGGGAGCGCGCCGATGGCCCCGTCCAGCCATTTGTCGAAAGACGCCTGGAAATCAACGTCGCAGTCAGCGCGATCAAAGACGCGCTCACCTCCGAGTGCAGCGAGACGGGCATCAAAGTCTTTACCCATCTTGCAGAAGTGCTCGTAGCTGGTGTCGCCCAGGCCGCAGACGGAGAATTTCACTCCGTCGAGCTTGGCCATGCCGTCACCCATGAACTCTTCATAGTAGTCGACGGCAGTGTCAGGTGGATCGCCCTCACCCCACGTGCTGATCACGACGAGAAGGTTCTCGGCCTTCTTCAGGTCTCCAGGCTTGGAGTCGCCCATGTTGACCACCTTGGTTTTGAAGCCGGCCTTGTCAGCTGTCTTCTGGATAGTGCCGGAAAGTTTCTCGGCATTACCGGATTCAGAACCGTAAAGAACGGTCAGCGGTGTTTTGGCGCCGCTTTGCGCAGGAGCAGCCGCGCCGCCCGTGGCGAAACCGATGCCTGAATAAAAACCTGCAAGCCAGTTGGCCTGATCCTGAGTGAGCCCTGCGGCCAGGTTCTGCGCTTGGAGCAGTTTCTCAGGAGGCAATGGAGAATTTGAGGAACTCATTGTGAAAACAATTTAACTATTAGCTGTTTGGCTGTTTCGCTTGATTGTGATGAAAAGGTTCAAATGGATGAGACTCCATGGCTGAAAACCTGACTGCTAAAGAGCTAATTCAGGCTCTACGAAGTCTTTGTGGAAATCTCGGCCGTTTTCTGTGGCCTTGAGGTAGCCGGCGCGAATTGTAAAGTCACCGAAGTGTTCTCCTTCTTCCCGGTTCTTAGCGTAATCCTCGATGATGGGTTTGAGAATCTTGGCGGCATCCGTGCCCTTTACGGAGGGAGCGTAGAGCTTGCTTAGACGTTCACCGTGGAAACCGCCACCGAGGTAGAGGTTGTATTTACCGGGGGCACGTCCAACAAAACCGATCTCGGAGATGTAGGGGCGGGCGCAACCATTGGGACAGCCTGTCATGCGGATGGTGATCGCGTCGTGGCGGAGGCCGACATTTTCGATGACCTCATCAATTTCGGTGATGAGGTCAGGCAGGTAGCGCTGTGATTCCGCAAGAGCGAGGCCGCAGGTCGGCAGGGATACGCAGGCCATGGAGTTGAGGCGCAAAGCGCTTCGCTCGTAAGAGTCGAGCATTTTGTGAGCCTCAAGGATCTTTTCGATTTCGGCTTTTTTCGCCGGGGAAATGTTTGCGATGATGAGATTCTGGTTCGCGGTGAGGCGGAAGTCACCGTCGTGGGTCTTGGCAATTTCACGAAGACCGGTCATGAGAGGGTAGTCATCGGTGTCGTAGATGCGACCGTTCTCGATGAACATGGTGTAATGGAAATTTCCGGTGTGATCTTCGATCCAGCCGTAGCGGTCGCCGTTGTGCTCAAACTTGAAGTCGCGAGGCTCGCCGAGCTTGAAGCCACAGAGCTTTTCCACTTCTTCGCGGAAGGCGTCGATGCCCATGCGCTCGACCGTGTATTTAAGTCGAGCATTCGTGCGGACGTCGCGGTTTCCAAAATCTCGCTGAACGCGGACCACAGCCTCGCCGACAAGGATAGCCTGCTCCGGGGTGCAGAACCCAAGCTGGTCTGCGAGGCGGGGAAAGGTTTCTTCATTGCCGTGGGTCATGCCCATGCCACCGCCAACGGTGACGTTATAGCCAACGATCTTATCGTCTCCTTCTAGGATAGCGATGTAGCCAAGGTCGTGAGCATAGATGTCGACGTCGTTGCTAGGAGGTACGGCGATAACGGTCTTGAACTTACGAGGCAGGTAGAGTTTTCCGTAGATCGGCTCTTCTTCATCGGCGATGTCATCGATCTTGGGCGGATCGTAAGTGACTTTCACTTTTTCGCCGGTGCCGTCATCAATCCAGATGTCGTGGTAGGCTCCGGTGCGGGGGCTGAGGTGATCGGAAATATCCGTCGCGAGCCGTAAAACTTCCCCGTGGACCTTGGATTGGTTCGGGTTGGGGTTGCACATCACGTTGCGGTTCACATCACCGCAGGCGGCGAGGGTGTCGAAGAGAGCCTCGTTGATCTCGGCGATGGATCTCTTGAGATTGCCCTTAATCACCCCGTGGAATTGGAACGCCTGGCGGGTCGTCAGCTTAATCGCTCCGTTGGCGTGCTCCTGGGCAATGCGGTCCATGTCGAGCCACTGCTGCGGAGTCGAAACACCACCAGGCACACGCACGCGGATCATGAACGAGTAGGCGGGTTCCAACTTCTTTTTGCGGCGTTCCCTGCGAATGTCGCGATTGTCCTGCTGGTAGATTCCGTGGAACTTCGTGAGTTGCTGGTCATCAGCAGACAAAGAACCTGTGCTGGTGTTGGCCAATCCTTCGAGAATGGTTCCGCGCAGGTAGTTACTGGCATCTTTGATGCCTTCGTTGGCTGTTTTTCCCACTTTCATGTGTGTTTCCGAAGAGGAAAGGGTAAAGATTTTAAAGTTAAGTCGTTTACTAAGGTATTGACAAAGGTCTTTCGCAAGAGGTTTTTGGGGAAAGTTTTAAAGTTGCGTCGTTTACTAAGGTTTTGTAATACCTTTAGCGCTACTTTATTCCCGATGCGTCTTCCCTTAAAGACAGAATATGCTTGCCAGATGCTTGCGCAATTGGCTTTGACGTATTCCGAAGAAGGGGTTCGTCAGGTGGAGGATCTGGCGGCGGCGGAAAACCTCTCTCCGAACTATTCGGTCCAGATTCTGACGACGCTGCGTCAGGCCGGATTGGTCATCAGTCGCAGGGGGAAGAACGGTGGCTACTTGCTTGCCAAGCATCCCGATGAGATCTCGTTGGCCGACATTGCTCTCGCCATGGAGGGCGGATCGGTCATCGAGAGCAGTCCCGGTAATGAAGGTATGTCATCGGGAAATGTTCACGCCGCGTGGGTGCGGGTGAATGAGGCGCTTCTCGAGAATTGCCGCGAAATCAAATTGTCCGAGCTCGTCGCTACAGCTGATGATGACTCAGACTGGATGATTTAGCCCGACTCTTTCGGGCTCTCTTTTTCCTTTTCTGAATCCTAATTTTTCCCAACCTCAACTCCTTGGCGTGTAATCAAACACGAACACCTTGCCGAGGTGCGGTTTCAGGATTTCAACAAAGGCCTTGTGATCATGGTGAGGGACGTAAGCCTCGAGAGCTGCTTTGTCCGTAAAGGTGAGTAAAAAGCAGTGAGTGAAATCGTCGTTCAATCCCTCAACACTCTCGGAGAATCCCCACTCGATCGACTTGATACCGTCGATCTTGCTTTTGAGTGCCATGAACTCATCGATGATTTGCTGAATGTCGTTGTCGGTAGCTGACTCCTTGAACTTAAAGAAGACAGCGTGACGAAACATTGACTCCTCGTGGTCGTCGGCTTGGGCAGCGGAGATGGCCATTATGAATGCAGATAGCAAGACAAGGAAATAAGGGAATTTCATGGGGAAACTCTTTGCGAAACGATCTGATCTGTCGAACATAAAGTCCATTTTTGAAACATGAGTTCTTGGGATACTTACCAGAAATCCATCATTCGATACCCGGAAATCGGATTCACCATCGACACCAGCCGCATGGATGCTCCAGCGGAATGGTCCTCCGAAATGCAGGAAAAGATTGCCCGCGCTTTCGAAGATCGCGCGGCGATCGAAGCCGGTGAGATCATGAATCCCGACGAAGGCCGTGCGGTCGGGCACTACTGGCTTCGTAACGCAGACCTCGCTCCGGCTGAGGAAGGACAATGGATCAAAGAGGTATTCAACGGAGTTGAGACCTTTGCTAAGCAGGTGCTCGTTGGTGATATCAAAGCGCCGAATAATCGCACTTTCCGTCGTGTGCTTCTCGTGGGAATCGGTGGTTCGGCTCTCGGACCTCAGCTTGTTGGAAAGGCTTTGCTTCCTGCCAACACTCCTGTTGGCATTCACTATCTCGACAACACTGATCCCGGCGGAATGGACCTCGTGTTCGAGGAACTTGGGGACGAGTTGGCCGAAACCCTTGTCGTTGTGATTTCAAAATCTGGAGGTACTGCCGAAACCCGCAACGGAATGCTGGAGGCGGAGAAAGCGTTCACCGCTCGTGGACTCGACTTTCCCAAGTATGCCGTTGCCGTGACTGGTGAAGGCAGTAAGCTCGACCAACATGCTGAGGCTCAGGGTTGGATCACCCGACTACCGATGTCCGACTGGATTGGTGGCAGGACTTCGGTAATGAGCGCTGTCGGATTGCTGCCGGCTGCCTTGCTCGGGCTCGACATTGAACAGTTTCTCGCCGGCGCTGGCGCAATGGATGAAAAGACGCGCGTCGACGATGCTGCCACCAACGCGGCGATGGCTCTTGCCCTGATGTGGCATCACGCCGGCGATGGAGTTGGCAAAAAGGACATGGTGATTCTTCCCTACTGTGACCGCCTCGACCTGATGAGCAAGTATCTCCAGCAGCTCGTAATGGAGTCGCTCGGTAAGGAACTCGACCTTGATGGCAAGCAGGTAAACCAGGGCATTGCCGTTTATGGTAACAAGGGCTCGACTGATCAGCACGCATACGTGCAGCAGCTGCGCGATGGGCTTGTTAATTTCTTCGCGACCTTCATCGAGGTGCGTTGCACTCGTAGCAGCGAATCCATGAAGGTCGATGAGTTGGGTTCGACGACCGGTGACTACCTCCAAGGTTTCCTTCGTGGCACTCGCAAGGCTCTTTACGAAAGCGGAAGACAGTCGATCACGATCACTCTTGATTCGCTCAATGCCTTTTCACTGGGAGCACTCATTGCCCTCTATGAGCGTGCGGTTTCGTTCTACGCCAGCTTAGTGAACATCAACGCCTACCACCAGCCTGGTGTTGAGGCTGGCAAAAAAGCCGCCGGGGCTTTTCTGGACCTGCTTGCCCGGGTGAGAAGTCATCTTGCCGAGACGGGATCTGGAGGTGTTACGGCTGAGTCGATGGCTTCCAACCTAGGTGAGAGCGACGTTGAGGCAGTCTACCACTGCCTCAATCACCTCGCAGCCACTGGAGCCTGTAAGCGCATCGATGGTGAGAATCCTGCGTCGGACAGTTTTGCCTGCTAAGCTGCCAAATGTGGCATAGTAAACGTTAGGAAAAACCGCGAACGTGGAGGACCGAGTTCCATATCGTGCCTTCCCTCGTCGCTGGCGAAGACGGTTACCTGATCGGTTTTGTGCTGCGATGTCTTCGAACTCAGAAAGATGCACGGCAGAAGGGGGGGCAGGTAGGGGCCGACCTTTCGCCGATGCTCTATGGCTACAGTGTAAGGGGCCTAGGCTTCCTGTTCTCGCGCCGGTCGCACCGGAACGCCGTGGTCGCCGAGGTATTCCTTCACATCGCTGACGGTATAGTCACCGAAGTGAAAGATACTTGCGGCGAGGACGGCGTCTGCTTTGCCTTCATCTAACACATCAACCATGTGGTCGATATTGCCGGCTCCACCGCTGGCAATGACCGGTAGGGGAATGGCATCGCTGATCGCTGCGGTCAGTTCCAGATCGTAACCGGCCCTCGTTCCGTCGGCGTCCATGGAGGTTAGAAGTATTTCTCCAGCGCCCCGTTCATAAACTTCCGTGGCCCATTCAATCGCATCGCGGCCGGTTGGGGTGCGGCCTCCGTGGGTAAAGACTTCCCATCCGTCGGCAGGATCACCGGTCCGCCGCTTGGCGTCGATCGCTACTACGATGCACTGGGCTCCAAAAGCCTTCGAACCTGCGGAGACAAGATCCGGGTTGTTAACGGCAGCGGTATTGATGCCCACCTTGTCGGCTCCGGCCATGAGCATTTCTCGCATGTCGTCCACGGTGCGAATGCCACCTCCCACCGTCACCGGCATAAAGCAACGCTCAGCAGTTTTGCGAACCACGTCGACCATGGTTTTTCGCTCATCGGAAGAAGCGGTGATATCTAGAAAAACAAGTTCGTCAGCCCCCTGTCGATTGTATTCCACCGCGCAATCAACTGGATCACCGGCATCACGAAGATTTACAAAATTTGTGCCTTTGACGACTCGGCCGTCTGTGACGTCGAGACAGGGGATGATTCGCTTGGTCAGCATGGCGTCACCATAGCAGGTGGTTTGGAGCTTTCTAGCCGCTTGCCGGGACCGAGCGAAAAAAATTCAAATATTTTCTATAAAAGTTCTGGTAATTAGGAATGATCAATGTTTAAGTCTTCCTAAATAATTTCCACAAATCCTATGCAAGCTGTTTCCCCCGCCTCATCTACTCATTCCGAGATGTTTTTTGATGACTCTTTTGCGGTCATCCCACGCAACTGCGATACCGCAGTGGTTTACTGGAACCTGACGAGTGAACGTCAGCCGATGCATTGCAAGTCTCGCTTGTGTCTGCAGATTAACGGGTTGGAGACGGATGCGGAGGAGACGATTATTCTCCACCGCGAGTCGGGGCATTTCATTGTTCCGCTCCTGGCTGATGATCGCAAATACACTATCGCGCTCGGCTGGTCTGACGTGAACGGCTTTCGCCCGATTTTTGAGCAGTCGATCAAACTACCCGATTTTCCCAAAGCGTCTGTTGGAGCCATGAGCAGTGCGCTGAGTTTTCGCGGTGCTCACTTCTGGCCCAAGAGTTACGGAACACCAGTTAACTGAGCGCTTCCGCCCCTCAACTCGAACTGACATTGTGGCCGAGCTTAACCAGGAGAACGCCGAAGTTGAAGCGTTTCTCGAGTACTTGTCAGTGGAGAAAAACTGCTCTCATCGCACGTTGAGTAACTACGAACACGCTATCAGCGTGTTTCGCGGCAATGTTTCGGATTTTACCGGCTGGGGCAAACTCGATGCGGACGATTTCCGGGACTATCTCTTTGAATGTATGAAGAGCGGCTGGGCACGCTCAACGATTCGCCTTCACTTTTCAGCGCTCCGCAGTTTCTACAAATTCCTGACCCGTCGACACGGACTGTTGATGAATCCGTTGCTCGACGTGGAGTTACCAAAAACCAAGAAAAACTTACCCGTGGTATTGAACCAGGGGCAGGTTAACGAATTGCTGGAGATGCCGTTCAAGGTGGAGCAGCCGAAACAGGCAGCTCCCTGGACAGCTCATCGGGATGCCGCCATCCTCGAATTGTTTTACAGTTCGGGCGTCCGTCTCGCCGAGCTCACCGCCATGAATGTTGAAGACTTTGATCTCCACAACGAGTGCGTCCGCGTCTTCGGTAAGGGGAAAAAGGAACGGATCTGTCCTGTGGGAACCCCGGCGGCAGAGGCCCTGCACGCCTACCGCAACGAGGCGCGGGTCATGGAAGGACCGCTCTTCATCAGTAAGCTGCGCAAGCGAATGACGAGCCGTGCAATCTCGGATATTTTTAAGAAATACCACTCGCTTTCAAATATTCCCGTAAACATCAGTCCGCACAAATTGCGTCACAGCTTTGCGACCCACCTGCTGGATCACGGAGCTGATTTGCGAAGTGTTCAGACTTTGTTAGGGCACGCAAGCCTTTCGACGACGCAGATCTATACACATGTATCGATCGAACGCATGAAGAATGTTTATCAAAATGCTCACCCACGCGCCTGATACCATATGTGAGTCAGTTATTTGAACTCTTCGTTGTTCGAGTTCTGCCTGCTCGCCAATCCGGTGGGCGTTTTGACTGGCTGCGGTATCTGCCGCGCCTTTCGACTTTGGGGCAGCTTGCTCTGGCACTTGCCGGATGTGAATGGAGCGACGCCGAACCAAGCCGCGGCTCACAAATCATCCTGAAGCGGGCACAAACTTCAGGGCTGCGGAATTGATGCAATAGCGAAGTCCGCTCGGAGGGGGGCCATCAGGGAAGACATGGCCAAGGTGAGCATTGCCGGTCTTGGACCGCACCTCGGTTCGGCTCATGCCGTGACTAGTATCTTCAACCTCAACGATTTCATCAGGATCCATCGCTTCGAAGAAGCTGGGCCATCCCGTTCCGCTGTCGAATTTGGCTTCCGAAGAAAAAAGGGGTTTGCCGGAAATAATGTCCACGTAGATACCAGGTTCTTTGTGATCCCAGTATTCATTGTCGAACGGAGGCTCAGTGCCGCATTGGCAGGTAACTCGGTATTGGGTTTCAGAGAGGCGTTTGCGGAGGTCTTCTTCGGATTCTGACATGGCTGGGGTGGAGGTTAATCCAGTGGCGGGGAGGACTCCAGGTTTTACTTTTCGCGGAACGATCTTATCTCGGAATGCTACTGGTATGAAAGTTCTCAATTTTGTTGGAACTATGGTCGTGCTCGATTTCTCGACAGTGACGGAAGTTGGGGACGACTCCGACACCATGGAATCAGTCACGCCCGGTCTTATGGTGAGAGGTGTCATTCGACGTGAAGCCCTGCTTTCTAATCTGGGTCGTTCAGGATTCCCTCTATTCTTCTAAGCTGGTTGCCCGTCTGGAGCAGTCGGCCGGAGGAAACCCGGAATATTGCCGTCCGCGTCTCTATTTTTAATGAGCTTTTGACCGGGAAGAGAAAACACGTGAAAATTCGGTCAAAGAGGATGATTGGCCGAATCGTCACATTATTGTATAAGTAATGCCAAGAGTATGATGGCCCCTGAGGAATTTGAAGAAAAAAAGTCAGTGAACCACACCCCGACGATAGCGCTGACCGTTGCAGCAGTGCTGTTGCTGATCGTGGGCGCTTTGAGTTATCGGGACTACGTTCGAAACAGTCTCGAGAAGGAGTATGCCGAGAAAGAGCGCATGATGATGGCTCGTCATGGTTATGCAGTCCAGCCGGCACCGGGTCAGCAGGTTCCTTCGCCGCAGCAGGCGGAAGTCCAGTTCCAGAATAATTACGCACCGGCAAAACCGGATCAGCAGGGTGAGCAGATGTTGATGCAGCAAAATCGGCTTAATCTTGGTGTGAACGACACCATGATTGCTCAGCAGGCGGCGAATATGGGGGTCGAGAACTCACTGCCTCAGCCTGTCGATCCGGAGATCCAGTCAATCAGCAGTTCTCTCCAGCAGATTCGTGAGCAGTCCGAGAGGACGGAGCAGCAATACAATAATCTCGTCAGCGGTGTGGATGACAGGGTGAAACAGGCGGTTACCGGCGCCGATCAGCCGATCACTTCGGAGCTTCCGGATTTTCTCAAAGAAGCCGTAGCCGATCCTCCGGGCGGGAACCCCTCTCTGCAGACCAACATGGAGAAAATGCGGGACAAGGTCAGGGCTGCTCCCTCACTGGCGCGGGTCACCGGTTATGACCGAAACTGGGGAATCGTAACTTTCAACGCCGGAGCCGGGCAGGGCGTAAAGAAGGATCAACGGTTTGCTGTTCGCCGTGGTGATATCATTCTCGGTTGGGTCAAGGTCGATGAAGTCCAGGCCTCTACTTCTATTGCCGTTCTGGTCACCCGGAACAAGAACATCGATACGGCTGAGAAGCCGGCGGCCGGGGATGACCTGATCAATTTTGAACTGTTCTGATCTGGGACTGACTTGAGATTGAAGGACAAAGTTATTGTGGTGACCGGTTCCACAACGGGAATCGGGAAGGCCATCGCGAAACGTTGCCTCGAGGAAGGGGCTTCAGTTGTCATTCATGGACTCGAGCCGGATCTGGCGGAGCAGGCCTCGATCGAACTTGATCCGAAGCGAAGTTGCAGCGAAATGATCGTTGTGGACTTGGCCGATCCTGATGCGCCGCGCTTGATCCGTGAAGTGACCTTGAAGCGATTCGGAAAGATCGACGGTCTTGTGAACAACGCCGCCCGGGTCGGCACGGGAAATATTGTTTCAACGAATCGGGACTCCTTCGACAGCTTTATTGAGGTAAACACGAAAGCTCCGTTTTTCCTCATTCAGGGGCTGCTCGATGACTTGCAGGTGGCTCGTGGTTCCGTTGTAAATATTGGTTCGGTAAATGCTTATTGTGGAGAGCCTGACCTGCTTCCTTATTCAATCTCGAAAGGCGCGCTCATGACCCTGACTCGTAACCTCGGTGATGTGTTGCATCGCGAGTACTCTGTGAGGGTAAATCAGGTGAATCCTGGTTGGATTCTGACTGAGAACGAACAGGCAAGAAAGCAGGAGCAGGGGTTGCCGGAGGATTGGCCATCCCGCCTTAGTGATCACTTCGCGCCCAGCGGCAGAATTTTCAGATCTGAGGAGATCGCCGCAGCGGTAAGCTATTTCCTTAGCGATGAGTCAGGCCCAGTCAGCGGGTCAGTTCTCGACATTGAACAGCATCCCATGATTGGAAGAAATCCTTCCAAAGAGGTCGAAAGGTAGGGCGCTCAGGCGTTTGGTTTGACGGCCTCACCGATGAGTAGTTGGTTGAGCGTGTGCTTCAATGTTTTCGCCTCGTAAGGCTTTTGAAGGAAAGCGATCTGCTCCTCGTCACCGAGGCCTTGGTCCTCCGGGCGTTCGTTGTAGCCGCTAGTGAGAAGTATTCCGAGTTTGGGACGGGTGGAATGAAGTTCCCGGGCAAGATCCCAACCGGAGACACCTTCTGGCATGACGATATCGGTGACGACGAGGGAGACTTTTTCGGAGATTTCAGGCCAGAGATCCAGAGCTTGGCGACCGGATTTTGCTTCAATGACTTCACTCCCTAACATCTCTAAAAGTTTGCGGACCAGCTTACGGACTCCATTCTCGTCCTCGACCAGCAGAATCGTAATTCCTTTGAGACTCTTCTCGTCTTTCGTATCATACTTTTCTGGGGCGGGTGTGGCGATGCGACCAACGACCATCGGTAGGAAAATCTCAAAAGTGGTCCCGGCATCAACTTCACTTGAAACATCAACCTGTCCTCCGTGTTCACGTATGATCGCCGCAACATTGGAAAGGCCGAGGCCTGTGCCTTTTTCTTTTTCTTTTGTGGTGAAGAAGGGGTCGAAAATTTTCGGCAGTTTCTCAGGAGGAATTCCTGATCCGTTATCGCGAATCGATAGGCAGGCATAGTCACCGGGCCCAATTCTGTCTTCTGCGGGACTAAGAGAACGAACGGAAGTTTCGATCGTAATCCTTCCTCCATCTGACATGGCATCCCTGGCATTCAAGATGAGGTTCATCATAACCTGCCCCAGCATTGATCGATCCGCTTTGATTTGGTCGAGTCCCACACCGAGTTTGATATCGAGATTAATCGTCTCTTCGACCATGCGGCGCATCATCTTGACGAACTCACTGACGACTTGGTTCAGGTCGCATGTTTCGAGGTTCACGCACTGCTGACGGCTGAAAAGTAAAAGTTGTTTCGAAAGTTCAACGGCTTGGAGAGAAGCACTGCGAATCAGTCCCAGCGATTCCATCGCTTTCTCGTTGCCGGCTTCCTCGACAATCCTTTCCAGCAGGGATGTGTGTCCCTGGATCACGGTGAGAAGGTTGTTGAAGTCGTGCGCAATTCCCGTGGCAAGGCGACCGACGCTGGTCAACTTTTGGGACTGGCGCAGCATGCTTTCAATCTCCTCACGAGAAGCAACCTCGCGTTCGAAGTCGACCTGCGTAGCTACGAGCGAAGCAACCAGGCCGACAATCGTGTCAAATGAAGGGTCGTTTGCGAGGTCTTCATCTTGGAATCCAAAAGCAAGTGCGGCGATCGGTTTTCCTGCGCAGTCACAAAGAATCCGTCCGTGGAGATGGCGAAATGCGGGGAATGTCTTGTCCATCGCTTCGTCGAACCTGTCTTTCTTTGGGATTGCTTGTGAAAGCAGTTCGTTGGAGAGCAGGTAATCGGGAATTCCAACTGCGGGATACTGGATGCGACAGGCATTGGAGAACGACTGTGCCACAATGCGCTTCGGACCTTCGCCGGCGACCAGTTCAACGAGAAGGAAGGCTTCCGCTTCAAGAGCCTTCCGGATGTGGTTGACGAAAGATTGCCAACCTGCCCGATTGGTCCACTTTTCGGCGATCTCAACGATCTTGCCGGCTTTTTCCAAAGTCGCGACTCCGGGGCGTGGGGGCGAAAGGCACTCATTATCCATTTCTTCCGGTGAGAGCACGAGACCGTCATCTCCGGAGGAAACAGGGGAACGATTGAGCTTAGTTGCGGGTTGATTACTCAAGACAAGCCTTTGTATTATATTTATAATAATTATAACCTGTAACAATTTCTGTGCAAGAGTTGAAATATTCTTCCATCCAAACCCCTAGTAATCAGCGATTTATGAAAACTTTCGCTTTCGTCCGTAAAACAAAAAAGCCGGGGAAGGAGGTCCCCGGCCATGATTTATGAAAATTTACGTTAGAAGCAAATCGGGATTACTGGCCACCGAGGCCCGGAATCCCCTGAAGATTCAGTCCTGGAGGCAATCCCTGCGGCGTTCCCGGAGCTCCAGGCGCGCCGCCGGCGTCGGCGTCCTCGGAGACCATCAAATCAGATCGGGGCTTGGAAATGTTGTCGATCAGGTAACTTCGAACAAGGTAGGTGTTGCCCTCGAGCTTCTTCTCATTGGCGAGTTTAGTCTTTAACTCAGTTTGGTTGTCCTGGAATTCCTTGTCGAGGCGCTCCTTGTCCTCGTCGCTTTCATCTTCACCGGCTTCGCGTTTCTCGTTAAGCTTCGCGGAGACCTTAATCGAAACCGGGACCTGGTTGATCTCATTCTTTTCTCCCGTTGTGATGTGGTAGTTAAATCCGTCGAAGGTGGAGATTTTGAATGTTACTTCTACCGCCTTGTTCTCATCGGAACTGGCGTCTGCCGTGGATAGGACATCCTCCATCGCCGGATTGGAAAAGGCACCCTTCATGTTGGTGACCTTGGCCTGATCCAGAACTTCGTCTTCTTTGGCGGCAACTAGGGTGAAGTCGCCATCGGGATCGTCACGAGTCAGCTTCCAGTCATTTTCCTTTTCTCCAGTGATCATCTCGATGGTCTTGATGCGCGCTACCTTGAAGAAGCTCTTGTCGATCCAGTCCGAGGCATCAGTGGTGGCCTCGGTGAAGGTCTGGGCAACGAGAAACACAGCATTGCTGTCACCCGTTTTCACGTAGCGGCCGGCATCACTCATGGCGGTGCCGCCGCCCATGGGATTGGGCCGATTTTCTGACTTCTCGTAGACTTTGCCGAGCCAGAGAGTCGCGAGATCTTCGCCCGAAGCGTCTTTGAAGGTGAGGATCGTGGCAGCTTCCTCTTCGTCTGTCGCTGCCGCAGGATCTACCAAGCTAAGCCGACCAAACTGGGCGCGGCCAATGGTGACGGGTTGGACGGCCTCGAGTGCCCAGATGCCCCGGAGCAACTTGATGATAGGTTCGGCGTCAGCCGGATAGTTATCACGCTCAGTAACTTCCCAGGTAGCGGCACCTTTTGCTAGCGTCAGGCCCGAGTCTTTTCTCTGGATGTGCACGGTAGCGACATCATTGAGAGGGAAATCGCCGAACACCTTCTTCTTGGAGGTGGAGGATTCGACTTCTGACACGCCACCGGAGTTGGTGAAGTGAAGGATGGCTGCAACCCCGCCGGTTACGGCTAGGGCGATCACTAGACGAATGAGTGTTTTGGTTCCCATAGTGCTTGAGCGAATGTGGATGTTTTCAGTTCGTTCGGTGGATTAACGGGCTGCGACTTTTGCCCGGTGGAAGATCGCCAGACCAATACCAAAGGCGATGATGAGAACGGGCATCAACAGGGTGTTACCGAATTTGTAAGTCGCCAATTTTCGGCGGAACTCGCGGGTCACTTCTTTCTGGAGGTCCCGCTCCTTCTTGCGGAATTCAGCTTCCTGTTCCTGCAGGGTTTTCATTTCTGCCTGAACCTCGGGTGAGAGAAGTGCCTCGTCGAGATTGTCAGGAGTTTGTGAAAGAATGACCCCGAGGCGGGAAGCAACTTCTTCGCGCTGGGCGCCGAAGCTGGCCAGCGCGTCGGCATACTTCTGTTCAGCCTCACGATACCATTCGCTTTGGCGGGTAAACGGGCGACGGATCGAAGCTCGGCTGCGTACATTGATTAGATCGGGATCGCCGGAAAGCTGCTCGACTGCGTTCTGAACGAGAACGAGGTTTTCGTTGAGCAGTTCCGGGATGACAATGCCGAGTCCCGGGATCTGGTTTCTGCGCACCACATTGGCATCATAGATGAAATCGGTGTCTGCAATAAGAACGACTCGTCCAGGAGCGATGGACTCCTTAAGAGCTTCAGGAACTGGTTCTGCCTTTGATTCTTTGGCATCTTCTTCATCTTCCTCACTGGTAGTTTCATCCGCCGGCGGTGCGGCGGGATCGCCGTCTGGAAATGCGGTCGGGAAGTTGCCGCTGAGGCGAGTGACGAGGGCGCGCGGAGTGCCGTGAGCCTCAAAATTTTCGCGAATGCGATCTCCGCCGCCTTCCTGAGTTGGATCGGCATCGAAGGAACCGACCAGTTGATTGTTCTCTGAGGACAACAGAAGGTGGTCGACCTCGATACCTTCCGGTGCGTTCACTTCAAAGGCTCCCGGAGTCAGCATGTTGAGGTGATTCAACATCCGCGTCATTGAATCGTTCAGGCCGGGATCGTCACCGCTTCCGAGTGCACTGCGATCGAGTGTTAGGAAAGTGGGTGAGAAGTTACCGCGACGAATAATCTCGGAGCCAAAATCCAGGTCGGCGAGCACGCGGGTTGAATCATAGTTGACGCCCCAGGCACGAAATAATTCCGCGAGGTTGGATGTTGGATTCGGGCCTCCTTGGGGAGGCATACCCGGCATTTGCGGCTGCCCCTGAGCGAGGGCGCGAGCGTAGAAGAAGTTCGGATCGACGAAAGCAAGCACGTTGCCGCCTTTGAGAAGATACTGGTCGATTGCGAACTGACCTTCAACGCTGATGTCGTGAGGGTGCAGGACGATCAAGGTGGTGATGTCTTCCGCGACCTCCTTGGCAGAGACAGGAAGGAACTCAATTTCGTAATCCCGACTGAGTTGCTCGTAGAACATCCACGCTGTCTGGGGTGGAGCCTGGAAGTTGCCGGAAAAGCCCCCGGAGACAGAGAGGCTGGTCATGATGCCAATCTTCTTATTTTTCCCTCCATGAACGTTGGAGATGGCGCGAATAAGATCGTATTCGAGGGTCGTCTCAGGGCGGCCTGGGATGAAGGGGATCGTCTCCTTGGAATCAATGCACTCGATGGCGAGTCCGAAGAAAAGCTCGTAGTTGGTTTCCCCAGAGACTCCGGCCTGAAGGCCATCAAGCAGGGCGGCGTCTTCCGCATCGGTGTTGGGCTCAGGATTGAGTTTCTCGACCTTCAACATGCGCACCTTTTGCTCTTCGAATTCGCCGGCTTCGTTGACGAGTTCGAGTTCGCGAGTTGGAGCTGCGCGTGAGAGTTCTCGAAGCAGGTCCTCAACCCGCCGGGCGCGGGCGCGTTCACTGGGTCCCATGACTTTGTTATCGTCGGTCACGTAGTAGCGAATCGTGACAGGCGTCTCAAGTTCCTGGAGGATGTTCTTGGTTCCCTCAGAGAGGGTGTAAGTCTTGTATTCTGTCAGGTCGAATCGCCAGCCGAAGGCACCGACCAGAATGTTAATCAGGACGGCAATGGCGAAGACCACGAGCAGGGAAGTCAGAGCAACGGCACTGCGGCTCCTCTGGTGGGATGTGGAAGGTGTGTCACTCATGATAGTATCGGTCGTGAATGAAAAAAGGGTGAAAGTTAGGCGCGCTTGAGACGGATCACGACGGAGGTTGCAAACAGGCAGAACGCGATAAAGGTGGTGAAGAAAGCGAGGTCCCGGAAGCCGAGAACGCCTTTGGCCAGTTCCGTAAAGTGAGGCATTACGCCGAGCACGTTGGCCAGCTTGATGAAGGGCCAGAGAATAAGCCAGCCGCCTTTCATATTGGTGAGGAACTCACTGATTTGGGGGAGGCCGCTGAGCCAGAGCATCATGCAGAGGGCCACGGAAACAAGCAGTGCGACAAGTTGGCTGCGCGTCATGGCTGAGACCACACAGGTTACCGCCAGGAAGCAAAGGGCCACCAGGTAGGTTGAGACAAAGCCGGCCATGATGACCCCGTTATCCGGATCACCGAGGTAGTTGATTGTCCAGACAATGGGGAACGAAAGCACGAGCATGCCGAAGATCACGACGGCTGCGGCGAGAAATTTCCCGAGAATAGCGTGCCACGGAGCGAGTGGCATGGTCAGGATCAGCTCCATGGTCCCAAGGCGTTGTTCCTCCGACCACAGACGCATACCTACCGCCGGGGCGATCAGGACAAGATACCAGGGGAGGTATTGAAAGTAGGGAAGGAACAGATCGGCTTCGCCCCCTTCGAGAACTCCGGTGAAGAAAAAGGATAGAGCGTTGGAGATTCCGAGAAACACGACAAAAAGCACGTAGGCGATCGGTGATGTGAAATAGCTAGTAAGCTCTCGCTTGAAGATAGTGCGCACTTCGCGGGGAAGGGCAAACTTGACGATGGCGATGAAGATCGCTGCAACGACGGCCGTCGGAATCGCAAAGTCGGTCAAAAGAGTGATAAAAGCATCCATGATGTTTTAAAGTAATGGAATCGAACCCGAGCGGATTAGTCGTCAGAATCGGTTTTGGTGATTTCGCGGAAGAGTTCGTCAAGGCGACCTTCTTCGACGTGCAGCTCTCCAACGCTGAGTTGCTTGTCCTGACAGAGGCCGGACACCTGCTTGCCGAGTTCGCCTCCTTTGCCCTTGGTGGGCAGAATGCGGGCTTCGATGCCGTCGTCGTCGGAGCTGATGACTTTGAC
>PKCI01000011.1 GCA_002862135.1 Verrucomicrobiota bacterium | reverse complement strand
ATGTCAGTCCCAGACGGCTTTTCCGTCACTCTCTTTGCCGGCGAGCCTGAGGTTCGCCAACCGATCGCGATGCAGGTCGATGACCGCGGGAGAATTTGGGTAGCCGAGTCATATTCCTATAAAGAATGGGAAATGAAAGGGGAGGACCGGATTCTCATTTTCGAGGATTCTGATAATGACGGGCGATTTGATGATCGAAAGATTTTTTATTCGGGGGCCACTCATCTGTCCGGCTTCGTTGAGGGATTCGGAGGAACTTGGATCTGCAACTCGCCCAACCTCGAATTCATTCCGGATCGAAATGGCGACGATATACCGGATGGGCCACCCGAAATTATTCTGGATGGTTTCACCACAGACGGAAAACACAACTTCTTCAGCGGACTGACGTGGGGGCCTGACGGTTGGCTTTATGGTCGCCATGGCATCACCGCCTCCTCGTTGGTTGGAATTCCGGGCACTCCGCCCGAGGAACGGGTCGATGTGAGTTGTGGCATCTGGCGACTTCACCCCGTGACGCATCAGTTTGAAATCGTGGCCAGGGGAACTACCAATCCCTGGGGACTCGATTGGAACGAGATGGGGGAAATGTTCATGACCGGGAATGTGAATGGTCACCTCTGGCATGTGATCCCGGGAGCCTTTTACCCCCGTATGCATGGGCAAGGCTCAGCGGCGCACGTCTACGATCGCATTCCCATGGCGGCTGACCATTTGCACCACGAGGGGGAGTGGACCGATCGCCGAAATTTTCGGGATAACGCCCCAGGGCTCACAGATGACATGGGGGGAGGTCACTCTCACTGTGGTGCCATGATTTACCTCGGAGATAATTGGCCGGAAAAATACCGCGATACCATTTTTATGAGCAACACTCATGGCCGGCGTGTTAATCATGACATTCTCAAACGAAAAGGCTCCGGCTATATCGGCATCCATGGAAAGGATTTCATGAAGGCCAATCAACCGTGGTATCGTGGGGTCACCCAAATTTACGGACCCGATGGTGGCGTGTATTTTTCGGATTGGACTGACTTTGGAGAATGTCACGACAACGACGGCGTCCACCGAACGAGCGGACGTATTTACAAGGTTGTCTACGGGGAAGTGGGCAATCCCGGGAGATTGGACCTGTCAAAAAAAACTTCTCTGGAGTTGGTCGCCTGTCAGTTGCATCACAACGAATGGTATGTCAGGCACGCTCGTCGCCTTCTCCAGGAACGTTTTGTTGCCGGGGCAAATCTCACGGAAGCTCGTGAGGAATTGCTGCGCCTCCTCGAGGATGAGGAGCAACCGGTCGACCGGCAACTGCGCTTTCTCTGGTCGCTTCATACCACTGGAGGATTGGTCCCGGAAAAACTGACCCAATTACTACAGCACAAGAATGAGCACATGCGCAGCTGGGCGGTTCGCCTGATTGGCGAGGGGGGAGCGCCGAATTCGGAGCAGTTTGCCCTGATCCGTAACATCGCTTCCAACGGTGAATCCAAACTGGCCAGGCTCTACGTCGCTTCAACCTTTCCCCGGTTTACCGAGGCGCAGCAATGGACACTGGCTGAGGATCTTCTCGTTGATTTCGGATACACCGAAGATCAAAACCTTCCCTGCATGATCTGGTATGCACTCCGCCCGCTGGTGGGAGCAGATCCGGTTCGCGGATTGGAACTCCTATCAATCTGCCGTGACCCGCAGGTCTACAAGAATATCGTGCGGCGTATCGCTTCGGACTTTGATCTTAATACCGAGCTAATGCCCCGATTGATCACCTCGATCAATGCGACTCTTCAAGATGGTCACATCGGCATCGCCGTGGCCGGCGTGAAAGGAATTGAGGAGGCTTTGAACGGCTTGAAAGGGCTGACCCCTCCCGAGAACTGGGACCTCCTTGCGAACAGTCAAGAGACGCTGGTCAGTTCTGAGGCAGCCAAGCTGCTACCCGTGTTTGACCAAGGGGAACCAATGGCGGCAAAGGATTGGCTTCAGCTGATTGATAATCAGACCCGCCGAAATCAGGCCATTCGAAAACTTGCTGCCTTTGATGATCCCAAGATCGCTTTGACGATTTTGAAACCCTACCCGCGCTATCTGACAGAAGACAAGGAGGCGATAATCAACACACTCAGTTCGAGAGTCGAGTATGCCCGACCACTTTTGAATGCGGTTGAAAACGGCCAGGTTCCCAGCCAGGACATCTCCGCATTTCATGCTCGTCAGATTCATAACCTGGGTAATCAACAGCTCAAAGAGACGCTTGAAAAGGTCTGGGGTAAGCTGCGCCAAAGTCCTGTGGAAAAGCAGGAGGAGATCGCTTCCTGGCAATCCAAGCTAACCCCCGAGCGTCTTTCTGTGGCTAATCTCTCAAATGGAAAGCTGATGTTTGACCGGGCCTGTGCTTCTTGTCACATGATCTATGGTGAGGGGGGAGCGCTTGGACCGCACCTCGACGGTAGTGATCGCAAGAACCTCTTTTACCTTCTCGAAAACCTGATCGATCCCAGCGCCGTAGTTCCGCAGGATTATCGGATGACGTTGATAACCCTTAACGATGGACGCGTTCTTAGTGGCAACATTACGGAGCAAACCCGACACGCCATTACCTTGGCTGGACTCGCCACGGTCGAAGTGATCCCGCTTTCGGAAGTGGTGAAGCAGGAACAGTTGGAACAGTCGACCATGCCGGAAGGCCTTCTCCAGACGATGAACGAGAATGAGGTGACTGACCTCATCGCTTTCCTGCAGCAGTGAGCGGATCTTACCTCGTTGTTTATCAGAGTTGCTTCAGAATATATTGCCATGTCCCGCCTTGCCCTCCTCATTCTTTTTACCCCGCTGGTTGCCTTTGCCCAAGGAACCGAAAAATCGGAATCTGAAGTCGCAACCGTCTGGGACCTGACTGATCTTTTTCCCTCGGTAGAATCCTGGGAGGAGGCATTGGATGAGGTGTCTCAAGGAATACCGAAGTTGGAAAGCTTCCAAGGCAGGCTGGGTGAAAGTGCCGCAACACTTGAAGAAGCCCTAACAATCCGATCCTCTCTCTACCGCAAGTTAGCCAACGTTTCTGTCTACGCGTCCCTGAAGTCTGACGAAAACCTTGCTGAATCTGAGCCCCGGGCGCTTAAGCAGCGCGTTTCTTCCGTCGGTTCCACTCTCCGACAAAACACTTCGTGGATGGCTCCTGAGATTATTTCTCTCGGTGCCGATAACATTGAGGCTTTCATAGCAGAGACCTCCGGTCTGGCCCCGTTCGATCACAGTCTCCGCAGCACCCTGCTTCGGGCTCCGCACACCTTGAGCCCGGAAGCGGAGCGGGTCATGGCAGCGGCAGGAAAACTGAGGCGTCAGCCCTCACAAATTTACAGTATCCTTGCGAATGCTGATCTTCCCTGGCCCAGCATCACTCTGTCCGATGGCGAGGAAGTCTACCTGAATCAGGCCGGTTACTCGAAATACCGTGCGGTCGACAATCGTGATGACCGCAAGACAGTCTTTGACGCCTTCTGGGGGAAGCTTGGGGAATACAAGAGCACCATGGGTCAGGTGCTTCTTTCTGAGGTCGAGGCCAATGTCTTTCAGTCGCGCATGCGGAAATATGACCACATTCTGGATTGGGCCTTGGCCGGAGATAATCTTCCGGAAGAGGTTTACCGCTCTCTGGTCAAGGTGACGAATGAAAGTCTTCCAACCCTGCACCGTTATTTCAAACTGCGAGGGCGCCTGTTGGGCATCGATAATCTTCGCTATTACGACGTCTATCCTGACCTCGTGCAGAGCGACGAAGTCTTCAGTTATGAGCGGTCGATCGAGACAACGATCGTTGGCGTGGCTCCGCTAGGGGATGAGTATGGTGAACTCCTGAAATCCTACGTGCAGGTCGACCACACCCACGTCTATCCCCGAAAGGGAAAGCGTTCGGGTGCCTACATGTCAGGGTCAGCCTACGACACGGCTCCCTATATGTTATTGAATCACAATGACAATTACAACTCCATGAGCACCTACGCTCATGAAGTGGGGCATGCGCTCCATACCATCTTAACCAAGGCAAACCAGCCCTTCGAGAAGTCTGGCTATTCAACCTTTATCGCCGAAACTGCTGCGATCGTGAATGAGCTGATGATTCAAGACTACGTGCTGGAAAATGCGAGGAATGATCAAGAGCGTCTTTTCTATCTGGGCACGGCTCTCGAGCAATTGCGTGGAACTTATTTTCGCCAGACCATGTTTGCTGAGTTTGAATTGGCGATTCATGAAGAAGTGGAGAAGGGCGCTCCCCTCACTGGTGACCGCCTCACGCAGCTTTATGGCGATCTGTTGAGACGCTACCATGGCCATGACGAAGGGGTGCTGACAATCGATGACGAATACTGCGTTGAATGGGCCTACATTCCGCACTTCTACTACGACTTTTACGTTTTTCAGTATGCCACCTCAATCTCTGCTGCCGCCTACTTCACGGAGGGGATCAAGACTAAGGGTGAGCCTGAATTGGAGAAATATTTGAATGTCCTGAAAGCAGGAGGGGCTGACTACCCGCACAATATTCTATTGGATGAAGCCGGGTTGGACATGTCGAAGGAAGCTCCTTATCGAGCTCTGATCCGTCGAATGGAATCGATCATGGATCAGATTGAAACGATCCTCGATAAGCACGTGTAAAAGGAAGTGACCAAAGAGGAGCGGGAAAAGGCCCGGCCCAAAGTGCTGAACGAATCAAGTTGGGAAACGGATCCCGGCTATCTGCAACGAACAGTTGCGCATTATAATTGGCTACCTAAACTGACGCCCATGGCAGGAGAAATTACCGAAGAACAAGTCGCCGCGGCTCAGCAGATCTGGGGCGAAGGCATTGTCAAGATTGGGGCGCTGAAGGGTGACGCTGAGGCCGCTGAAAAAGCCGCCAGCGATCACTTGGACACCCTCTATGCCTACGACCAGGGTATGGTGCTCTTCAAGCCGACTAAGGCAGCGGAAGAACAGTTTCGGGACACGAAGAGCAAGGCCCTGTCTTACTTTGTGGGGGGAGAGATCGCCGAAGACAAGGGCTTCGCCCTTCAACCTTGGACAAACGTGAGATTCGAAAATCACGGCACCAGTATTCAGGGTAGAACAGCCATCGCGATGGGTAATTACTTCTTCACCACAACGGACGGTGATGAGGTCAAAGTCGAGTATTCCTTTGGCTATCTTCTCAATGACGAGGGTGACCTGAAGATTTTCCTTCACCATTCTTCAGTCCCTTACTCCGGGTAAGGATAGAAATCTCTTCGCGCCAGTGGCGAGCGCCATGGGGTGGAGCAAAAACACGCTTTGGACACCCACGTAGATTATTAATCGCAAGTTTCTTGCAATAGATTTCTGCGGTGAGACGGTAGTGATGATGAGGACCCGCTATTGGTATCTCAATCGTCTTTTCTCGGTAGGTTTGGTCGCGTTGTTGTCCTCATCTTGTGGAGAAAAGAGCGAATGGACGGAAGAGGGATCGGACGAAGACGGTCGTTCCGGATTAGTGAGCCCTAGCGCTTCGGCCGTCCCTGGAAATGGAGGCGTAGGAGGAATCACTTGGCCGGAATTGGATGCCCTCGAGAAAGTCGCTTTCATGGCGGGGGTTCTTGCAGAAAACAAGGATCGGGAGGGATTGCTGCATCAACGCACGGCGATCCTTGAAATGGGGTGGGCGGTATCACCGAAGACGATGCCGGAGAACGCCACCAACCAGGATCACGTTCATAAACTGATCGGAGATTTGTCCCGCTTGGTGAACGGCATGGCCCGGAGCGACATGTCTGATGAACGACTCTTTGCTTTGGCCGCGGGCCTTTATCCCGTGGTCGAAGAGTTAATCAAAGCGTCCGGAGTTTCCCGCAACTCCGTTGATTAGAGGGAAATTCTTCCTCGCTGTTGAAGGTTCGTTGGCAGGCTGAGGAATCAGCAGAGAGCTTTCGAAAGGCAATTCCTCAAGATCCCTTCTTGGTATTTCTACCCTGTGGAACGACGAGCGGCGGAGTCCAGTTCACCCGGAAGAATTTAGAGGATCTGCCCTCGATCTTGGACTACGCCCTCCATATGTCATCAATGATGGGGGAGGAGGTTCCTCCCACTTATGTGGTCAGGCTATTTGCTGAGGTCAAAAATCTCCACTTTCCGGAACTCGACTGGATGGCTCTCTGACTGGAGAGAGATAGTTCCACCGGAAAGTTCAATTTTGCCCTCTGCTTTTTCAATCAGCTTACTCGCTCCAGCGTGTGCTCCGTCCAGAATGGGCTTCTGATATTCGAGGACCGTTTCGCCGTTGATGATATGTCGGATCACTTCGTGTCCTCGCACTTCAACTTCAGCAGTGACCCATTGTTCACCGTGGTAGGTTTTGGAGTTTGACTTGGTGCAATGCGGCTTGAACAATTCTTCGCCAATGAACACGTGGGTGCCGGGCGTGCAAAGGTTGCCGGTGGTTCTTTCGCCGGTGCCGTCACCTCCGAGAAGTTGGACTTCGATCGAAACGGGAAAGTCCTGATCCAGCGCCATCGTCTCGGGATCCTGTCCATGAACCATGATCCCACTGTTTCGGTAGGCCCAACTGGGTCCACCCTTCAGTTGTTCACCGATGAAGCGATACTCCAGGCGAATCCGATAGTCGGAATAGGGCGTCTCGTAGAAAAGGTGTCCGAAAGTTTCGTTAAACTCGTCGTAGTTCTCGTAGCCCACCCGGAGCAGGCCGTCTTTGACTCGAAACGTGTTGCGAGAGTCCTCGCCGTATTTCTCGTAACGAATTTTCGGAGTCCAACCCGAGAGATCCTCGCCGTTGAAGAGTGGCACCCATTTTTTGTCGGAGTCACTGTCGTCTGAGACAACAAATCCTGTCACCAAGGTGAGAGTGATAAGGGCGGCCGGGAATAGAAGGAACTGCGATATTTTCATGAAACTGGTTAGATAAGTAAGTGGATTTTGCGCGCTTGCCACTCAGAAAATGTGTTGGCTGTAGATATCCTGAAGCGGTCGGATGAATGCACCGGAGCTGGCAACAAGACTATTCGAGCACTTCGTAACCAACTCCGTGGATTGCCCCTGCTACCGCGGACCGCTCGGCCGGTCCCATGTAGGCAACCTCCGCTAATCCGACTTCAATTTGAGCCCACTCGACGCCCTCAATAGTTGAAAGAGCTCTCATTATTTTTGCCTTGCATGCGTTGCAGTGCATTCCTTCAACAGACAACACCGTCGCTTTTTTCGGGTATGGTATTTCCGGTTCTGAGGGGGACTTCCCACAGGAAATGACCGAGAATAATATCAGCGAATACAGGATAATCTTCATGATGCGCCCCGAATTTTCATTCGTTTAATTCTTTACCCAGAGGTTCCCACTTCATTTTCCTATCTGGCAAACAATACGACAAGTAGAAATACGCAGTTTTGGGGCAATCAGAGTCCGGCTAGTGAAAGATTTTGTTTATGAGTGTTTTTGGTTTGTCCGGAGTGCCCGGCAGGGTGACTGCTCAGAATCATGTTTCTGCGAGATGTTCCCGAACCGTTTCGTAGAGGTCGAAGACGTGATGATCATGGAGCCGGTAGAACACCTGGCGACCACTCTTTCTGTATCGAACAAGGCGGGCGTTTCGGAGGGCTCGAAGTTGATGGGAAACGGCTGACTCAGACACTGATAGATTCTCTGCCAGGTCGCACACGCAACTCTCGGAAGTGGAAAGCAGTGAAATCAGGCGCAGGCGGGTTGGGTCAGCCAGCACGCCGAAGAACTCGGCCATCCGCTGCGAGTCCTCAATCTCTAGGGGAAATGAGGTGCCAGCCGCGGTCGAATGGTGATGCTCGTCACAGACGGGGGGATCGCTGTCGTTGTTTTCCTTGGATGGCTTTTTCGGCATTGGGTCAGTTTCGCTCAAAATCATCGGAGAAACAATTGACAAATACCTGAGCGTATGTTCAGGTATTGACCGTATGAATGCTTCAAGTGATATCAAATGCGCCTGCCCTGACTGCAAATGCAGCGTTTCTGAGGGCCATCATGTCGTCAAAGACGGAAAAGACTACTGCAGCGAAGCCTGCGCCAGCGGCCATGCCTCAGGCGATGGTTGCTGCAACGGAGTGTGCGACTGCCACGGTTAAATTTATTTTCTCTTACACTCCTGTGGAGAGAAACGTCGAGGGGCTGCTGAGTGACATCGGCGGCCTCTTTCGTGTTCGGGCCTTCAGAAAATCAGCGCTCCGAGCCAGGCGATCGCAATGGCGAACCCGCTGGCCCAGGCCATTTGCCTCAGGCAAAGCCTAGCCGCGAATCCCCAACGCATCTCCCGCCCGATGGTGTAGAGAGTGACGAGGCAGGGGAGGAGGACACCTGCCAGATAAACTGCCGTAAGCACTTGCGCGGGATCTCCCAGAGCGACCTTGAGAGTTCCCCAGTCATCGTCGAGCAATCCGATCGCAATACCGTCCTTGCGGATGGAACCCAAGGCGATCGAAGTCGCCGCTTCCCCGGGCAGGCGGAACACCGCCATCAGGGGAGCGAGGAAACCGGCAAAGGCATCAAGGATGCCGAAGTAGGCGAGCGAAGCTGCCACAAAGCAGATCGCGGCAAAAACCGGGAAGGCCATGATCACGAACTGGCGAATGTTGTCGACGACTTCGCGCGTCACGCCACGCAGAGAGGGCACGTGAATGGGGTCAGACTCGGGAAGGAGCAATTGATTGTTAGCGAGTCGGAGCACTTTAGGAGTGTTGAAGCGAAGGTAGATCAGGGTGGTAACTGCCAGCACTCCAATATAAACCACCCCGAGACCTGTCATTCCGGCAGCGGCGAAAACTGCCAGTGTTGCCGGGAGTTGGTAGGAGCAGGCTGAGCCGAATGAGATAGCGGATACGCAGGCGCCCCGCGAACAGGAAGCACAGGAGCGAGTGGCGACCACGGCAGGGACATTGCATCCGAATCCCATGACAACTCGTACCAGGTCGCGCCCTCCGATCCCAAAAGGTCTCAGAAACGGATGAAGCGCCACGGAAAGACGATCGATCAAGCCGGTGGACTTATAGACCGCGAGAATCGTTGAAAAGATGAGGATCGTTGGAAGAGCATACAGCAGCAGAAAGGGGAACATCGAAACGAGTCCGTAGTTACCCGCAAGGATGGCTGCGAGAAAGGCAGGCCCACTCTCGATCCACGATTGCAGCGGACTGATGATGTTTGTCAGGGGAGTGGAGAGCCAGTCAGCAAAACGGTTCGCCTGTGTTACGGCCACGACGGTGGGAAGTAGAAGGAGACCCAGAGCAACGAGTGGTTGGCTCACGATCTTTTCGCTCACTGTTGTGCTCGTTTTTCGGGACGGGTATTTGCTGATGAGTGCGGAGATATCGCTCGTGCGGAAGCGATGATTTTTTTGAGCTGCCACGGCCTCGCGAATAGAGGCCCTGTTTTTTTCAACAACTGCGCGGGTGTCGAGGAGGAAGACAGGAACTCCCAACGCGAGGCGGAAATCGTTCTGCAATTGAGCCCTGTCTTTTGACTCCGGCAGGCGATCCGCAAAGGTGAGCACGAGGACACCCGCTTTGCCCTCAACGAGAGGAAGCAGAGTCTCCAATTGATCAGCGGCGTGATCTGCTCGCACGACGAGCAGAACCTGATCTGCCTGGGCTACCGCCTTGCGGGTTTCACTGGAGGTTTGAGTCTCCGAGCCACGGAAGATCCCGGGAGTGTCAATCCAGATGAAACCGGAATCGGTGTATGAGTCGCAAGCCAGAGTTGAGCCACGATAGTTTTCCGGTGTCGCGAAACGTCCGCTGAGGCGGGCGAGCAGTTGTGTTTTTCCCACGCTCTCGAGTCCCAGGGTAACGATCTGGCGGGCCTGCTCTGCTTCCGCTTTTGATCGTGGTGATGAGGGATAAATGGTTTTCATCACTTGGGGGTACAGCGCATTCGGGTTCCACAGATGGTCTCGAATCCGGATCAAATTGAGGAATGGATCCTCGAATCAGATTTATTGAGTGGCAGTCGCGTATTCTTCGACCTCGGCCGGAGCGATCTCGTCTTCAGTTTCGACGGCGCAGGTGCAATCTTGGCAGCACGCAAGGTCATCAATCATGAAGCCCCGCTCCCGCCATTGCTTGAGCGGCTCTTCCCACTCATGTCCGAGGCGTTCCGCAATGGTCCGGGCGATGATTCCGAAACGGGCGCGGAATTTGTAGATGAAGCAAAAAAGTGACTGGCGGTGCTGAAGCAGTGGCCCGCTGTAGAAAAGGTTTGGAAGCGAAGGTGACTCGTCGGCTTCCTCAGTGAAGGCGATGCGTCCGTTTTTGTCCTCAAACCAGGAAGAGACGGGGCCCATTCCTCCGAGAAATCCTGTGGCGAGAATTGGCGGGGTTGAGACTTCAAAAGGCTCGCTTTCTTCGTCCACCAGAATGTAGCTGTCTCCGGTTTTCGTGACTTCGACGATGTCAGCATTTTTATAGAATCGAATTGTTCCGGGGGCGTTGAGGAGAACGTCTTTGAGCCGGTCAATGGTGAAGGGGCTGAGTGCGCGGCTTGGATCCGGGCTGTTCTGGTGCCAAGGCTCACCACGGGAGAGGACATGAACAGACTTTCCCTGTCGAGCTAGATGGACAGCGGCGTCGATTCCGCTTTCGAATCCTCCGATGATGGCGTGCTCGACTCCTTCCAGTTTGCTCCAGTCGGATATAGAACTGTTGTGAATGCAGTGCTCAACTCCCTTGATCTCCTGGCGGGGAAAGAAGAACTCGCCTCCGGTCCAGATGACATGTCGGGCCCGAAGTGGCTTTGATGCCCCCTCAACTACAAGGGCGCCCTTCGATTGTTTCACACCCGTGATTTCGATCCCTGTCTTTACCTCGACCTGGTAATACTCAGCGATTGCCCTGAGGTAGTGGGCATATTCGGGACCGGTGGGATGCTCGGAGTGGACGTAGTCTGCCGGTGATGTGTGCGGAGTGATGGCGTTGAGATCGGGCTGCGAGAACGGGTTTGAATGAAACGACGGCGAAATCATCCGCATCTGTGCGGGCCATGCGTCGAAAGAGGCTCCCACCTCTCGGCGGTCGACAATCGCGAGGTTCTCGATCCCGCATTCCTTGAGGGCAGCCGCGCAACCCAGCCCGGCCGGACCTGCGCCGACAATGACGACATCGTATACAGGAGATGCTGGCTTTGGTTTGATTTTCAGAGGCATAAATGCAAATTATTTGCGTTTATTTTTAATGCAAGTACTTTGCAATTGTGGGGTTCAGTTCGTCTGAACTCCCCGTCTGGTGTTGCCCTCTGTTGCTCAGGACAGACACGATTGTTTTCCGTCGTGTAGGCGGGTCTCTTTGCACAGTCCTTTTGGTTCCCCTTATGAACAATGAACGCTTTTACGATCCGAGCCAACGGGAGGGCCTTCCCTTCGGTTCTTGTCGGGAAGGTTATATCACCTTTTTCCGCGCCTACAGCAGCCGGAGCGCAGCAGAGGCTGAAGAGTTCTCCTCCGGAATCGAAAACGATCGCGTGCTTGAAGAGATCCTTGAGCAAATCAAAGGGCTCATCATCGAATATAGAACGACGGCAGTCCAGGTTGGGGTGGAGCTGGGGGAAAGTCTTATCCTGGAGGTGCTCAGTGCACTGAGGCACGAATCCAGGAAGCATCAGCTCTTCTTTGATATTCCGAACGTGTCAGCAACCGAGAGGTTCCTCGCGGAATCTCTCTTTAACGATATTCGGGAGAGCCAGCTGAAAAGTCTCCGCTCGCACGATGACAAAGAAGTGGGGCGAGTGGCTCCTGATCATTGGCAGGAGTGCTCCGAATACATTTCTCGTTCTACAGCGGAAGAGATTTTATTGGAAAGATGAACACTAACACAACATTAAATTTTGCGGACCGAACCAGCGTTGAGCAGGTAGAAGAGGGTAGTGAGCTTGCTCCGAAGTTTGATCAGAATGGGGTTATTCCCTGTATCACTCAGCATGCAAAGAGTCGGGAAATTCTGATGTTCGCCTTTATGAATGAAGAGGCGCTTCGGCTTACTATTGAAACCCGGCTGGCGCACTACTGGTCGCGTTCCCGGCAAAAGCTTTGGAAAAAGGGTGAAACGTCCGGAATGACTCAGCAGGTTAAGCGCATGCTCATCGATGACGATCAGGACTGTGTCATCATCGAGGTCACCCTGACCACTCCCGATGCCGGTGGCGAGGAGGCGTCCTGCCACGTCGGTTATCGCAGTTGTTTCTACCGCGAAGTATCTGGCAGTGGAAGCGATCAGCCCGAACTGCGGTTTATTGAGTCTGAGAAGGCTTTCGATCCCGACGCCGTTTACGGTGACACTCCGAACCCGACTCAGTTGTAATGGCACAAGTGGGCGACTTTTTTGTCAGTTATGAGGAATGGCGTGAAGCCATGAACAGTCGATGCAATATCGCGTTGACGAAGGAGTATTGCAGCGAGCGAATTCGAGCATTGGAGGATGCCAAAGATCCCTCAACCGCGATGTTTATCGATCTTTTCGGATCTTCCTATCGCGACAAAGTTGTCGGCTGGCTCGAGCGCGCTTTAGCAGAGAGTTGATCACTCGTATCATCGAAAATGTCTAAGCCACTCCTCTTTATTACCGGGTTTCTTGGGGCCGGAAAAACGACTTTGCTTCGTTCTCTTCTCGAAGAATTGAAACAGCTGGATTGCCGAGCCGATGTAATCTTGAACGATTACGAAAACGCGGAAATAGATGCTTCGACTTTGCATGGCCGGGCAGCTTCTATTTTTCCAATCGCCGCCAGTTGTGCCTGCTGTGACAGTCTTGAAGACCTTGTAAAACTCTGTCTCGCTGCGCAAAACAGTGAGGGTGACGTTTTGCTTATCGAGTTGAATGGAACGGCCGACCCTTTGCCTCTCCTTGAGACGTTCACTTTGCTCGAGAAAAAGATGGCCTTTTTTCCAAGGTGGCAGGCCGGGATTGTCGACGGCCGTCACTGGGGAAAGCGTGAGCGGTTTACCTCCCTGGAACAGCGCCAGGTAGAGACTGCGACGCACTGGCAGCTGACTCATTCGGATGATCTCGGTGAGATCGAAAGGGAAGAGGTTGCTGGGTCAGTGGGGGAGCTCAACCCTTACGCAAACAAAATAAGCGCAAAGCAGCTTGCTGAAGAACTTGTGCAGGCTTGTGAATCCAGTGACCAATCCTCAGTCGAATTGGATCCGAGCGAAATTCGTCAGAAGCGGAAGGCGCGTGGCGGGCATGTCCTATCCCATCTATTTACCGGTCACCAGATTCCGATGCCAGGTCGATATCAAAGTGAGCAAATTATTCGCCTTCTCGAGGCACTTCCTGACGAAGTGGTGCGTGCCAAGGCACTTGTTGAACTCGAAGGGACTCCGGACTCCAGGTGGCTTTTTAATCGAACGGGGCGGCATCCGGTCGAGGATCCGGAACAGGTAGAGGGGCTTACCAGGACGCCTGCTTCTCTGCTTTGCATTGGTCCAAATCTCTCACCCAAAAAGCTTCGGGATGAGTTCGAGCGTCAAATCAGTAGGTGAGTGAATTCTGGATAAGGAAAGCCGCCTGATCGCTTTTTCCTACGCAGGAATGAGGAATGCGTTCCGCGGGCGGATCAAGAAAAATTGGTGGGATGACTGGATTGACTTCGCTCGCGTGCCCGCTACGGCTCAAACAGGGAGGGCGGCCATCCGCGTCTCATCCAGTGATTTTCCCCTTGTTCATTCGCGATACGAATGAAGGAATCGGGATGACTGGATTCGAACCAGCGACCTCCTGGTCCCAAACCAGGCGCACTACCAAGCTGTGCTACATCCCGCGTTTTCTCGTAAGATCGAGGGCTACTCTCGACGGAAAGTGATGACTTTCAAGGGCGAATTACATAGGAAGAGGGGATCATCGGGCGGCACGAAAGAGCGCATTTCTATGAGCATTCCTGTTTGTAATTGCTCTAAAATGGGTAGTTTGATCACCCGCCAATTTTAATTTAGCAAAATGGCTGAAACGGACGAAAAACAGAGGAAGACGCTCGAAGAGCGCAATCAGATGTCGGACCTGGAACGTCTCCGGCATTCGACGGCTCACGTCATGGCGACAGCGATTTCGAAATTGTGGCCTGATGCCCAATTCGCATATGGCCCTCCGATTGAGCAGGGATTCTATTATGACGTCGACATGGAGCACCGAATCACTCCGGATGATTTCGAGAAGATTGAGGCCGAAATGAAGAAGGTGGTGAAAGAAAACCAGCCTTTTGAAAAAATAGTGGTTTCCCGCGACGAAGCTTTAGGCTTAGCAAAGAAAGGGCGTTTGGCGGCGCTTGCTGATCGCGACGTCGAGAGCACCTTCAAGATTGATCTGCTCGAAGAGATTCCGGAAGACGAAGAGATCTCTATTTATAAGAACGGTGATTTCTGGGACCTTTGCGCGGGGCCGCATGTTCCCCGCACGGGGAACTGCAAAGCGTTCAAGGTCATGAGCGTGGCGAGTGCCTTTTACAAGGGTGATGCGAAGAATCCGCAACTGCAGCGAGTTTACGGTACATCCTTTAAGAATAAGACCGAGCTTGGTGAGCATCTCGAACAACTTGAGGAGGCGAAACTGCGTGATCACCGGAAGATCGGAAAGGAGCTCAATCTCTTCCTTATCGACGAAGCTGTCGGCCAGGGACTGGTTCTCTGGAAGCCGAAAGGAGCAATCCTCCGCCAGCAATTGCTGGACTTCATCCTCGAGCACCTCAACCGCCAAGGATACAGCCAAGTGGTTACGCCACATATTGGCAAGCTCGATCTTTTTCGAACCTCGGGGCATTATCCCTACTATGCAGATTCCCAGTTTCCCCCGCTCGCAGAGAGAGAAGTGCTTAAGGGGCTAGCGGAAGAGGGGCGCTCTTGTGGGGATCTGATGGAGCAACTTGAATCAGGGGAAACCACCGGGTTCCTGCTCAGGCCGATGAACTGTCCGCACCATATCAGGATTTACCAGAGTGATCACCAAAGCTACCGCGATCTTCCGGTTCGTCTCGCGGAGTTCGGCACGGTTTATCGTTGGGAGCAGTCGGGTGAATTGGGCGGTATGACGCGCGTGCGTGGTTTTACTCAGGACGATGCTCACATTTTCTGTACGGAGGATCAATTGAAGGATGAAATCATGGGGTGCCTTGAGCTCGTGAAGATCGTTCTCGAAACCCTCGGCATGGAAGACTACCGTGTTAGGGTGGGTCTGCGTGATCCGGATTCGACCAAATACGTCGGTGAGCCGGAGCAGTGGGACAAGGCGGAGGATGCCTTGCGCGAAGCCGCGTCGTCACTGGGTAAAGACTTTGCAGAAGAACCGGGGGAGGCCGCCTTCTATGGGCCCAAGATTGATTTCGTTGTCAAGGATGCGATTGGGCGTGAGTGGCAACTTGGTACTGTTCAGGTAGACTACAACCTGCCCGAGCGCTTCGGTCTCGAGTACGTCGGAAAGGACAACTCATCCCACCGACCGGTCATGATCCACCGCGCTCCTTTTGGTTCCTTGGAACGCTTTGTTGGCGTGCTGATCGAACATTTCGCAGGAAAATTCCCGACCTGGTTATCCCCTGAGCAAGTCAGAATTCTGCCAATCTCTGAGAAGTTCATCGAGGCCGCGGATGAGGTGCACAAGGCGCTTCGCAAGGAGGGTGTTCGAGTCAAGGTGGATGATACAAACGAGAAAGTCGGTGCCAAAATTCGACTTGCTCAGCTCGAGCGGATTCCTTATATGTTAATCATCGGAGCGAAAGAACAGGAATCGAATCAAGTGTCCGTCCGTCACCGTGATCGTGGTGATGTCGGAGCTATCGGCGTGGACGAATTTAAGAACCAGGTCGTCGCCGAGATTCGCTCCCGTAGTCTATGATCGGTTGGCGTGACCATTACTGTTCAGCGCTTGGTGATCTTGATTTCGCCGCTGGAGATGAAACGTTTACCCCTTCCCAGGGTATTAACTTTGAAATTAACCTTTTTGGTCCTCACTCACGGAGAGTCTGTCCTTTCGATGGGAGGACTATTTGTCGACAAACTATCACCCACCTATTGGAGGTAATTCGCTATCGCTAAGAGACCCATGAAACGAAGGCCGCGTCAGCCGAGGACGCGGGTGAACGACCGGATTCGAGCTTCCGAAATCCGAGTCATCTACGGTGAGCACAACGTCGTGCTGCCAACTCACAAAGCCTTAAACAAGGCAAAAGAACTCGGTCTCGATCTTGTGGAAATTGCTCCTCACGCAAAGCCCCCGGTTTGCCGCATTGTTGACTACGGAAAGTATAAATACGAGCAGTCCAAGCAGAAGAAGACGGAAAAGCCGAAGAAGCGCGAAAAGGAGGTTAAGTTCCGGGTAAATATCGGGGATCACGATTACAACATTAAAATGACCCATGCTGAAGACTTCCTCGCGCACGGGTTTAAAGTTCGGATTCAACTTCAGTTCCGTGGCCGCCAGATGGCTCACAAAGATCTTGGTTTTAAATTGATGGATCGTGTCAAAGAGGATCTGGAGAGCATGGCTCACGTAGACCTCGAGCCTAAGCTCAATAACCGGAACATCCTCATGATGCTATCGCCCCTTCCCAAAGAGAAACAGGTGCGTAAATTCCGTCCCGACGATGAAGACGTCGATCTCGAGGAGGTGGAAGCCGCACACGCAGCTCACGAAGAGGATGATGCTGACGATGAGCACGCTGACGATGAGGTGAGCGATAGAGCATCCGAAGTTGAGGAGGAGGAGAAAGATTCCTGATCCCAGTATCGCTCGGTTCCGACCGGGCGATGTCCTGAACTCCTGAATTCCGGTGAGCCAGGCTGACAAGCTACTTCTCTTCGATATCGACGGCACTCTGGTGGATACAGAAGGGGCTGGCCTGAGATCGTTAGAGGAGGGTTTCTTCAAGGCGTTTCCGCATTGTCGTGGGAAGGATTTTCCAGCTCTCGATCTTGGGGGAGCGACAGACAGCAGCGTCGTCGCGTTCCTCTTTGAGCATTTTGAAATCGATGATCATGACGGTCACCGTGAGCTCTTTTTTAGCCAGTACATTATTGCGCTCGACGGGTGTATGAATAATTTTCGGAATCGGGGAAAGGGAAGGGTTTTGCCCGGTGTTCCTGAATTACTTGGCGAGTTTGAGCGGCGCGAAGATTGCCTCATGGGACTGTTGACCGGGAATATCGAAGCCGGAGCCCGGCTTAAACTGAGGTATTTCGGGATCGATCATCACTTTTGTTTCGGTGCCTACGGGAATGATCATTCCTTGCGCAACGAACTGGGCCCAATTGCGATCGATCGGGCGGAAGGCATGAGCGGACAGAGGTTTGCACCTCAGCAGACCGTGATCATCGGTGACACGCTCAAAGACATTGCCTGCGCCCGCGCTTTCGGGGCCCATGTGATTGCGGTGGCAACTGGAGGTGCCAGCTATGAACAACTGGAATCCGGAGAGCCGGATATTTTGCTCGCTGATCTCGCTAAAACCGACGAGATGGCATCTGCAATTGATTTGCTGTTCTCGTCCTAAGCCCCGGGGATGCACTTTACACGACGGTCGAATTCTGTTGAGGTTTTGGCCTTCAACCCGTCATACTTTTGAATTATCTCCTATGAAAAATGCGATCTTCTCTCTGCTCGGTTTTATCATTCTTATCGGTATCTTGAATTTGCTTACCAACTTTGGATTATTAGGTTCGGGCGGCAGAGGAGCTATGCCTGGCGGTGCCGCGGATTTTGAATACCAGACGCTCAGTTCTCAGCAGATGGATTCCATTGGATTTCGGGCAATTGCGGGAGAGGAGGGAATCGAGATCTCGGAGAACGGTGAGATCAATTTTCCCAAGGAAATGGTCGATAAGATCGCAAAATCCAACATGCTTCCACGCACCATCGTCGAAGTGGAAAAAGATGGTGGTTGGGAATTTGTCGCTGTTACCTCCGACAACTTTTACATCTTCCGCCGCGCGAAGTAACCCCAACAAAATTCGGAGACGCAAAGGAGAAAATGGCCCAATTGCCTGCCATGGTAAAGTGGTTGATCTGGTTCGCCCTGATGTCGGCGGTAGTGACTTATTTTGCCGTCCTCCAAGTGGTCGATTCCGGTGAAGCGAATTCTGGTGAACTGAAAAACCCCCTCTATGTGGCGGGCCTACTTTCGGCGATCGCCAGTCTCGGGGCAAAGCATTTTGTCAGATCCCGTTCTGTAAAGGAGGGCAGGGTGGTGCCATTCGCTGATCAGGCTTTTATCGTCGCCCTCGCCTTGGCAGAATCTTCTGCGATCTTTGGACTGGTATTGGGATTTCAAGGAGCCCCAATGTCCGATTACCTACCTCTTTTCGCTGTGTCGCTGGTGACCTTCCTGATGGTCAATCCGAGGACGTTTCTCCTGGAGTTGGATCAGCGACCCAGGGCATAGCCGGCCCAGACGGCGAGGAGACCGAGGACAACGCTTGCTCCGACATTTCCGATCGCCATCGCGGCGTGACCACTTTTTAACAGTTCAAGGGTGTTCCAGCCAAAAGTGGAGAAGGTGGTGAAGCTTCCGAGGAATCCGGTGAAGATCCCCAATTGTATGGTGTTGGAGAACCAGGGGCGGCCTTCGAACATCGAAAAGAACCAACCGAAGAGGAAGCATCCTGCCACATTCACCACGAAGATGCCCCAAGGAAAGAGATGGCCACCTCCCCAACGCGAATCGATTAAGACGTGAAGGCCCCAGCGGGAAACTGCCCCAAGGGCACCTCCTAGTATGAGAGCCGTAAGCGTCTTCAGCATGACTCCCGATTTTAGTAGTTCAGAGAATGCAGCGACTTGGGAATAAATTGACCGTTCTTCCGAATCAATTTTCCGTCGAAGTAGATCTCACCACCGCCATAGTCGAGGCGCTGGATATTTACGAGATCCCAGTGTACTGAACTGCGGTTGCCGTTATCTGCCACTTCGTAGGCTTGACCGGGCGTGAAGTGGAAACTCCCGGCGATTTTCTCGTCGAAGAGGATATCGCGCATGGGCTCTTTGATCTTAGGATTGAAGCCGATCGCGAACTCACCGATGTAGCGGGCGCCGGGGTCAGTGTTAAAAATCTTGTTGATAGCCTTGGTATTGTTGGCTGTGGCTTTGACGATTTTACCGTCGTTGAACTCAAGTTTCACATTGTCAAAAGCGATGCCCTGGTAAATGGACGGGGCGTTGTAACTGATGACACCCTGGACTGAATTCTTCACCGGAGCGGTGAAACATTCACCGTCGGGAATGTTGTGGGTGCCTCCGCAGGCGATGCCGGGAAGGCCGGCAATGTTGAACCATAAATCCGTTCCAGGCCCCTTGATGTGGACGTCATTGGTCTCGGTCATGAGCTTGGCAAGGGCATTCATGCCACGCTTCAGCTTAGAGTATTCAAGCAGACAGACATCAAAGTAGAAGTCTTCGAAAGCTTCAGTCGACATACCGGCACTCTGGGCCATGGAAGGATTGGGCCATCGGAGAACACACCAGCGGGTCTTGTTGACTCGCTCGTTGAGGACCGGGCGCATTTTTCCGGAAAGTAGCTGCATCTTCTTGGCAGGAACGTCGGAAAGTTCGTTGACGTTGTGGCTGCCCCGGATCGCAAGATAGCAATCCATCGCTTTCATTTGGTGCATCGCGGTTTTGGCGATGGAAGCATATTGATCTTCGGTGGCACCCCGGGCCATCTCCCGGCTGATCTTGGCGTTATGAATGTTGATAAAAGGAGTCGCTCGAACGGCTCGAACTTCGCGGATCAATGCGATGCCAACTGTCTCCGGCACATCAAACAGCTCAATGAGGACATTCTCACCGCGCTTGGTTGCGGTAGAGTAGCGAACTAGTTGCCGGGCTAATTGGTCAATGCGCGGATCATGCATGGCGGTAGTGTCCGTGGAAAAAGGCGTGCTGAAAAGCGGAAAGTGCGGCGCAGAGGGGGGGACCGGGTCATAATTTTTTTACGACGGACTGAAGATTTTGCGATAGCTTTTCCAAATGCCTCAAGGATACCTCTCATCCATCGAAGAAGTCGCTGCCGCGCGCGAAGATCTTGGCCGCGAGGGGCGAAAGCTTGTTCTTACGAACGGGGCTTTCGACTTGCTTCATGTTGGGCATGTGCGCTACCTGCGTGAGGCAGCTGCCCTGGGCGACTGTCTTGTCGTGGCCATCAACGGGGACGATTCGGTGCGCGAATTAAAAGGGGAGGGGCGGCCGGTAAACGGTGTCGAAGATCGTGCCGAAATGCTTTGTGCGCTCGAGTTTGTCGACCGGGTTGTGGTTTTCGAAGACCGGCGTGCGACGGGTGTGATCGAGGCAATTCAACCTCACATTTACACGAAAGGGGGGGATTACACAGCTGACTCGCTCATCGATGAAGAAAAAGCGTTGCTTGATCGCCTCGGAATCCAAATCGAAATTCTCTCACTGGTACCCGGTAAGTCGACCAGCGAGACACTGAAGCAGATGTCAGTGGGTAAAGATGCAGTCAAGAAGGTGGCCGTCCTTGGTTCCGGGAAAGGATCGAACGCAGAGGCGATGATGCGGGCTTCTGCAGAGGGAAGACTCGGTGGCGAGGTGGCCTTGATTCTCACTGATGTTCCCGACGCAGGCATCCTCGATCATGCCGAAGCTTTTGGAGTGCCTGGCATCGTGATTGATCCCGGCACCACAAAAAAGGGGCGTTTAACGGATGCTGCAATCAAGGAGATACTCGATCGGCTCCAGGCGGCTTCGATTGACATCGTCGTCCTGGCCGGGTTTATGCGCATCGTTCGCGAACCGTTGCTGAGTGCTTTCGAAGGTCGGATTCTCAACGTGCATCCTTCCCTCTTGCCGAAGTATCCCGGACTCAGGGCCGTCGAGAGGGCGATAGAAGCGGGGGACTCTGTCGCGGGATGCTCGGTTCACCTCATCGATAGCGGGATGGATACCGGGGAGATACTGCGGCAGGAAGAGGTTCCCGTTGAAAGCGGGGACACTCCGGAGGTGCTTCAGGCGAGGATCAATGATGCGGAGCATCGGGCCTACCCGGAAGTCGTCGCTGAATTGCTGGCTGCCCTCTAGCACTGGTCTGTTCCCGTTCAGAACCGCTTGATGAAAATCCTTCTTCTCAATCAGACTTTCCATCCCGATGTCGTTGCTACGGCATTGTATCTCTCTGATCTGGCTCAGGGGCTGCGGGAGAAGGGGCACGAAGTTGCCGTCATCGCAGGGAGCCGGGCCTACGATAACTTAGAAAAACGATTTCCGGCTCGAGAGAACTGGAACGGTATTGAAATCTATCGAATACCATCAACTGGATTTGGAAAGGGCGCCAAGTGGCGTCGGGCCATCGACTTTGCCAGCTTCATGGTAATGTGCGGTTTCAAATTGCTGACGATCCCGCGGTTCGACGCAGTGGTTTCCCTGACCTCTCCTCCGTTAATTTCGGTTTTCGGGGCAGCAGCAGCAAAGCTTCGTGGAGCGAAGTTCTATTACTGGGTCATGGATTTGAATCCGGACGAAGCGATTGCGGCGGGCTGGCTTCGAGCAAAGTCCTTTCCGGCGAGAGTTTTGGAAGCCTTGTCGCGGTTCAGCTTCAGTAACTCCGAAAAGATCTTCGCGCTCGATCGATTTATGCGTGATCGCATCCGGGCAAAAGAAATCCCGGAGGATAGAATCGAAGTGATTCCCCCTTGGTCACTCGATGACGAAGTCTCCTTTGATCCCGAGGGGAGAGACCTTTTCAGAGAGAAGCACGGTCTCACTGATAAGTATGTCATCATGTATTCCGGGAATCACAGCCCCTGTCACCCGCTTGACTCAGTCGTTGATGCGGCTGTGAAGTTGAAAGAAGACACACGGTTTGTCTTTTTCTTCGTCGGTGGCGGAAGTGAACACAAAAAGATTGCTCGACGTATCGAGGACGGAGGGCTCCGAAATGTGCGTTGTCTGCCCTATCAGCCAATGGAGAAGTTGGCAGGGTCCCTTTCAGCAGCGGATCTCCACGTCGTGGTGATGGGGGAACCGTTTGTCGGGATGATCCATCCCTGCAAGATCTACAACATTCTCAGTATCTCAGCTCCGTTTCTATTCATCGGGCCCGAGGCCAGTCACGTGGGGGACTTGATTGCTAAACACCCCGACGCGTTTCTTTGTCGTCGATCCGCGCAGGGGGAGGTGGATACCATTGCCGATCACATTAAGGCGATTGCGGATGAGGGTGGGCGTGGAGTGTCCGAGAAATATGCGAAGGCCTCATCTTACACTTCCAAAGAGAAGCTAATGAGTCGGTTTATCGAACTTATTGAAAAAGGTCACCAGCGAGGCTGAGTTCTTGAGAGCTTCTTCAAAAGTCTCCATTTGCTCTTCCAGGGAGATTTCGCCGTTTGAAACGAGCTATTCCTCCTCTTCGTGAGGAGTCGGGATTGCCTGATAATCTTCGTGAGCTGACCCCGCCCATGGTGGAACAGCTTTTGGCATTGACGCCGGTCTGGTAAAGGTCAGATCACTCAGATCTCCACCTTGAAGGACTCGTCGGAGGCAACCGATCTGACAAACGCAGTCATTAGGTCGATGACGTGGTTCACATCGTCAAAATCCGCCATCTCGACGATGGAGTGCATGTAACGTAGCGGCAGAGAAACCAAAGCACTGGGGATGCCACCTCGCTGGTGATAAATCGAGTCCGTATCTGTTCCGGTGAAACGAGAAGAGGCTTCATGTTGGAGCGGGATATCGTTCGTTTTCGCGAGTTCGATAATTCGATCAACGATTAGTGGGTGATTGGCAGTCCCGTGAGTCACCGACGGTCCACCGCCGAGGGTGACTTTACCATGCTGGGCATGTTTGATGTCAGGACTGTCTGTTGCATGCGTCACATCGAGAACGAGGCAGATGTCAGGCTTGAGCGCGTAGGAAGCCATGGTCGCTCCGTAGCCTCCGATCTCTTCCTGGACGGCATTGAGTGCGATACAGGTAGCCGTCGGTTTTTCTGAGGAAAGGCGACGGGCTACTTCGGAAATGATAAAGCCGCCAATGCGGTTATCGAGAGCACGGCCAACAATGCCGTTCTTGCCGAAAGGAACCGCGCTGTCTGCGTAGACTCCGGGATGTCCCACCCGGATACCCATCTCTTCGACATCGTTGGCGTCTTTCGCCCCGATATCGACATAGAGTTCGTGGACCTCGGGCGCTTTTTCCCCGTCTTTGCGGTCCCGGATATGGATAGCAGTGTTACCAATGATGCCGAGGACTTCCCCTTTGTCACCATACAAACACAGACGGCGGCCACGTGCCGTGGCCCAGTCTGATCCACCGATGCGATCGACACGTAGGTAGCCGTCATCGCTGATGTATTTGACCATGAAGCCAATTTCATCGGCGTGGGCTTCGATCATCACTGTCGGTGCGCCTTCGGCCCCGTTGATAGTGGCCCAGGCATTGCCGTAGGAATCGCTGTCGACAGAGTCCGCAAACTCGCGGCATCGATTGGCCCAGACACGCTGACCCTTAACCTCAAAACCGGTCGGGCTCGGAGTGTTCAGTAATCTGTAGAGGAAATCTTCGGTATCCTTATCCATGACAACTCCTGATCTTGCTCTTAATCCTGATCCTGCTCTTCGACCGGAGGACTCGTTCCTTCAGCATCAATGCTTTCGCCTTCTCCTTCTTCGTCGTCTTCGTTTACGACTCGAGCGATATCCTGGATCGTTTCACCATCCTTGGTCTTCATCAGGATCACACCCTGAGCGTTACGTCCGGTGAGACGGGCACTCTCAGCTTTGATTCTGACAGACTGACCGGTATCGGTCATCAGCATGATGTCATCTTCGGCAGCCACGCGGAGTGCCTTAACGACGCGACCGGTTTTTTCAGTGACTTTCATGGTGATGACACCCTTACCGCCTCGACCCTTGGTGGGGTAGTCTTCGAAAGGCGTCCGCTTACCGAGACCTTTTGCGCTGACCACAAGAAGTTGCTCTGAGTTGTCCACTACGGCGAGAGCAACGAGGTAGTCACCTTCTCCGGGGCGAATGCCGGCAACACCAGCAGACGGTCGACCCATCGGACGGATGTTCTCTTCGCTGGTGCGAACGGAGTAGCCCTGGCTGGTGACGAGTGAAATCTCGTCGTTACCGTCAGTGAGCTTCACGTCGATGAGAGAGTTACCTTCCTCGATTTTGATCGCGATGATGCCGTCCTTACGGTAATTCCGGAAGTCGGAGAGCTTGGTCTTTTTGACCTTGCCGGAGCGGGTGGCGAACAGGACGAAGCGATCTTCCACGAAGGTCGCATCCTTGTCTTCATTGCCGACCGCTTCGATTCGGAGAACGGAAGCGATCTTCTCTTCCGGCTGCAGGTTGAGCAGGTTCTTGATGGAACGGCCCTTGGCAATGCGGCTGCCTTCCGGAATCTGGAAGACGCGTTCGACGTAAACACGACCGGTGTCGGTGAAGAACATCAGGTAGTCATGCGCGGTCGCGGCGAAGAGGTGTTCGACAAAGTCGTCTCCGTCGTCTTTGTCGGCCGCTTCGCGGGTTTCCATGCCCTTGAGTCCTTTGCCGCCGCGAGCCTGGGTGCGGTATTCGCTGGCGAGCGTCCGTTTAATGTAGCCACGGTGGGAAATGGTAATAAGGTTGGACTCATTCGCAATGAGGTCGACCACATTAATCTCACCGTCGTCGATGCCGAAATCCGTCTTACGAGGGGTCGCATACTTCTCTTTCACTTCGAGCAGCTCATCCTTGATGATTTGGAGTACTCTTTCTTCTCGCGCGAGGATGTCGAGCAGGTCCTTGATGCGTTCGAGCAATTCGTCGTACTCGTTCTTCACTTTCTCTTGCTCAAGGCCAACTAGTTGGTAGAGGCGGAGCTCTAGAATATGATCGACCTGCTTGTCGGTGAAGGTGTAGCGGCCCGGCTTCAGCTGAAGGCTGAGCTGGTCACGCAGTAGAATGCCAAGAGCTTCAGCTTCTTCGGGTTTGAAGTCGTAAGCCTTGATCTTGTCGCGGGCTTCATCCCGGGTCTTGGAATCCCGAATCATCTTGATGAAGTCATCGAGATTGCCGAGGGCAAGCAGGTAGGCTTCGAGCTTCTCGGCCTGCTCTTCCGCTTTACCGAGAAGGTAGCGGGTCCGTCGCAGGATGACCTCGCGGCGGTGCTCGATGTAGCAAACGATGGCGTCTTTGATATTGAGCAGGCGCGGGCGGCGGTTGTCGATCGCCAGCATGTTGGCGGAGAAAGACGACTGCAGCGCGGTGTGCTTGTAAAGGTTGTTTAGAACGACCTGGGAACGTGAGTCGCGCTTGAGGTCGACGACAACGCGGGTGTTTTCGTCGGACTCGTCGCGAACGGCGCTGATCTCGGGAAGGATCTTGGCGTTGGCCAGTTCGGCGATGCGCTCGACGAGCTTGGCGCGGTTTACCGCGTAGGGGATCTCCGTGATGATAATCTGCTCACGGCCCTTCTTGTCCTCTTCGATGGTGGCACGGCCGCGAACCTTGATGCTGCCGCGTCCGGTCGTGGCGTAGTCGTAAACGCCACGGTTTCCGAGGATCGTACATCCAGTGGGGAAGTCGGGGCCCTTGATGTATTCGAGCAGTTCCTGGACGGTGATCTGCGGGTTGTCGACCGTAGCGCAGATACCGTCAACGACCTCGCCGAGGTTGTGTGGCGGGATGTTGGTCGCCATACCCACGGCGATACCGGTACCGCCGTTGATGAGGAGATTAGGGAAGGCAGCGGGGAAAACGACGGGCTCCTGGCGGGTTTCGTCATAGTTTTTGACGAAGTCGACCGTCTCCTTCTCCATGTCGGCCATGAGCACATGACCAAGGTGGGTAAGACGAGCCTCGGTGTATCGCATCGCAGCCGGCGGGTCACCTTCAACGGATCCGAAGTTACCCTGGCCGTCGACGAGGATGTCCCGCATCGTCCAAGGCTGAGCCATGTTCACTAACGTCGGGTAAATGGTGGCTTCACCGTGGGGGTGGTAGTTACCGGAGGTATCACCACAGATCTTGGCGCATTTGCGATAGTTTCGGCCTGGAGCGAGACCGAGGTCATTCATTGCGAGCAGGATGCGTCGCTGCGAAGGCTTAAGGCCGTCACGAGCATCGGGCAGGGCCCGCGAGATAATGACCGACATCGAATAGTCGAGGAACGAATTCGACATTTCATCGGCCACGCTGATGGGCTCGATGTCGCTGTGAGATGGGGGCGGAGCTTCAGGTTCGTCTGCCATAACGGGGTGACCGCTTCGCGGTCAGTGGAAATGTGTGAAAGTAAAAGGTGGGAAAGTAGTCTTGCTGGGCCGGTGCCCGACTTGTGGTATCAAATGTCCAGATTTCGTACGCTTAAAGCATTGTCCTCAATGAACTGCCGGCGGGGTTCGACGACATCACCCATAAGAATGGTGAAGATCCGGTCGGCTTCGACCTGATTGTCTTCGTCGAGTTTGACGCGGAGCAGCTTGCGATACTGGGGATCCATCGTGGTGGTAAACAACTCCTTCGCGTTCATTTCACCCAGACCCTTAAATCGCTGGATCTGCATGCCGCGGCGTCCGATTTCAACCACGGTCTCGAGGATCTGAGGCACGCTGAAGACGGGGTGCGTCCGCGCGTTGTCACCTTCGCCTTCGGCAATTTCGAAAAGCGGGTGATCATCGTCGGAGAGCTTATCCATGCTGACACCTTTCTCCTCGAGGCTGGCGATGAGCTTGGCGATGGAGCGCGCTTCGTGAATCTCGATGAGATGGGCCCGGCGGGTGGGGCCTTCGGCCTTGGCGGCGGGCTGCTCGTCTTCGGACTCTCCTTCGTCAGCGTCTTCACGCTCGAAGAGGTCGAGGTCAGGATTCTCGTTGCCGAAGTCGCGGAGAGCTGCTTCGTCGAGGAAGTATTTCACAAAGACCTCATTGCCCTCACGAATCTGGACGAGGTATTCGGGAAGTTCACTGTCCTCGCCGCGGCTGAGGTATTCCTCGAAGTCGCCCGCGTTGCGAGTGATGATGTCGCTGTAACGGTTGAGCTTCTCCAGCTTCTGTAGGATGTCCTTGAGGTCAGTGGATTCGATTTCCTTATCGACTTCGCCGTCTTTGAGACTGCGCAGGATGACATCGTCGGCGCCGAGTTGGATCAAGATCTGGCTTAATTCGCCATCGTCCTGCACGTATTGTTCCTTTTTACGGCGGGTGATCTTGTAAAGCGGTGGCTGCGCGATGTAAACGTAGCCGCGCTTCACCAGTTCGAGCATCTGACGGCAGAAGAAGGTGAGCAGAAGCGTTCGGATGTGAGAGCCGTCCACGTCCGCATCTGTCATGATGATGATTTTGTGGTAGCGGACCTTCTCGATGTTGAAGGCACCTTCCTGGTCACCATCACCAATACCGGCACCAATGGCGGTGATCATGGTCTGGATCTCCTTGTTCTGAAGCACCTTGTCGAGGCGGGCTTTCTCCACGTTGATCAGTTTACCGCGGATCGGGAGAATCGCCTGGGTGCGTCGGTCACGACCCTGCTTGGCAGAGCCACCGGCGGAATCACCCTCAACAATGTAGAGTTCGGATTCCGAAGGATCGCGGGATGAGCAGTCCGCCAGCTTGCCGGGAAGACCACCGCCAGACATGGCGGACTTACGAACTGTTTCGCGAGCCTTGCGTGCTGCCTCGCGGGCGCGGGCTGCATTAGCGATCTTCTCGACCATCTTCTTGGCGAGACCGGGGTTTTCTTCGAAGAATTCGGAGATGCCCTCATAGACGATGGAACTGATCACACCTTCGACTTCGTTGTTGACTAGCTTCTCCTTGGTCTGCGAGCTGAAGCGCGGATTAGGGTGCTTCACCGAGATGATGGCGATGATACCTTCGCGACAGTCGTCACCGGTGATCGCGGGATCCTTGTCCTTGAGCAACTTGTTCGCCTTGGCATAGGTGTTGACCGCGCGGGTAAGGGCGGATCGGAAACCGGAGAGGTGGGTGCCGCCGTCGCCGTTTGGAATGGAGTTGGCGTAGCAAAGGATGTTTTCGTGATAATCCGTCGTGTACTGCATCACAATGTCGGCGTAGCATTCGTCTTCGACGGTCTTACCGGCGTCATCGATTTCAACCATACGCTTTCCGGTGAGTTCGATGGGTTCTTCGTGGACGCGCTCCTTGTTCTCGGAAAGCTGATCGACGAATTCGACAATACCGCGCTCGTAGAAGAATTCTTTCTTCTTGGTCGACTCGTTCCGCTCATCGACCAGGTTGATGCGAATGCCGGGATTGAGGAAAGCGAGTTCGCGGAGTCGGGTGGTGAGGTAGTCGAAATTGAAATCGATACCTGCGGTGAAAATGGTGGTGTCGGGGAAGAAAGAAATCTTTGTGCCGGTCTGTGACTTGTCCTTCAGCTCGCCAACCACCTCGAGCGGCTTGGTCGTAGCTCCGCGTTCGAAAGCAATGTGGTGAATCTTGCCATCTCGATAAACGTCGGCGGTGAACCAGTCGGATAGCGCGTTCACACACTTGGCGCCGACCCCGTGGAGACCGCCGGAGAATTTGTAAGCCCCCTGGCCGAATTTGCCACCGGCGTGCAGGTTGGTCAGCACGAGCTCGACGGCAGGCATACCGAATTTCGGGTGCATGTCTACCGGTATGCCTCGACCGTCGTCCTCCACAGAGATGGAACCATCCGCATGGATCGTGATCGTGACAACGTCACAGAAGCCGGCGAGGTGTTCGTCGATCGAGTTATCGAGCACCTCGAAAACGGTGTGGTGAAGACCTCGTTCAGTGGCGGGATCGCCGATATACATTCCCGGACGCTTGCGGACCGCCTCGAGGCCCTCCAGCTTGTCAATTTGTCCGGCATCATATTCTCCGGATGGCTTCGGGGGCTCGTTGACTTCAGCAGCGTCTGACATAGAAAAGTCTGGGTGGGTAATGGACCGGAAAACACCCTTCAGAACGACCTCAAAAATCCCCCTGGAAACAGCGATTTTCCGAAGACCATAGATATGACAGAACCCCCGAAATATCAAGGTTTTGAAGCTCATTTGAGCCGTGAAAACTCATTTTTTGTGACCTTTTTTAAAGGATCTTTAAAAAGGTCCGGGAATTAGAAAAAAATACCCGATTTCGGGTCCAAAATCGGGTCAAAAAGGATGGTTTTTGTGGGGATGGGAGCGAGCGAATTGAGTGCCTTTGAAAAGCAAAAAGTGCCAGGCGCCGCATCTGACACTGATGAGTGGGAAAAGGGGGTATTCTCCGACTCTTAATTGGCCTTTAAATAGGCGATCAGGTCGGCGACGTCCTGTGCGGTCAAGCCGAGTTGTGCTGCGCTCAGCATAAGGGATCGTTTCATTTTAGAGCGACCTTTGATCTGGTCTTTTGGAATCATCTGGGTGATGCCGCCCATGCTAACGATGATGGTTGGGTCCCCATCCTGGATGACCAGGCCGTTGAGCATCTTGCCGTCCTTCAGCTTGATTTCCATACCGTCAAATCCATGAGCGATGTCGGCGCTCGGCTCGATGATAGAGCGGGCGATGACCTCTGTAGTCTGGGTCTTACCCCAACCGTCGAGGGCTGGTCCGAACTGCACGCCAACTCCGCCGGCTTCGTGACACATGACACAACGGGAAACGGTGATTTTCCCGCGCTCGGCATCTCCTTTGAGTACAAGGGCGTCCTCGATTTTAAGGGTTTCCATGGCCGGGTCAGGCTCGGGTGTGGTCACTTCCTGAATGACGACTTTGTCGGGATCGTAGACGCCGCGTTCTTTCAGCTCGGTTCGGAGATTATAATCCCTCCAGTGATTATTGGCGCGATTTATCGCCCACCAGGTGGCGTCAGCCTTAAGGGGGGTATCGAGTTGAGCGAGCGTCTGCATCGCCTGCGAGGCGGCCCGGGTCGGAATGAAGGCGATCGCATCCATGGCCATGCGGCGCTGATTCATGGGGAGACCTGCGAGCTTTGCTCGAGCGAGGAAATCATCAATGGAGCTGGCAGGGTGCAGGCGCCAGGCGATTCCGGAGAAGGCTTCGGTCCAGGTGCGGAAGTCCTCGCTGCCGATAATACCTTTGACCGCGCGGAAAATTTCCTCCTCCTTACCTGTGGCTCCGGTTCCGAAAGCTTCGAGATAGCTCCGGTCCTGGCCGTCGTATCCGGAAGCGATCGCGACTAGGATCTCCTTTGAAGTCTCGATGGTTTCGTTGCGCATCGAGAGCGCGACTTCACGTCGGACGGCAGGATCCTCATCCGCAGCGAGACGCAGGGCACTGGCGGAGAAATCGAGGCCCGCACGACGCATGGCGCGGTAGGCAGCGATCTTTCGCTGAGTGGTCGGCTGGTCAGCCGGGTAGCCAGCCATGCGCGGGCCACTGATACCCATCTGGTAAAGAAGGTAAATGGCGCGTGACTGGATGTAAGGGTTTGGGTGGTCGAGGAGAGCCGCGACGGCATCCATGGCAGGGCGCCCCTTGGCCTTGAGACCTTCGAATCCGATGGCACGCACGTTGGGTGCAGGGGATTTGAGGGCTGTGATGAGTCCCTCGATGGTTTCCGGATCGATCTCCGGAACGACAGATTTGAATCCTATGGGGGCGATGCGGTAGATCGCACCGGAACAGGTTTCGTCGAGATCCTGGTGGCCACCGACGCGGGGATCATACCAGTCAGTCACGTAGATCGCTCCGTCCGGGCCGATGGCGACGTCAGACGGGCGGAAGAGGGTATGTGCTTCTTTATTGACCGATTTGCTTCCGCCAATGAAGTCGGACCCGGCAAACTGACCGGAGGTATTGCTCGTCATGAAATCCGAGCGGTCCAGCTTGAAGCCAGCTCCTTCCAGTTCGGGCTGGTAGCTGAAGATCACGTTTCGTCCGGCTTCGCAGGCGAGGAAGGTGCCAATCCACATGTCTCCGAGAGCCCCGTTTTCGTAGTAAACAACGCCAGTAGGAGAACCTCCGCCATAGACATCACCGGCAGGTGTCATGCCGGGGTCGTCCTGGCGCCACTCGGCCACCTGGGTGGTTTGGCCCGGGCGCTTGTCGGCTTTCCAAGTGCGTTGACCGTCATTGGAAGAAAACCCGAAGTTGGCGTATTCCATGACCCAGCTGACGCGGCAGGCGGGCGGGTCATCGTTGTCGTTCTGGAAAACATCACCGAAAGAGGTGACGGCTTGCTCGTAAGAGTTGCGATAATTGTGGCCGATGATCTCAGCGTCGGTGCCGTCAGGATTCATGCGGACGGTAGCGCCACCGACATAAACATGACCATCATGACTGGGTTTTCCGGCGAGCTCGGCAGCATTGTGAGGAAATTTAAACGGCCCGATCACCTTGGGGCGATACGAACCGAAAACGGTGAAGGTCTGGTCGGATTTGTCGGTAAACTTGGCACCGCAGTTTCCGAAGTTGAAATACCACTTCCCGTCGGGACCTACCGTGGTGGCGTGGAGGGAATGGTCATGATTCTGTCCCTGGAAACCGGTCAGGAGAATCTCGCGCTTGTCCACGTTGGGGTTGAATTTCAGGTCGCGATCCACATCGGTGTAAACGAGGAGGTGGGGCGGTTGGGCTACGACAATCTTGTTGTCGATCACGGATACGCCAAGGGGTGCGATGAGCAGTTCCTCCTGGACGAAGGTGTGACTGGAATCGGCCTTTCCGTCTTTGTCAGTATCTTCAATCACAACAATTCGGTCACCCTCGGGCTGACGATCGAAGTGTTTGCGATAGCGAACGCCCTCTGCCACCCAGGCTCGGCCATCCTTGTCGATGTCCATGTTGGTGGGGTTGTAAAGCTTGGGAGAAGTGGCCCAGAGAGTGACTTCCAGCCCGTCGGGGACGACAAAAAGATCAGTTGGGACAGCTTCTGCATCGGCGTTGGGAAAGACTGGAGTATCCTGACCGGTCAAGAGAATGGGGGCCATTGCTATAGCGACAACGGCAGAGAATAGGTGGCTGATGGGTTTCATAATTCCAGGAATTGGAGGGGCCCTAAGGTGAGGCGTTTGTGAATTCGATCAAGGTAGCGGGTTGGCAGGATTGCGTCTGTTACAGATGTAACTCTCATCGAATCTCATTGAATGCTTGCCATTCTCTTTCAGGACGGGAAAATTTGAGGTGAATGCCTGTTTCTTCCAAGCCTTTATTGATCTTTGATTTCGACGGAACTCTGGCGAACACGCTGGAGACCGGAATCGAGATATTCAACGAGCTCGCCGAGAGTTATAACCTCAAGGAGGTGACAGCGGACGAGGCCCGCGAATTGAGAAAACTGAACACGCGAGCTTTGCTGGATCAGTTGGGAATTTCACGATTGATGGCGGTGAAACTGGCGGCTCATATCCGCAAGGTGCTCCACGAACGCATGGAGGATGTGGAGTTGTTTGCCGGGATCCGCGAAGCAGTCATGAAACTTCACGAAGACGGTTTCCAGATGGGAATCCTAAGTTCGAACTCCGCCGACAATGTGAGGACGTTTCTCAGCCGGTGCGAATTGCTCAGTTGTTTCTCATTCATTGAGGCTGGGGTCAGTCTCTTTGGCAAGCCGCAACGCATCCTTAATGTGATGAAAAAGGAAAAGGCGGATCCAAACCGGGTCATCTACGTTGGTGATGAGACCAGAGACATGGAAGCTGCCCGAAAGAGCAAGGTCAGCGGGCTGGCAGTTTGCTGGGGAGCCAACGAGCGCGAGGCGATGGAAACCGAGGGGCCAGCTTACTGTATCGATGAGCCTGCCGAACTGATTCGCGTGGCGCGTGAGTTTGCAGCGTCCTGACAAGACTTCTAAGAATCAGTCCCAAACCCAGTGTTTGAGGCGGAGTTGCTCGGCCAGGTTGCCGGCTTCGATCGCGCGGGGGCCTTCCTTTAGTGAGAGCGTGTCTGCAATCTTGATGGCAGCTTCCCAGTCTTTGTTTTCCTTCAGAATATCGATTGCGGAAAAGCCTGCTCTGAAAATCCACTCGTTTTCCTCAAGGGAGACTTCGCTTCCGAGAATGCGGCCACCGGATTCTTCTGAGATCATGGAGCGATAAATCTCCAGCGCAATCTTAGGTCGTCCGAGGGCTTCAAGGCACTTGGCCCGGCGAACCGCACCGTTGTAGCGCGCAGCGACCGGAAGCGCTTCAATGTTTGAGAGGCGGGCAAACGTTTCGGCTGCTTTCTCCAATGGCACACGATTGTCATCAGTATTGAGGGACTCGAGGTAGTAGGAATAACCAAGGTCGGCAAGGACAGCATACCGAAGCGCTGAGTTTTCCGGCAGCGATTTCATCAAGGCTTCCATTTCAAATCGGGCCTCTTCGTATTGATCTTGCGAGAGCAGAAGCAGGGCGATTTCATGGCGGGCTTGGTCGGCAAACTGGCTTTCGCTCGCGGCGATCTCCTGCCAGCCGACCAGGGACTCGTCACCGTCGGAGCCTGCCTTGGCTGCAAAGAATTTGGCCGCGTCGGCATAGATAGACTCAGGAAAACGCTGGACGATTAAGTCGAATTTCTCCCGAGCCGCTTCAAGGTTATTGTCCTTGAGACATTGCGTGCCCAACAACATGGCAATCTCGGGGAGGTAGGCCGAGTTAGGCCAGTTAGTGAGAAAATCTTCCGCCTGCAGTGTCAGGTCGCTGAAATTGTTATCGATGCGTTCGACCCAGATTGAAGTGTAATCGAGGCGTTCGTTCTGTGTCAGTGTTAGTGGCTGTGTCTTGAGTTCCTCAAAGATGTCACGGGCAGCTTGAGGGCGCGCCGGAACCTGGTTGAGGTGGATCTCCGAGAGTGCCAGGCGCGCTTCAACGGTTGCAGGGTGTTGCGGGTAGTCACGAATAAAGTTCTGAAGATTGACGAAAGCATTGGGAGCCCCCTGTGACGCCTCGTAGAGCCCGCCCAGGTAACTGAGGTCGGCGATAAGGGGGGAGCGGGGGTTGTGATCTTTGAGTTCGTTGACTGCCTCATCGAAGGCTACCAGGTCGTCGGCCTGTAGTGAAGAAATTGCCGCGTTGTAGGCGGCGTGGCTGCGGGAAGCCCCGATTTGTGACTCGGCTACCTTGAGGAAGAGTTGAGCGGCTTCCCTGAATTGCTCCTGTCGGTAGGCAACAGAAGCCGCCGCAAAATGAGAGCGTGACGGGTCGGGTGAAAGTTCGCCATCCTCCAACCGGGATACGCTGATCTTGCCAGATTCATGAAGCGCCAGGCGCAGCCGAGCTTCCTCCTGGAACGGGTTGTCTGAATTGTTGGCAGTCTTTGCGAGGAATGTCGCCAGATCGATTCCTTCAGGGAAGAGGATGTTTTCGAAGAATGTGGCGGCTTCAGCAGCAGGGTGGTTCTCGTTTTCCGTCCATGTGCTGATCCGTGATTGTATCAGTTCTTTGTCGGATTCAATAATTGCCTCCTCGAGAAGCAGGAAGCCAATCGCAGCTTGCTTGCCGGTTTTGGTCCGGTCAATGAATTCGCAGACTATTGCGACAGCCTCGTCGGCGCGGTTGGCCTGGATCAACGCTGCAACCGAGATGCGTGTGGCTGTGAGATCATCATCAAATGAAAGCGGGTCGGGAGGGGTTGCGGCGTCCAGGGTTTCTAGCGCCTGATCGGGGCGATTTGCGAGAACAGCAATCCGGGCAATGTCGACACTTTCCTCGTAGTTCTCTGGAGTGAATATGGCCTGTGCTGTGCTGATGGCGTCATCGGCGGATCTGCTGAGGGCAAGGCTGCGGAGGTATCGGCGGATAAGTTTGCGATCCTTAGTCTCAAAATTTCCGATCAACGCGCTGAAGGTATCGGCGGCTTCGGTGTAACGTTCCTCCTCGTAGAAAGCAATGCCGGCCCATTCCAGGGTATTAGCTGAAGGTGAAATCAGGGGAAGCTGCTTGAGCCACTCAGCAGCACGGGCGGTTTCGCCGTTGCGGACCAGTGATTCAAGGAGACGCGAGGCGACAAAGTCGCGCTCGAGATCTCCGCCGGCACCTTCGCTGAGAAGGTCCCAGGTTTCGAGGAACTGGGTGGTGGCAGTCTCGTAGCGGCCGTCGCTCAGAGACTGGCATCCTGCCCGGTAGGATTCGAGGTCGGCAAGACTACCTTCAGCTTTGACGGGGGAATGGCTGAGCCAAACCCCTGTGCCAATGATTGCGAGGAACGCAGCCGGGAACCTCAATATCATGCCTTTGAGTATTGGTTGACGAAGTCGACGATCTTGCTGTCGTCATCTCCGGCTGCCCAGACGGCGCGGAGAAAATCAGAAGGCGCGATATCGTGGGTGCGGAAAAAATGGCGGTCACCACCGCAGCCGAACATGATGTCAGGATCAAGTTCGCCGCGAAGCTTTCCTCTCGCTTTCATGATGATGCGGGGAAGCCAGACGAAACCCTCGAGTTCCTCTCCCCTATCCGGCAGTTCTTCCGGTTTGATTTCGTGTTCGCTGAGTTGCCCTTCCATGACGTGCTCGAGGTAGTCACGGCGTACGCTGGCGATCATGACTGCGGTGGTCATGGTTGGCTCACCTCCGTCACCGAGATCTTCGACGAAGTCGAACAATTCGCGAGGCTTACAGCCGATGGACTTCAGGAATGCGAGGTCGGCCTTGGAGTAGTAGCTGTTGAAGTCTTCGTTGCCGATTTTGTATTGCTCGAGGCAGCGATTGAAGAGTTCCGTGAAGGCGGAGTCCCATTGATAGGCGCTCATTTAGGTAAAGGGGATTTACGGGAATTAACTCGGTTTATTTACTGAGCTCAAGCATTCGCATAATCGGTTTCTTGGCAGCTTCGCGAAACTCTTGGTCGAGGGTGACGGAGGGGCTCAGGTCGCGAAGGCAGTTATAGAGTTTTTCAAGCGTGTTCATTTTCATGAAGCGGCACTCGGCGCAGGCACATCTATCAGTGGGGCCGGCGATGAGATTTTTCTCGGGAACCTCTTTCTGGATGCGGTGAAGCATCCCAGCTTCGGTTACAACGATAATATTCTGAGCGTCGGTGTTGCGGCAGAAGTCGACCATCTTTTCGGTAGAGCAGACTTCGTCGGCGAGAAGGCGCACCGCAGTGGTGCACTCGGGATGGGCGACGACAGCGGCGTCAGGGTACTCGTCCTTGATTCTCTGGATGCTCTCGCGGGTGAACTCCACGTGGATGTAGCAGCTCCCGTTCCAGAAGTCCATGTCGCGGCCCGTTTGCTGGGAAACCCAGGCTCCGAGATTCTGATCGGGTGCGAAAAGAATCGGTCGATCCTTGGGGGCTGCTTCAACGATTTTGACGGCGTTTCCGCTCGTACAAATCACATCGGATAGAGCTTTGACCGCAGCCGAAGAATTGATGTAGGTGATGACGTAGTAGTTCTTCTCTTTGTTTTCGTCGAGAAAGGCCTTGAGATCTTCGGCCGAGCAGGACTGCTCGAGAGAGCAACCGGCATCGGCATCAGGAAGAATCACTGTCTTTTCCGGGTTTACGATCTTCGCTGTCTCCGCCATAAAATGGACGCCGCAGAAAGCAATGACATTGGCATCTGTTTCCTGGGCCCGGAAGGCGAGGCCAAGAGAGTCACCGACATAGTCAGCGATGTCCTGAATTTCAGGAATCTGATAGTTGTGGGCGAGGATCACGGCGTTGCGTTCCTTTTTGAGACGAAGGATGTCCTCCCGAATGCCGGTTGAGGTTGCAGTAGCTGTCATTTCAGGCAGTGAGGGTCAAGGGTTGGAGGGCTAATGCCGCAGATTGATTCAGCCTATGATAGAGGGGTTGGTGCCCTTGTTGACGGGTAATTCGGTGGAGATTTCAGGATCAGTGACGACTTCTCCAGTGACCATACTGCCCTCTTTAAGGGCAATTTCTACAGCTTTGACGTCACCTTCGAATGTGCCGCTGCGACCGATTCTGAGTTTTCTGGAACAAGTCGGGTCGCCTTTGGGGGACCCATTGATATCGGCGCGTTGGGCCATGACGCCATCGGGGTATTCGACTTCGCAGTTTTTGTCTAAATGAATTTTACGGCAGTAAAGATGACCTCGGACAATCCCGGATTTTCGGAAGGTGGCGTCTCTAGAGCAGTCCACCAGCGCATCTATGGTTCCGTTCACGGTGCAGTGATGGCAGGCGCCCTCGCAACTCTTGAGCCCGCCTTTTCGGCTGACGGAAATGTCTCCGCGAGTCCTGAGGGTGTAGCTCTTTTGCACCCTAACTTCGCAGTTGGCGAGACTGATGTAGACGCTGCATTTCTCACACTGCATTGACTTTGCAAAGCGCGACACCACTTGGATGTGGTAGCAGTGAAAGCAACGTACGTCGAAAGTGCTGCCGCCTTCAGAGGCGCGCTTTCGATTTTCTGGTGACACGTAGTTGGGGGGCATCTTCTCCTTCTCGGGAGTCTCCACTGGGGTGTTTTCTCCGAGGAGGGCTTCCATCGAGCCCTCTGCGAGAATTTCGGCGCCCTGAGCCTCCGCCCCTATGGATGGGACTTCACCGCCTGCATCATCCAGGTTCTCCTCCTCGTCGACGAGGTCGATGAACGCGCCGATCGAAATTCCAATCGGTTCTTCTGCGTCACCCTCGCCGGATTCGGGCAGCGGACGGGGCTGACCATCGTCTTTCTGAGTGGCAATCCAGGATTCTCCGAGGATACCATCACCTCGAATTTCGCCCTCATCTTCGCCCTTGTCGCGATCGCCCCACTCAAACGGGACCCGGGGCCCGATTTGGTCGTGAGGATTGAATTCAGCTATCCCGGAAACCCGCAACCCCGGACTGGCCATCGCGGGTCCATTTTCGATCCGAAAATGCTCGCCGCAGTTGCGACAGAACGATGAAACGGCACGGGCTGGTTCTTGCTGGTGATGCCAGCAGTTGGGGCAGCTCAGGTTGCCCTTTTTCCTTTTCTGGAATTTTCGAAACAACTTGTTCTGATTCTGGGTGATAGCAAAAACGCGCCTGATGGGATCCGGCGCGCTTTCATTGCAGGGCCGGACTCCCGGCTCCTGCACTCCTGTTCAGAGGGGAACTTCAGGATTGGTGGTCCTCCCCGGGGGACGAATCACCTCCATCGTTGGGGAGGATATTCTTGTTGCCTGTGATGGAGGCAGAGGAGCTTGGCGAACCTTTGGATTTCGGCCTGTTCTTGCCTTCTCCGCCCCTAACGGTGGAAGATCCCAGGAACACAGCCCCTTCTTCGATAGCAAGCTTGCTCGCGGTGACGTCTCCATTTAACTCAGCCTTTTGTTTCAGCTCGCAACGATCAGTTACGGTGATATTGCCATGAACCTTTCCAAAGACGACGACGGATCGAGTCTTGATATCACCGATAATCTGGGCGTTTTCACCGACCGTAAGGTCACCCTCGGAATTGACTTCGCCCTCGATTCGGCCATCGATGAACAGATCGCGGGAGAAGCGGAGCTTGCCTTTAATCTCTACGTCATTGGACAGGCTATTCTTGCTGCCTGTGAGGGAGCCTGACGAGCCTTTGGATTTCGACTCGTTCTTGCCTTCTCCACCTCCTACGGTAGAAGATCCCATGAACACAGCCCCTTCTTCGATGGCAAGCTTGCTCGCAGTGACGTCTCCGTTTAACTCAGCCTTTTGTTTCAGTTCGCAACGATCAGTTACGGTAATATTGCCCTGAACTTTTCCAAAGACGACGACGGATCGAGTCTTGATATCACCAATAATGTGGGCGTTTTCACCGCCCGTAAGATCGCCCTCGGAATTGACTTCGCCCTCGATTCGGCCATCGATGAACAGATCGCGGGAGAAGCGGAGCTTGCCTTTGATCTCCACATCGTTGGAGAGGATATTCTTGTTGCCTGTGAGGGAGGCAGAGGAGCCTTTGGATTTCGACTCGTTCTTGCCTTCTCCGCCCTTTTTGTCAGAAGCATCGGCATTTTCGGTAGCTTCTGCTTCTTGTTCTTGATTGATGATCTGCTTAAGCATGGTATCTCGGAGTAAAATTAAGGAAGAGGTGGATTCCGCGGGCGGAATCCACCTCTCGCGGCGCACTATACTTCAATCAGCCGGAAATTAAAAGATCTTCTGCCGGATAAGTCCATATTTCGCTAAGAGTCGGATGATAGTGTGGAATTTTCATAAATTCTGAGGCCGTTGCGCAAAAATAAAGGGCGACGACGAGTTCGTGAATCAATTCTGTCGCGTGCGGGCCAATGACTGATGCTCCGAGGATTTCCTCGGTTTCGGCATCGCCGATCATTTTTACGAAACCGTGAGTTTCGCCCATGACCATGGATTTGCCGTGGTCGTCGAAAGGATAGGTGGCGACGTTGATGTTTCGACCGCTTTCGCGGGCTTCGTTTTCGCTCATGCCCACCATAGCGACTTCAGGATTGGTGAAGATTCCATAGAGTTTGAGGCGGTAGTCGATTTCCTTTTCGGCTTCGTCGATGAATCCGAGCATGGCGGCAGCATTATGAGCTGCGATTTCACCCTGCTCGATCGCGATATGGACGATCTCGTGAGGACCGCAAATGTCTCCCGCAGCGAAAATGTGTTGGACGCCGGCACGTTGATCCGAACTGCAGATGACTCGACCGCTCCTTTCTTCGATAGCGAGCCCGGCAGCTTCACTATTGAGACCGGCGGAGTTGGGCTTTCGTCCAAGCGCCTGGAGAATCTGGTGGGCGGAGGCGGATTTTTCTTCGCCGTTCTGGTCGAAGTAAACCGTCTTGAGACCGCTCGAAGAATCGGTTTCGACCCGCTTGAGTGCAGTCCCCGTGAAAACCGTCATGTTGTCTCTCTCGGAGATCGCGCTCTCGAGTGCCTTCGCGATGTCGAGGTCCGATCCACGGATGAGTTGTGGGCTGCGCTGAATCACGGCGACCTCTTTGCCAAGGCCTTCGAGATAGCAGGCCATCTCCAGGGCAATCGCGCCCCCGCCGAGAACGATCATGGAATCCGGGATCTCCTCAGCTTCAAGAATGTCGTCGCTGGTCCAGTAGCCGGCTTCCTCGAGTCCCTCGATGGGAAGGCGGGTGATCACCGATCCTGTGGCAACTGTCGCGGCGCGAAACTCGACTTCAAAAGGTTCGCTGCCGTCAATCGGTGTGACTTGGAGTGAGTTGGAGCCGGTGAAAGCAGCAGTGCCGCGAATGAGGTCAAAACGCCCGTCTTTGAGTTGTTCCTGCCGGTAGTCGGCGAACTCCCCGATGAGCTTGCGCTTTCGCGCGACGATTTCTGCGGGGTGGACTTCGGTCTCACCAGAGCGAAGTCCAAACTCACCCGCCCGCCGCATGGAGCGATAAAGATTTGAGGAGGCGATGAGTGATTTTGAGGGCATGCAGCCGCGCAGGATGCAAAGACCGCCGAGGGTTTCGGCTCCATCAATCACAGCGGTTTTCAGGCCATGTTCGTGAGCGGTCCGGGCGGCGGCGTAGCCTCCGCTGCCGCCTCCAAGGACGATAAAATCGTAGGAATTGCTCATATATGCGGTGTTCTAATTCTGGACTTGGCCGGTTTGCCGGATTTATGTCGCTGTTGCCGGCGAAGGCCACTGCGGTCTATGACGAATCCGTTTTTACATCACTAATTAGCAGGGTGCGAGAAAGGATACCGTTAAACGTGCCCGGTAGAATTATGTCATTAAGATTGGAAATGCTTCAGGTCGCCCGCTTGGCCCCGTCGGTTTTGGGAGAGGAAGCTTCCGGGTTGATCCGTGATTTCGTGATGAGCCAGGCACATGCCGATGGCGGTTTCTGCGACCGGGACGGTGATGCGGATCTCTATTATACGAGTTTCGCAATTGATGCTTTGACCGCCCTCCAGGTGCCGCTGCCGGAGGAGGGCCTGACCAACTTCCTTCGGAGAAAGCGCTGTGAGATCAAGGAACTCGACTTTGTCCATCTCTGCTGCTTGGCGCGTTGTGCTTCGGCTTTATCCGATCGTGAGGCCGTTGGTAACTTGAGCCCGGTATTCGAAGCCATTGAGAAATATCGAACCGAAGACGGCGGTTATAACCAGGCTGAAGGAATGGAAACCGGTTCCGCCTACGCCTGTTTCCTTGCCTATGGTGCCTATGCTGATCACGGAAAATCGGTTTCCAACGAGCCGGGCGTCGCAGCTTGTCTCGAATCTCTCAAAGTGGATGGCGGAGCGTGGGCTAATGACGTCACCCTGCCGGTTCCGAACATTCCCTCGACTGCTGCGGCAATTACCATTTATCGCAACCTGAAGATCGCGATCCCACGTGAAACGCCGGAGTGGATCCTGGAGTCTTTTCATTCCGGAGGTGGATTTCTTCCGTTTCCAATGGCGCCGATGCCCGACCTGCTTTCGACCGCAGTGGCATTGCATGCGCTGGATGGATTGCAGGTCTCGTTCGAAGAGAAGAAAGAGCGTATGCTCGACTTCGTCGACAGCCTGTGGACGGCGGCCGGCGGTTTTCACGGGAGCTGGGAAGACGACGATCTCGACATTGAATACACCTACTACGGGTTGCTAGCCCTCGGTCATCTGGCGTTGTGAGATGAATGAGGTGAGTGAGAGCTTAAGAAATGCGCGGGCGGCATTGCTGTCTGAGCGAAACCCGGCCGCGCACTGGACCGGCGAGCTGTCGACTTCCGCTCTTTCGACCGCAACGGCGTTGGTGGCGCTTGGGAGTGTCGATCCTGAGAGGTATTCTGAGGAAGTTGTGAAGGCGGCGAAGTGGCTCGTGGACAACCAGAATGAGGATGGAGGTTGGGGCGATACCGTGAAAAGCTATTCTAACATTTCTACCACATTGCTCTGCTGGTCGGCCTTAACGAAGTTCGGCGGAAGCGATTCCGGAGGTGCTATTGCCGGGTCGGCAAACTGGATCCAGAACTATGTAGGCTCTCTCGACCCCTCTCTGATCGCGGAAACAGTGAAGGCCCGCTATGGCAAGGACCGGACCTTTTCTGTTCCTATCCTAATGCTCTGCGCTATCTGCGGAACACTCGGACCGAAAGGGTGGGGGCATGTTCTGCAGTTGCCTTTTCAACTGGCAGTTTTTCCCCGCAAGTGGTTTGGAATGATGCGTTTACCGGTGGTCAGTTATGCGTTGCCCGCTCTGATCGCTATTGGCTATGCCCGCTTCCGTCAGGGCTGGAGGGGGTATCGACGCCAGTCATGGGTTTGGCCGAAGGTGTCAAAGTTGCTGACTTCGATCCAGCCGGCGTCGGGAGGATTTCTCGAGGCGGCGCCGCTGACCAGTTTTGTCACGATGGCTCTCGTTGCGGCGGGAGAGAAAGATCATCCTGTCGCGAAGAAGGCGGTCGAGTTTCTGCTCAAGACGGTTCGACCCGACGGCAGCTGGCCGATCGACACGAATCTCGCGACCTGGGCGACGACGCTCTCGATCAAGTCTCTTTTAGGAAAGCCGGACCCGACTCAACAGCGTTGGGCCCCTGACTTGACCCTCTTGGATCAGAGGGGGGAATTGCTGGAGTGGTTGCTCGGGCAGCAGTATCGCGAAGTCCATCCGTTTACTGACACGCCTCCGGGTGGTTGGGCGTGGACAGATCTCACCGGCGGGGTGCCAGATGCCGATGATACTCCAGGGGCTTTGCTGGCGCTGCATTTGCTTCGTGACAAAAAGAGTTCGGAGTCTATTCGTGAGGCGGCAGGAAAAGGAATTGTTTGGTTGGCAGGGTTGCAGAATCGCGACGGTGGAATCCCAACTTTCTGTAAAGGTTGGGGAGCGTTGCCTTTTGACCGCTCGTCACCGGACCTGACAGCGCACACCCTGCGGGCGATGCACGTCTGGCATCCTGAAATGCGTTCTGATATTCAGGAGGCGATCAGCGAGGTTCGGGAAAATGGTCTCCGCTACCTCTTTCGCGAACAACGATCAGATGGTTCTTGGATTCCGCTTTGGTTTGGCAATCAGCACCGTCTCAAGGATGAGGAGAATCCGACCTATGGAACGGCGATGGTTTTGAGAGCGCTGGATGAGCTGGGAGAGTTTCCTCAAGCTGACCGGGGCGCGCGATGGCTTATGGATCACCAGAATAAAGATGGCGGCTGGGGTTCACTGAAGAACGAAACGCCTTCGACCATTGAAGAGACGGCGTTGGCAGTGAGTGCGCTGGCCTGGCGGACGGAAGCCATCGAAGCAACTGCCCGGGGGCGAAACTGGCTGATCGCAGCGACTCACTCAGGAACAAAATTCGAGGCCTCTCCGATCGGGTTTTACTTTGCCCGACTTTGGTATTTTGAGAGAGCCTACCCGATCGTGTGGACCGTGGAAGCGCTCACACGATCGGAAGCGGTGTTGGCGAACGCCTGATCAGGAATTCGGAATCGGCGGTGGCGGAATGCGGTCGGAAGAGCCTTCTGACTCCGGCACTACCACCGGCGGCTTGGGTTCCTCGGTCGTGCTTTCTATGGCAGGGGGCTCAGGAATGCCGGTATCGTCGTAAAGATTTTGGTTGGTGGGCGGAATCGGGGCCGGCATGTTATTGGATCCGGGATTGTAGGATGGAATGGTGCCGGCGCTGCGACCGTTGTTCGGAGGGAAGGTCGGAGACGGAATGCTGTTTCCGGCAATGCCAGTGCTCGAAGCCGGGGGGGCCGCAGGCGGCAGTGGTGCGCCCGGTAAAGTTGGGGATACGGGAGGAGCCATGATGCCGGTGCTGTCCGAAAGTCCTGAATCCCGGATCGGGTTCTGAGTGGTGGGAGGGAACTGGGTCGTGGAAGTGGTGGATGTCATTGAGGCCGGACGGGTTGGTGCAAAGGAGTCCACGATCTGGGGGCGACCGGTATTGTTGTAGTAAATCCAGACGGTTCGGAGGACTTCACCGTTGCGGGCGGAGAGATAAATCTTACCGACCAGTTGGCGTCTGGGGTCGAGCAGCTCGAGGCGCCAGATGGGTTCGGTAGAATATTCGCGAACTCGAAGGAAGTAGTCGCAGCTGTCAAAAGCCATCCGGGCTTTGCGGGCTTCGCCTTCAGCGATGGTAAAGGCGGCGACGCTGTCGACAGGAATCTGGTTGGCACCGAAGTAACCAACCGGAATATTGACCGGGTAACGGGTGTCGTCGGCTCCGGCGTCACCGACGCGACCGCCGCCGGCCCAGAATTTGTGTAGCAGGCCGGGTGAACGATCATTGTAAGCAAGAACTTCCCAGCTGTTCGGCTGAGGGATTCCCGACCGTCCTCGAATTTCTGCAAGCCATTGAACGGCGCCGGGTCCGAACTGTGCTCCAATAGCATCAATGGCCTGGCGGGCGGACATAGCTCCCTGCTGCGCTCCCAGATTCGACGGGGGACCGAACACGGTGGCCAGTGCAGCCATTGCGAGCAGGGCGGGGAGAAGATGTTGTCGGGACATTGGATTGAAGGTGTTATCAGCTAATTACAGTTTGGCCCTAATACACTACACAAACAATACGATTCCTTGGCGGCGAGTCTTAGCGCAAGTCGCATGTTTTCTGCGCCATATGGCCAAAACAAGGCCTAAAGGGGCGTCAGCCTGCGATCGAGCGGGCTTCCCGGGCGTTGGACTCGATCTTCTTCCAGTTTCCCTCCAAGATGAGATCGCGAGGAGCGATCCAGCTTCCGCCGACTGCACCGATGAGATCATTTCCCAGGTAGGTCTCGAGATTGCCGAGGTTGACGCCTCCAAGTGGGATGAACCTGAGGCCGAGGTGGTTGTAGGGAGCCGAGATATTCATGAGATGGGCGAGACCGCCGGAGGATTCGGCGGGGAAGAACTTGAGCAGGCGGCAGCCTTCTTGAACCGAGGCGTCAATTTCGGTAGGGGTCATGACTCCGGGGCCGAAGGGCAGCCCGGCAGCAGAGGCATAGCGAATCACAGTGGGATTCACTCCCGGAGAGACTGCGAACGCAGCACCGGCTTTGACCACTTCATCGACCTGGTCGGTGTCTAGAACGGTGCCGATACCGAGCATCATGTCAGGGACAGCTTCGCGAATGCGGCAGGCCGCCTCGATCGCGACTGGGGTTCGCAGTGTCAGTTCCATTGCTTGGATGCCGCCGGCGAGAAGAGATTCAGCCAGTGGAACGGCGGATTCAAGATCATCGATAACCAGGACGGCAAGGAGGCGGGTGTCGATGAGGTCCTTACCAGGACCGGAATCAGGAATAAGTGCGCTCATGTTGTCTGGTTTAGCTACGCGATCAGGTGGTGAGTTGGGCTTTTCAATGACGGAGGGATTTTCTATCAGGAAACTTGGTTCTATTCCCATGAGAAAACTGATTACGCAACTGGTAGTGACGGCTCTCGCCACTGGCCTGATGAGTTCGGCAATAGCCGAAACCGGAAAGGCCAAGGCAATGCCGAAAAAAAAGAAGGTCAATCCCGCCATGATCCCGGTGCAAGATATCGAGGGGTTGCCTCGAGTGCTGCTGATTGGTGATTCGATTTCGATCGGATACACTGTGGCGGTTCGGGATTTGCTGAAGGGTAAAGCCAACGTTCATCGCCCGCTGACCAATTGCGGGCCGACAACTAGGGGGCTCGAAGGTATCGATGAATGGCTCAAGACTGGTGGTGCAGGCAAGAAGTGGGATGTGATTCACTTCAACTGGGGGCTCCACGATCTCAAATACATGGGGTCCAACGGGGAGAACCTGGCTGAACCGGGCTCAGAAGGCGCTCATCAACAGGTTTCGATGGAAGACTATGTGGACAATCTGTCGAAACTCCATGAGGTGCTTATGGGAACGGGCGCAAAGCTGATTTGGAGAACCACGACACCGGTTCCGGAAGGGGCCGAAGGTCGTGTCGTGGGGGATTCCGCAAAATACAATGAGCTTGCCGCGCAGGTCTTCGAGGGATCGGATGTGGCGACTCATGACCTCTACAGCTTCGCCCTGGATCGGGCGGACGAGATCCAACTCCCGGCCAATGTTCACTATTCTTCCGAGGGATCGAAGAAACTGGCCAAAGATGTGGTTCGCGTCATCGAAGAGGCTCTCAAGTGAGGGGCTTGCGAACAGGAAGCGGCCAGGCAAGTTGAGTTATGACTCAGGATTCCCCAGACCCACTCGACTTGATCCGGAAGTCGGTTTCCGAAGCTGAAACTTTTGAAAAATTCGATAAATTTGTAAAATCAGCTCAGGCCGTCGACTTCGATCGACTGTTCGAAGAGGTCGACCAGAGTGACTATTCCCTCGGTGATTGGGTCGAAGCGATCGTTGGGTTTGACGCCTGGCTCGAGGTCGAAAAGGTGAAATCGCGCCCTTTCTCAGAAATGGTCGGCTACATCCACTGCTGCACCATTGCGGCGCCCCAAACTATTCGCTCGCCAAACTTAAGAGTCATTGTAATTCAATCACTTAAGGAATTTGGTTTTGATGCCGTGTCTGATCCTCAATTATGAGAATATCCAGAATTTGCGAAATCACGACAGAAATCGGTAGGCATTTATAAGCTCTTGTGGTAGACTACAACCTATGTCAACCACACGTAGAACACGATTCTCACGCCGGGTGCCAGATCATGTTACCGACGAATTGGTAACAGTACTGTCCGATAAGCAGACCTTTGGATTCAATGACCTTTTTGAGGTTGTTTATGAAAATTTAAAAGCTCGAAATGCCGTCAGCGGTGGCGAAGAAATGCTTCGTCTCCGGGCCTACGAGAAGCTTCAAAACCTCGTTACACGCGGTCTTGTCGAGAAAAACGGCAAGGAATACCGCGGTTTGGACAACATTCACGAAGCTTCCAGCGCTCACGCTGCAGCGAATAGCTGATTTTCATCAAAGCATCGCTTGCGTTTCTAAACGTTCCAAAACACTTTAACAAAAGGCCGGTTCCAAGAGGAGCCGGCCTTTTTTCATCCTCGACGGATCTCCCTGAGAAATCGTCTGGACGGGTGAGTTAATTTCACTACATTCCCCTAACCGGGCCGCCCGGAGACGTTAATCTCAATGCTATGTTACCTGACTTCATTCCTGTCGTCGTCCAGATAGTGATCGCCACTGGGTTCGCAGCGGCCACTCTCATTGCCAGTGCCTTGCTTGGAAAACGCGCGCTTCGTAATAAGGTGAAAGACTCAGCTTACGAGTGCGGCATGAAGCCCGTGGGTGATGGTCAGGCCCGTTTCAGCGTGAAGTTTTATCTCGTGGCAATGCTTTTCGTCCTTTTCGATATCGAGGTCGTTTTCCTTTATCCTTGGGCGGTCGTCTTCCGCGAGCAGGTCGAAGCCGGCGTTTTGGTCTTTTTCTGGTCCATGCTCAGCTTTGTGCTGATTCTCTTTGTTGCCTATCTCTACGCGCTGAAGAAAGGCGCCCTTGAGTGGCGTAACTGAGGGCGAACTGAAAGCGACAGACTTTCCTCCTGCTTCCTTCTCCAACATGGTTCACTATCTGCCCTCTACAAGATTAAGAATGGCAAAACAGATGAGGATCTCGAAGAGATGATCCGCGTCGATCGGTCTGTTTTCGACGATTTAACGAGGTGCACAATTTCCGCTCTGGTCGATCCATCGATCCATCGATCCATCGATCCCCAGAGCCCCAGAGCCCCTGCGCTTTCTTCATTTCGGCTGAGTTCGAAAGCCGCGATAAACTCGCGATGTTTGAAGACGATCCCAACTATGCCCGTTTTGAGGAAGAAGGGGTGAAGCCTCAGCCCAACACGGGGCCTGAATTAGGGAATGCTTCCAAACAATGATTCGCCCCGGCCTCTATCTGGTTTCTGCCTGCCTCGGATTTTCCGGGTTGGCTCATCCCGGCGAAGTTCAGATCACCGTCGATGCTTCCGAAGCGCCAGAGCTGTCTCGGTGGGTTGAGGACGGTGCTGTTCTGATGAAGGAATGGTATCCGCGTTTCAGTAATCTACTCGCTTCACCGGAATTTGAACCTCCGGCAAAAGTGATTTTGCGGATCCGGAAGTCTGACAAGGGTGTGGGGTCGACCTCGGGAGCGAAGATCGTCATTTCTTCGAGCTGGATTGAGAAACATCCCGACGATGTGGGTCTGTTGATCCATGAACTGGTCCATGTCATTCAAAATTATCCCGTTGGCGCAGGCCCGGTATGGGTGACTGAGGGCATTGCGGACTACATGCGCTGGGCGATTTTCGAAGGCAAGCCGGTGGAGAAGTTTCCGAAACCACAGGACCCGAAGGGTTTCAAAAGGGGTTACCAACCGGCCGCAGGATTTTTCCTTTGGCTCGAAACCAGCCGAGCTCCCGGTATCGTGAGGAGGCTCAACACGGTAATGCGTAAAGGGGAATACTCTCCCGAGATATTCGTCGATGCAACTGGCCAGACCGTTGAAGAACTCTGGGCGGATTATTCCAGTAGTTCTCTCAAATGAGCGAGACTGAAACCGTTAAGGGTCGGCAGCACTTTTGCGGCACCCTCGAACTTATGGTGAGACGTGATCCGGTTCGGAATGACCACGCATGGAACGCCCGCTGCCAGAGAAGCTTTGAGTCCGTTCAAGGAATCTTCGAGGACGACAGCGCGACCCGGCTCGACGGAAACGAATTCAGAGGCGGCAAGGAAGAGATCGGGAGACGGTTTCGGATTCTCGACATCATCGATACAGCGCGTGCCGACAAAGTGGTGCATCAGTCCGAGTCGGTTGAGATGTCCTTCGACCCAGCCGCGCGGCGAGCTGGAGGCAACAATGCAGGGAACGTCCGCGGCGTTGGCTTCTTGGAGCAGGGGAACGACACCTGGAAACGGCGCAAGCTTGCGAGTGTGATTGAGAGCGTCGCGTTCCCGTTTTTGGTCTAGTTCGCTCCACTCGATCGTTCTGCCGACCAGGAATTCGAGGTGCTGCTTAGGGTCAAATCGGCCGAAGTTGGATCCCACGCACTGCGCGTAGGTTTCAAGATCAAGATCGTGACCATGTGCCAGAAAGTTTTCCCGCCAGGCCTCGTAGATAGGGACTTCGGTGTCTAGGATGAGACCGTCGAAGTCAAAGATGAGCGCTTCAGGCATGCGGTATCTTCATTTCCCTTTCTTCTTTTTCAAAATAGTAGCTTGATCGGCGGCAAGATCGAGAAGGCGCTGAGCAATCCGCTTGGGGTTCCCCGTATGGAGGGCACCGATGGAAAGGGGAGGGAAGTCTGAGGGTAGTTTGATCCGGCGGATTCCTTCCTCGACAGGCGCGCCGGGAATATCCACCGCAACGCCGAATCCGAAGCCCTTGGCGACATATCGCTGGATCAGGTTCAGCTCAGTGATTTCCATTGACGGTTCCCATCTCAGGTTTTTCGAGGTCAGACCTTGTTGAATCAATTGGGCGACGGGCTCGATCTTGGGCAGGGATATCAGGGGGTGAAGGATCTCGCCCCCGGATGCCTTGGCAGAGATATCGCGGAAGGTTTTGACGGGCGAGTCTTCGGGGACGGTGATCGCCAGTGGAATGTCGATTAGTTTCACCGATTTGATGCCTGGGGAAAACTTGCGGTTGAGAATGGCAATGGCGATATCAGCTTCCTGCTTTCTCAAGGCGGTTTCGATTTCCCCGTGAGTCAACTCCCGCAGAGTCAGGCGCAGCGTTGGGATTTCAGATCGCAGCTTGTGAAGGAGTTCGGGAAAGTGATGAGTCAGGGCCGCGGCGGAGGCGGCGAGGCGCAGATGCTGATTCTCTTCTCCCCGGAGTTGATCGGTGATCTGTTCGAGGCGGGAGAAGAAGGGATAGATGAAATCGTAGAGCTCTTCACCTGCTGGAGTCAGGGCGAAAGGGCGACGATGGAACAGCCTCACTTCAAGGAATTTCTCGAGCTGGAGAATCTGCCCGCTGACTGCAGGCTGCTGGATGCCGTATGGCATTCTGCGCACGGCTTCAGTGATGCCTTCAAATTTGGCGACGTAGTAAAAGAGCTCGAGATGATGAACGTTCATACCGAGTGGGGAAACAGTTCGGGAATGAGGGCGCAGTTTGAGTGAAGCGGAGCGCTCTCTTCACGTAAATCTTAAAATGGCGGCTCCATCATTTTAGCACAGTTTTTGTCGGCAGGAACGCCGGTTGACGCGGGACTGCAATCGCGATTCATTGGAGGACCTATGGCAGAACGCGATCTTTCCTCCAAGCTCTTCGCTGCTGCCCGTGAAGTTATTCCGGGCGGTGTGAATTCTCCTGTGCGCGCCTTTCGCAGTGTCGATGGCGATCCTTTTTTCATTCAGCGCGCCCGGGGCTGCCGGATCTGGGATGTCGACGGCAACCAAATGATTGATTACATCGGCACTTGGGGGCCGGCGATCCTGGGGCATGCGCCCAGCGTGGTGATTGACGCTGTCAGCCATGCTGCCAAGGAAGGCGTCAGCTTCGGTATTCCAAATCGTCACGAGGTGGAAATCGCCCGCATGATCCGTGACTTTGTTCCTTCCGTGGAGAAAGTTCGGATGGTCAACAGCGGAACCGAGGCGACCATGACTGCAATCCGCCTCGCTCGTGGCTACACGGGGCGCGACAAGATCATCAAGTTTGAAGGTTGCTACCATGGGCATGTTGATTCGCTGTTAGTAGCGGCAGGCAGCGGAGCGCTTACCCTCGGTAAGCCCGACAGCGCAGGTGTGCCCGACGACCTTGCTAGCCTTACCATAACGCTCCCTTACAATCGCCCGGAGGCGGTCGAAGAAGCTTTTGCGAAAGAGGGCGAGAATATCGCCGCAATCATTCTCGAGCCGTATCCTGCCAATGCCGGACTGGTTTTTCCTAACGAGGGTTACCTGGAGTTTCTCCGTGAGATCACCGAAAAGTACGGTGCGCTCCTGATCTTTGACGAGGTCATGACCGGCTTCCGCGTTGCCAAGGGTGGTGTTCAGGAGTTGGTGGGAATTACTCCCGATCTGACAGCGATGGGCAAGGTGATTGGCGGCGGCCTTCCAGTAGGTGCTTTCGGCGGCAAGGCGGAGATTATGGATTACCTCGCTCCTGACGGTCCGGTTTACCAGGCCGGGACTCTGTCAGGGAATCCGCTCGCAATGGCAGCCGGCATAGTCCAGCTCAAGGAACTCGAGCGCCTCAATGGTTGGCAGCGCCTTGATGAAATCGGCCAGCAGTTTGAAGATGCTGTTCGCGCCGCGCTTAACGAGATCGGGCGCGATCTGACTTTCCACCGCGTCGGTTCGATGTTCTGCCTTTTCTTTATGGAAGGAAAAGTCGAGAACGTGGATGATGTGAAACATTCTGACTTCGACGCGTTCAGAAAATTCTTCTGGTCTACCTTGAACAAAGGGGTCTATTTTGCTCCGTCACAGTATGAGGCCGGGTTTATTTCGCTGGCCCACGCCTCCGAAGATATCGATAAAACGGCCGAGGTGACACGAGATGCCTTGAAAGAGATATATTGCTAAGGGGCAGGGATTGTTGCCTGGTTGGTGACGAAATTGCCAACTGCTAGTCAAGCAATCAAAGCTACGGTGAATTCATATAACCCCAAACGGATACCGACGCGGACACCGACGAAGTGGGGCGAGATAAATCATGAGTGACGGAGATAAGCCGCTGCAATTTTCTGCCAAAGACCTGATGCCTGAGTGGGCGCAGGAGAGTTCTTCGTCGCCGAAAGAACGTCGCCAACCTCCAAGTGAGGATCGGGTAGATCGAGGTGGAAAAGGCCGTGGAGGTCGCCAGCGGGGTAGGCCAGGTGGCCATGGAGGAGGACGTGATCGTCGGGGTGGTGGCTACGGGGGTCGCGACGATCGCCGCGGAGGCGGTGGCCCGCGTGGCGGACGGGATGACCGACGCGGAGGCCCGCGCGGCAGAGGTGATCGCCGGGGGGGTGCAGACCATGGCAATCGTCCATCGGAAGAGAAGCCGCTTGAAGGGGTCAATGCTTCACTCGAACCGACTGCGGCCGCTGTGGCCGGGTTGGCTCAGCTGATCCGGAAAACGTTGCGTGCTTATCCTCTCGCAGATCTGGCCAAGATGATATTGAAAGGTCGGGAACGTTACCAGGTTCGTTTTCGCAGTGAAGAAGGTGGTCCCGCTTTGTATTTTTGTGAGGCTGATGGTTCGCTTTGGGTTTCCCACGACGAGGCGGTGAATCACTTGCTCAACAGTAAGGCGATCGACTCTTTCTACGATGTCGAGATTGTAGAAGTGGACGCTCCCGCCGGTAACTTCAGCGTGGTTGCTGTCTGCGGCATGAGCGGGAAAATTCTCGGTCCTCCGAATCACCACGAATACCGGGCCAGTGTGACCCGCCTTCATGCTGAGCGGTTTTCCCACATGTCCATCGAGCGTTTCAAATCCCGCATTACCATGGAGAGCGGTGAAGAAGCGATCGAGAAGTGGAAGGAACAGGTGAGCCGGGTAAAGCAATTCCGCATTAAATCGGAGGGACCTGATGAGGCAGAAGAAGCCGTCGTCGAAGAGGAAGCGGCAGAGGCTGTGGTTCAACCGGTCGAAGAACCTTCTGTCAAAGCGCCCGCCGAAGAGTCAATTTCAGAGTCAGCCGATGAAACTCCTGCTGCGGAAGAGACGGTGGAAGAAGTTGCCGCAAACCTTGAAGACGAGGGATCGGGAGAAGGCGAAGCGGAGCAGCCCGAGGTGGAGGTCACTGCCGAGGAGGCTTCCGGCGATTTGGAGGGCGAAGAAACTGCTGAGCCTGAGGCTGATACGGAACCAGCGCCGAAGTCTGAAGCGGCACCGGAAGTTGAGGCGCTTGTGCTAAAGACAGCGCAGGAACTGGCCGCTCATTTCCGCCAGAATTTTGCCGAGTCCGCCGTCGTCGAAACGAGAAATGCGGTTGTGCCAGGAAATGTCTCTGGGAAAAACCTTTCGAGGGGATTGCTGCTGCACTTGAAGCAGGAAAGTGAAAAGCTTCGTCGTGGTTTTCCTCTGCCAATGATCCAGGCGCTGTGCAAAGAGTTTGAAAAGCAGGGCCTTAAATTCTTTAAGCGTGGCAAGAAAGCTTTGCACGTATCCGTCGTTCGACCCAGGGGCATTGATGAGTCCGCTTCACTCACCGAGCAGGTTCAGTCAATTGTGGATTACTTGGTTGCCAATCCTCGGTCCAAGGTTGTCGACTTGCTTGATGCCCTCGCTGTAGATTTTTCAAAGCCCGAAATGAAGGAGGGAGCGACTACCGAAGAACTTGAGCTGACCGATGAGGCTAAAACTATCCTCACAGACCTGCGGTGGCTTGCGGCCGAGGGCTACGTCATAGAATTTCCCGACACCTGCTTGGTGATCGGTAAACAACCGCGTCCCCAGGAATCCGCTTCGGCCGGGAAAAAGGTTACGGAGGAGAAGAAAGCAGATGCTCCGGAGAAGGCGGAGGAGAAATCTCCTGAAACCGAAGGTGAAAAGGAAAAGTCTACACAGACTCCTGACGCCGGGGAAGTGCCTCAAGCACAGGCTGAACAGCTTCCGTTCACTGGGGAGGAAAAAGCTGAAGAATCGGCTGAAGCCGAAGAATCGCCGGCTGAAGAGGCCGCCCCGAAAGAGGGCAAAGCGGAAGAGCCCGCGGCAGATAAGAAGCCTCCCGAAGAAGCGCCTGCTGAAGCGGAAGTGAAAGATTCTCAGGAGGAAGAAGAGGAAGTAGAAACCTAAGGTCGCCTCAGGAGATTATGTGGTGTGCCGCCAGCATACGGTGTACTGCGGCGCGAAGTTCGCTGGGTGCATATGGCTTCGGCAAGACTCCCTTGAACCCGAAGCTGGCGGGGCTCGACATAGCCGGTGCGTCTGAGTATCCGCTCGAGACGATCGCAAGCACCTCCGGGTCCATTTCTACCAGCTGGCGCATGGTTTCGACGCCACCAACACCGTTTTCGATGGTGAGGTCGCAAATGAGCAGGTGAAACTTTTCGCCTTTTTCCATCGAGTCACGGTAGATCGCGATGGTTTCGCGGCCATCCTTGGTTTCGACCACTTCATGCCCGGCCCGTCGCAAGGTTGCTGCCATGAGGCGGCGGATGGGGGCATCGTCTTCAAGGATAAGGATTCGGGTGCCGACAAGAATCGGTTCGCTTGCTGCGGGAGTGGCCGGAGTCTGGGCGAGATCTGGGATACTGAAATTCGGGTAGCTGGTTTCAACCGGTTTTTCTTCGGCGGCGCCTAGATGCTGACCCAGCGGTGCGCAGAAAGTGGCGATGGTACCCTTGCCTTCTTTCGATTGCAGTTGGACAAATCCGCCGTGAGCTTTGGCGATCGATTCACAGACCGTGAGGCCGATACCGCTGGCGTTGTCTTCCTTGCGCATGGTGAAATAGGGTTCAAAAACCCGGCCGAGAGCGCTTTCACTCATACCATGACCTGTATCGATCACTTCGATGAGCAAGTGGTCCTCGTCGGCCGGGGTGTGGGAACCGCGGATGCGAATGATCTGCTCGGGCTTGATGCGATCGCATCGCACCACGAGGACACCGCCGTTGGGCATGGCGATAGCTGAATTGGAGACGAGGTTTTCAATGAGGCGACCGATTTGAGCGGGGTCGACATTTGCGACGATATCGGAAGTGGTTGCCTGATATTGATAGCGAATATCAGGGTGCTGAAGTCGTTCTTCAGTCAAGATTCGCCGAATAAGTTCTGAGATACGAGTGTGTTTGCGAATGGGACGGCCGCCGCGTGCAAAGGTCATCAGTTGTTGGACGAGGCCGGTAGCTCCGGTGGCGGCCGACTGGGCCTCTGCGAGGGTCTGCTGGAGTTCTGCGTCCTCCTGATTTCGCTCGCGGGCCAGGCTGATGTTGCCGGTAATTGCTGTCAGATAATTGTTAAAGTCGTGGGCAAATCCTCGCGCAAGCAGGCCGAGGCCTTCGAGACGTTGTTGGCGAACGGATTCGGCAGCTTCAAGTTTCGACGAAGTGATGTCGGAGAAAAGGGCAAGGATGCCACCGGTGGTTTTGTAGTTTCGGATTTCGAACCAGCGGCCACGGGTTGAATCATGGAAATCAAAGCGATGGCGTCGTCCGTCAGCATGCGGCCGGTTGATCTGTCTTTCGTAGTTCTCGCGTTCCTGCGTGGAAAAGAGGTTCCAGAAGGGTTGGTCTACGAGGGGCTTGTCGTCGTTGAACACGGCTCGAGCTTCAGCGTTGGCGTAGCTGACAGTGCCGTCATCGTCGATCTTGATGAGAGGATCACCAAAGTCGTCGATCAGCGACACGCCTGCGGCATTGAACACGTTTTCAGCCGATTTTGAGAGGGGTGGAGGCGGAGTGGGTTCCGCTGGGACTTCGGGTTTGGGCGCTGACTCTAGCGGTGTTTCTTTTGGCTTGGGAGTTTCCCGGTTTTTGATCAGGCTTCGGAACGCCGGATCGCGTGAGAGTTCGGCAATCTTCTGAACGGCGGCGGAACGTGCCGGCGGAGACGGTGCAGCCTTTTCTTCCTCCGCTGGTTCTTCTTCAGGAGTGGCGGGGGTGGAAACTTCAGCCTGCGGTTGTTCTGGCAGGATTTCGATGATGGTAACCATACCGAGGGCCTCGCCATCGGTGGCCTTGATGGGTTCGGACCGCTCCGCGATGGCGTGGCGGCTGCCGTTGCGGCTGGATAAAACCGGGCTTCCTGAAGAAGACCGGTCAATGACCAGAACGCTGGCAATCTCGGCGCCTTTGGATTCTTCGCGGCTCCAACCAGTGATGTTCTCCGCGGCAGCATTGAGATAGACCACTCTGCCGTCGAGGTCGGTAGCCACAACGCCCTCGGAAAGATTGGCTGAAGCAGTCTCGAGCCCGTGAAGACGATCGCGAAGTCTTTCGCCGGCAACGCTGCGCTCGACGACAGATTCAAGGCAAGCGGCCATTTCAGAATCGCTGAAGGGTTTACGAATGAACCCGGCCGGCTTCGCTTCGTGAGCTTGTTCGTAGAGCGATGATTCGGAGTATCCCGTGATGAATATGACGGGGATATTGTGCTCCTCGCGAAGTTCCCGCGCCAGATCGATGCCGGATGAGTTGTTGCCGAGGTCAATATTTAGAAGAGCAATCTGTGGATTCTTGCTGCTCACGAGAGCGGGAACTGCATCCGCGGTGTGTGCAATACCGGCCACGATGAAACCCCGACGTTTCAGGGTTTCTTCGAGATCTCGTGCGGTGATCCGATCATCTTCAACGATCAGAACACGCAGTCGACTGGCGGGCAGGTCGTCCATTCAAAATTGGCCGAGAGGAGAGAGGGCGCTACAAAACGATAGCTTGGAATTACTATGATTTACAGATTAAATACCCATATTCACAACCTTTCACTGCTCCGATGGCAGAAAAGGTAATTAAATTTGTTCTGCGGGGATCTTCAGTTCCCATGCAAGAGCTGATTCTGAGGCGAGAGGAGCCAGTTCACCGCCTATTTGAGTGGTGAGAATTTCAAGTATCTCGATTTCGCTGTCCTCGTCGGTGAATATAAATCGGCGGCTTTCGCCGGGCTTCACACGGAGGCAAAGGTTGTTGCCACTATCCCGGTGGAGGCTGAGCGACAATTGGGGGCCGAGGCCGAATTGACGATGCCCGAGGATAAGGCGCATGATCTCACCCATCATCAGAGCGAGGGAGCTCGAACTCGTATTTTCGATGCGCAGGGTTTCATCACCAGTGATCTCAATCTCGCGACTGCTGTGGCCGTGGCCGGTCAGTGAGCAGATTTCGTCGGCGATGGCACGAAGCATCGGAATCACCTGGACGCCGGTGTCGGAGCTGCCGTTCATCGTCTGGGCGACGGAACGAAGGCGAATCTGCCACTTGAGAAAGGCGTCGCGAGCCGCAGTTCCCTGGGGCTCAAGGCTGAACAAGCTGGTCACGAGCTGGAGCTGATTGCGAAAGCCATGCTGGATTTTGTCCGGGCTCAGGGGTGTGGCTTCGTCAGAAGAGGGGGCATCCTGAATCATGCCGACGACGCAGGGAGGGGAGCCCTTTTCGGAGACGGGAACAAACTCAGTGATCACTTTGATTTCGCGTCCCGATTTCTGAAGAAGCGGAAAGGGACAGATCCATGCCTCCTTGCTGGCGAGGAGGCCGGCGATGTGTTCTTCCAAGCCCTGGTCGAGGTGGTAAAGCTCTGATATCGGACGTCCTAACAGATCGGCTGGAGCTATTTCGACGAGTTTGGCAAAAGCGGGATTAGCTTCACGAATGCGTCCGTCTGCATCTGTGACTATGATGGCCTGCGAGCTTCGGTTGAACACTGGCGAGGACCATCCGTTAAATCGCGCGGTTTCCTCCTCGGTCTTGTTTCGGATCACTGCGAGCATTTGCCCGTCGCCGCAGGAGCACAGGGTGAGATTGAAATCGAAGGGAACAGAACCGCATCCTTCGACATCAGCGTGAACGGTCTTGCCTTTGGCTGTCACCTGGAGTTGGGACCGTTCGACGACTTCGGAAAGAACGGGCCAGATTTCTTTCAGTGATTGGCCGTGCCAGGAATCGTCGGGCTGGAGCTCTTTCCAGGGAGTCGGAGGCGGGGCGAAATCGGCGACAGTGAGGTCGTCATTGATGAGCAGGACAAGATCGGGAACCGCGTTAAGAAGCGCTTGGGCTTTCGCCGCAACGGTGCGCAGTTTGTTAATCAGTTGCTCGCGAGACTCAGGGGTTTCGCCCGCTTTGAAGAGGTAGATCCCCATGGATGGATTCTTACTGGAATCTCCCACCGGGCAATAAGTGATCTGGGTCCGCTTTTCCTTGGTCCGGGCACGAAGCCAGATTTCCCGACTGACGATATCAGGGGCAGTGGCTTCCTTTTTGTTGCGCCACTCCTGCTCGGCTTGAGCGAGAGCAGTCGCATCTTCCGGATAGAGTAAGCTCGCCAGCGTCGAGAGCCGGATCTCCTTGAGCGTGAGTTCGGCGAAGCGGAGGAAGGCCGGGTTCGCGTCAATAATCCGACCGGTGCGGTCGACGAGCACGGCACCGTTCCCTGCATGGGTAAACATGACCCGGAACTTGAGCTTGTTGTGGTGCTGGGTTTCCTCGGCTCGGCGCAGGTCAGTGACGTCCTGCAGGGTCACGGTGAAGACACCATTCGTCTGGAGTGACGAGCGAAATTCGATTTCCCTCAGTTTCTGATCCGCTCCTCTCAGAGTGAAAGTCCGCGTCAGCTGATTGCGCCAGATGTGGTCACGCCAGGAATTAATGACCCGGTCACGATGCTCATCGTCAGGACAGGCCGAGGCGAGCCATGCTTCGATGCTCCCCGTCTCTTTTACGCTGCATCCCAGTAGTTCGCTGCATACAGCGTTTTCGTGCAGGAGATCCTGCCCCGGTCCCAGCACGATGAGACCGTAGGGCAACTGGTCGAGAATGGATGCCCAGTCCACGGCTGGCTTTCCGGGCGGCCCCGGGTTGGCTTCAATATGAAAAGGCGGCGCGAGATGGTGGGCAGCGTTGGCGTCTTTCGAACCGAGAGGTCCGGGCATGTTGAACACATTGGAGGCGTGATTGGACGAATCACGGCTTCCATGGCCGGGCACGTTGCCAGTTGGGTTTTGTTCAGCCAAAAAAGTGCAGCAAACTGAATTAAACGGAATTTATTTAAGGAAACTTAAACAACTCCTGCAAGCGATTTGTGCCCGCGGTAGCGCCTTTTCGTGCAATTCGATGGGGTTTTCGTCTGATTTGGCCATGTTAGTCCCCGGAATCCGGTTTCTTATCGCGAAGAGCGACCATTTTTTGCCGATGGGTCATGATCACATAAATAGCCCCCCCGAGAGCGAGGGTCGCTATCCCCCATGCAAATTCGGCAGTCTTGTCTTTGAGCTGAAACCAGAGCACGTAGAAACTAACCAAGGCAAAAGCTGCCGGTGTCACCGGATACCCCCAGGCCTGGTAGGGGCGTTTGATATCCGGCCGTTTGATGCGGAGGTGGAAGACTCCGATGACCACCATGAGAGAGGAGATGGTGAGCAGGGCCTGCACATAATTGATGAGCTGTTCGAAAGTGGCCGACAGAATCAGAACGATGACGATGAGACTCTGGATGAGGATGGCAACGGCAGGAACTCCGTTCAAATTGGTTCGTTCGAGAAAACGGAGGACCGAGTAGTCCCGGCCGATCGCGGCACTGACCCTCGGGCCGGCCCAGACCATGGACGAAATTGAGGAGATCAATCCGAAGCTGATGAGGATGCCCATGATCATGCCGCCCCTCGGCCCGAGGATGGCTTGAGCGGCGATAAGCCCGACTTCGGGTTCACCTTTTATGTCATCAATTGGAGTTGAGTGAAGGAAGGCCGCGTTGATGAAAATATAGAGAATGGTCACCAGGCTGGTGCCGATGAGCAGGGCTAGAGGGACATTGCGCTGCGGCCGCTCAACGTCGTCCATCATGTAGGTGGCAGCGTTCCAACCGGCGTAGGCATAGAGCACGTAAACGAGTGAGATGGCAAACGCACCGGAGGTAATCAATTCCATATCACCGTCCGCGGGAAGGAATGACACATCCTGCGCTTGTCCGACCGCAAAACCAAGAGCACCCAAGACAAGAATCAGAGCGAACTTGGAGTAGGTGAAGAATTGCTGAAAGCCAGAGATGAAAGTCAGGCTGCCGAGATGAATCACTGTCACGAGGATGACAGTCGGCAGGGAGAACACGAGGGGATTTGCATTAAAGATGGAACCCAGGTAGGTGCCCATCAGGGTCGCATTTAAAGCGATGGGGGCGGCGAATCCTACGCAGACCGAAAGCCACCCGGCAAGGAAGCCGATGAAAGGGTTCCACGTTTTGGTAAGTAGGTGGTATTCACCACCGGATTTCGGAAAAATGGACGCAATTTCTGCGTAACAGACAGCGCCACAAAAGGAGATGATGCCTCCGATGAGCCAGAGGAGAATAATTGGGAATCCTGACGGAATACCGGCGACCTGGAAACCAAGGCTGCCGAAGACCCCGGTTCCCACCATGCTCGCAACGACGATCGCAATTGCCGTGAGGAGGCCGACCTTGGCTCGCGGTGAGGAGGTTTCGTTGTCCATGGCAAGGAATTTCAGGAGTCGTGGAGAATCGTTACCCTCGGTGCTTCAAATAATGCCGAAGGCACGACGGAGCACACTCCTGCACGACCGTTTTCATTTCGAACAATTCTTCTAAGATTGCTGTCGAGGCACATCGTGGTAATCGAGTGCCCATTCGCGCATGAAGCGGACTTGTTCAGGGTCGATGCGATATAGGATAAACTCCGGATTTTCGGGGGAGCCGAGGTATTGCTTGAGCAACGGGTTGGAAGACCAGATCGCTTCGATTGTTTCTCTGTTAGTCACGGCGACAGCAGTGCCTGTGATACGCAGCTGGTCGTGATCGGGTTCGAGATAGGCGAGCTCGACTTTTGGATTTGCCAAGATCTCTGCGGTTTTGTGGTAGGAAGCGAGGTTGGCGACGAAGACAGTGAAGTCATCATCGACCCGAACCGGAGAAACGGGGCGGACGCGTGGTCGATTTGTTTCGTCAACCGTGCCGAGCATCGGGAATTTTGCCTTCCGAATGACGTTGTGAGCAAGTTCGTGAAGTTGGGCGGGGTCAACGATTTTCGGACGGGGTTTCATGAAAAAGCTCGCGCACTGGTGGGCGGATTGTAGTAAACACGATTCCACGCGGATATGAAACGGCTCTTCGTTATTTTTCTGATTCTGGCAATGCTTGTGCTCGTCCCGTTTTTGATCTGGGGCGATTCATTCGGGGAGGCCATGTCGTTGGAGAACACGGTCAAATGGCTGCGCTCGGCGGGGGCGTGGGCTTGGGTTGCCGGGATCGGGCTGCTTATCATTGATTTATTTCTACCGATCCTGGGAACAGTGGTGATGTCGGCGCTCGGATTGGTTTACGGATGGTTTTTCGGCGGGATTCTCTCGGCGATGGGATCCATTGGCGCCGGATTGCTCGCTTATGGCCTCGCACGTAAGTTGGGACGAAAGGCAGCGCACTTGGTGACCGGTGAGAAAGGCTTTGAGGAAGGAGAGCGGTTGTTTCGCAGGGAGTTGGGAGGGTGGTTGGTAGTGCTTTCCCGATGGATGCCGGTATTGCCTGAAGTTGTCGCCTGCCTCGCTGGGATCGCAAAAATGCCATTTGGACGGTTTATGGCCGCACTTTGCGCAGGAAGTGTCCCCATGGGCTTTGTTTTTGCATGGATCGGGCACACCGGACAGGAAAAGCCGATGATGGCGCTGATATTGAGTTCGGGGCTGCCGCCCCTGATCTGGGGGGCTTTTCGCCTCCTCTACAACCGGAAACCGATGGCGAAACCGGAATCTTGAGATCGCAATTGCAGGGATTCGGGCATGATCCTCTATAAAAAGAGGTGCATTTGCTCCGGAATTCTGGTAAAAACTCGGTGTCATCGGGGGTGGAGGATCGTTTTCGATAGTTGGATGAGGCGTTGATTTTTGTGTTTTGGAGCCATTGGAAGACGGAATTTCCACTTGGCTACATGCCGAAACCGTTGCATTGTCCCCTCGGGTAGTTTCTGCGACCCGCGCAACCCTTACAGTCACCATGAGATTCTTGATCGGCCTTGTCAAAAGACCGACCGCGATGGCTTTAGTCCTGGCGGTGGGAATCTTTGTTGGTGCGGCCCAACCAGCGCAAGCGCAGCAGGATCAGGCGTATTATCTTGATCCGTCTGATATTTGGTATCGCGCTTACCTGCTGATTCAGGCGGCTGATGAGTCTGAAAAGCAGGGGAGCTATCTCGATGCATTGGCGAAGCTCAACGAGGCTAAGCCGCTCTTTGATCACCTCGCGCAAGCCTTCCCTGAATTTCAACCCGAGATGGTGAGAGGGCGGCGTGGACTCATCGCCGAGAAGCGTGATGAATTAAAGCAACTCGAGCGATCCCGCACCAATGCGCCACCCATCACGCCTCCGGCGGTGACTCCGTCGACCGGCCAGTGGCCTCAAACGCCAAGTCCAACAAGAGCTCCCGGAAACCCCGGTATTCCTTCTGTTGAGATAGCCCCTCCTGCGTTGCCTGCCGGTAGCCGCGCCACAGAGCGTAGCTTCGACATCGAATCCGACAGCGGTGAGTTTGCCCTTCCTCAGTGGGACGAGGGATCAGGGAATCAGTGGCTTCCTCGCGTCGGTCCTGCCACCAATGGGATGCCGCAGGCGCAAGCGCCTGGCGTCCGTCCCTCAGCCGGCGAAGTGGCTTCCTCCATTTACGATCGGCTCGCCGAAAAGGACCGTCTCATCGACTGGCTCAACAACGAGAATTTGAAGCAGCGCCGCCTCATTGCTGAGCGTGAGAGTGAGATCAGGAACATGAATTCCGAACTAGAGCGTGCCCAAGCCAGCCGCTCGGAACTTCAGCGCCAGATCGACGCTGCCGAAAACGGCCCGGGTGGTGTTGAGGCTCAGCGGAAGATTGATCAATTCAAAAGCCTGCTGCGCGAAGCCACCAAGCAACTCGAAGCTACTACCGAACGGAATGCCAAGCTCGTTGCCGAGCTGACCCATTCACAGGTTGAGATCAACAAACTCAGAGAGCGTGTCGCTTCTCTCGAGCGCGAGCGCGATAACCTCGCTGAAGTTGTCCAGGGACAGGGTAACAGCGGCACGGCGCTTAAGGAACTGATGGAGCGGAACCGCAAGCTCACCGAGCAGCTCGACCGCGCCGAACAACTTGCTGCCAGTCTTTCTGAGCTGAACAAGGAAAAGGACAAAGATATAGCGATGCTCAAGTCCGAGATCTCCAAGATTCGACTCGAGCGTGACAAGTTGCTCGCTAACAATCAGCGCCACCAGCAGAGTATCGACGACCTGCAGCGTAAACTTGAAGTGCTTTCCGACGGTCTCACTGCCGAGGAGAAAAACGCCCTTGCCAGCGCCTCACCAATGGAACGGCAGGAGAATGAACTGCTTCGTTCCATGATCCTAAAGCAGCTTCGCCGTCAGGCCCAGATGAAGCAGGCGAAGGAGCTGCTCATTAGCCAGCTCGACAAGGTGGGCGCCCGTTCCGACACGCTGCTTGGCCTGATCGACGACATGGCGCGTGGCTCACAGTTGACCGACGAGGAGAAGGAACTCTTTAAGGCCCCGCAATTTCAAGAAATCGTCGAAGCAGCGGCAGACGAAGGTGAGTTTACCGTTACCTCTGAAGGTCTCGGTGAGGCGGTAGGTAGCATGTCAGGAACTTTCGTGGCCTCTGGTGTTGGAAACGGAACTGGCGACGTCGTGAAGAATCAGAAAATCGCAATCGAACTTTCCCAGATTGAGAAGGCGGCCCGCCTTGATTTCTCCGAAGGGCGCCTCAGTGAAGCGGAAGCCGGTTTCATCAAATATCTTCACTACCGGCCCAAGAGCGTACCCTGCCTCTGCAATCTGGGCGTTCTCAAGATCTCGATGAATAATTACTCCGAAGCGGAGTATTACCTTGAGAAAGCACTCGCGATCGATGAGTCCTCTGGTCTGGCGCACTACCTTCTGGGCCGCGCTTACTTTCTCCAGAAGAAGCTCGACGATGCTCTTGCAGCGCTCGAACAGGGCCTGACACACGACCCGGGAAATGCCAAGGCTCACAACTGTGTTGGCGTGATCTCAACTCGCAAAGGATGGGTGAGCCGTGCCGAGCTTGCCTTCACCAACGCCGTTTCGATCGATCCGGAATACGGCGACGCCCACTTCAACCTCGCCGTGCTGCACGCGACCAAGGAACAGCCCGATCCCAAGGCAGCCGAGGAGCACTACTTCAAAGCACTGCACCTTGGTGTGCCGCGTGATTCCGCAATCGAGGGCTTCCTCAAGGAGTTTGAGGCCAGCGGTGGCCGTCTCGGGATGCGCTGATTGCGCAGCGCCCGGCTGCTGGCTCGTCAGCCTGAATCTCTAGCTACAGGGAGCTACTCGGAGCAGTAATCCCGTGCTCTTCAAAGAACGCGACCATTTCGTCGACGTCAAAGTCGGGCAACATCAGTTCACCATAGGTCAATGTCGGAGCGCAGGATTGTCCGGAGATTTTCTGCATGTGGAGGAACTGGGCCGGATCGGCGATCACATCGACTTCTTCGAAGGGAAAGCCTTCGCGCTTGAGATAGGCGACAGCATCGACGCACCACGGGCAGCCGGGCTTGATGTAAACAACTAGATTGGTTTCAGAACTCATAAGGAGAGATTATTTATCAGTGCCAAGCTGCACCGGTTTGTGACCCTTGTCTTCGAGAAGTTGAACCACACTTCCTTCACCCACGAGGTGGGCAGCGCCGACAATGAACATGACGTTTTTATCTCCGGCGAGCTTTTCTTCAATCACCGGGATCCAGTTTTGATTGCGTTCAACGAGGAGGATTTCTAGAACCGCAGGTCTCTCTGCCATTTCGTCATGGACGAGTTTTTGGAGTCTCTCCGCATCACCCGATTTCCAGGCTTCGATGATGGAGTTGAGGGTATCCTCGTTTTGATCACTGGCTTCGATGGTTTCCTTGATCAGTTCATTAAGAGTTTCAACATCGAGTTCGTTGAACCGCGACATCTGGTAAGCGGTCGTTTCGAGTCCGCTTCCGGGTTTGCCGTCTTTCTCCGCTTTCTTGTGGAACTGCATCTCTATGCCGAGATCGGGGCGAGCGCCCTGCCGCAGGGCCTCCATCGAGCCGAGGGTGAGATAAACCATCCCCGGAGTGAACTGGTTAAACATGCCGGCCGGCAGGTTGTTGGCTTTCAGATAGCCGTCGAGGGCGGCGAGCGTTTCCTGGCTGAGATGATCGCCGAGCGTTTTTCCTGTTGGGAGAGTGCCCAGTTGGCGCATCTTTATGGCTGCACCTGGGGCGTTCATCTCCTTCATATCAATTTCGAAGACCAGTTCTTCGGAGTCTTCGTAGACGGTGTCGTAGGTTTTGGGATAGGGCATATCCCTTTCACGGAGGAGGTGAACTGAGCCAGCGAGGTAAACGGTTGAGTTGTCGTCAGAAAGCTTCCAGATCGCGGCCGTGCCAGCATGAACTGCCGGGGCAACGGCGAGGTTGGCGGCGAGCAGAGAGACAATGAGGCTGGATTTCATGGGGAGTCTAAATGGCGGACAGACGAGAGATTCTAAGGTGACACATGTCGGCCAGCGTGATTTGATTCAACAGGATGCAGAGAGTCTCTGCCAGTTACAAATGAAGCACTTTTTTGGAATCCTTATTGTGGTCACCACATCCAGCGGCTTTGCGTTGAAAGCCGGAGAGTGGAAAAAACATGTCGTCACCCAGAGTGGGCGAACCAGTACCGCGGTGGCCGCGGATTTTGATGGGGACGGTGATGTGGATGTCATTTCCGGTTATCCCGGAACGGTAAGTCTCTTTCTTGCTCCTGATTGGGAAGAGTTGGTATTGCATCGTTTTGCCAAGCCGAAGGGAAACTTGATCCACAGCGAAGTGCTCGATGTGGATGGTGACGGAGACATGGACTGGGCCGGTTCGCAGGCCCCGGGGATGCCTTTCTGGCTGGAGAATCCCGGGGACGGTTCTGGTGCGTGGGCGGCCCGGATCATTGATCATGACATTCGAGGTATTCACTGTCTTCTGAAAGCGGACGTCGATAACGACGGAAATCAGGACCTCATCATCAATAACTTTTTCCCCGATGGTATGCTGGCGGATTCTGTGGCCTGGTTCAAGGTGCCAAAGAATCCCGCCATGGCTGAACGATGGGAGCGCTACGTGTTCGCCGACCGGACGGCGAGGGGAGGCAGTCACTACTTCGGCTTCGGCGACCTCGACGGGGACGGCTGGGGAGAGATCGCGATTGGTGCCAAAGGAGCGCCTTTTGAAGACGGAAACTGGTTCGCCTACTGGAAGAATCCGGGAAAGGCCGACGTCAAAGAAGCGTGGGAGAAAACTTTGATCGCCGGGAATCAACTCGCAGCTACTAACATTCTTCCAGGTGACCTTAACGGTGACGGGGTAATGGACTTCCTTGCCTCGCGTGGGCATAGCCAGGGAGTGATCTGGTTTGAGGGCCCTAACTGGACGCTGCACACCATTGATCAAACTATCAAGAGTCCCCACAGCCTTACCCTCGCGGATCTCGATGGCGACGGTGATCTCGACGGGGCCAGTTGTGGCTTCGAAAGTCGGGAGGTTGCCTGGTATGAGAACGACGGTAAAGGGCGATTTACCAAGCACTTGCTCGATGATGCTCAGGAGTCCTACGATCTCCGCTCCGTTGATATGGATGGCGACGGCGATCTTGATTTGCTCAATGCCGGGCGGGCGACCGGAAATGTGGTCTGGTATGAGAACCCGTTGAGGTGATTGAGGCTCCGATAGGTGAGTGACTGACGCGGACGACGATCTGGGTGGCCATGGGATTGTGGACTGCCTCGATGGTTTGGCCGAAGCGCAGCTGTGTCATAAAGTGGCTCTCGACGACAGCCTTGGTGTTCTATCACGGGCACACTGTTTTGGCCTGCCGGAACCTTTCTCGGCCTGCCACTGGACTGAGTTTGTTCTGGACTTCAGATCACTAAATCACCTGCGGTGAATTGCCTTAGAGCTCGAGAAAGTTCTTCAGGATCTTTTTTCCTGAGGCAGTGAGAATCGACTCGGGGTGGAATTGCACACCGTGGATGGGGAATTCCTTGTGTTGCAGCCCCATGATGGTGCCGTCTTCGGTTTTGGCCGTGACTTCGAGGCTGTCAGGGAGAGTGTCACGCTTCACGATGAGAGAGTGGTAGCGGGTTGCCTCAAACGGGGACTCGATGCCGGCGAAGACACTTTTTCCCTCGTGATGAATAAGCGAGGTCTTGCCGTGCATGAGTTTGCCGGCTCGGACGACATCACCGCCAAAGACCTGGCCGATACTCTGGTGACCGAGGCAAACCCCGAAGAGGGGAATGTCTTTTCCAAATTCCCGAATTACATCGCAGCTGATTCCGGCTTCAGTCGGGGTGCAGGGACCGGGGGAAACACAGATCCGCGAAGGCGCTTTTTCGCGGATTTCATCGAGTGTGATCTGGTCGTTTCGATGCACCTCCATCTCCGCGCCTAGCTCTCCGAAGTATTGGACGAGGTTGTAGGTGAACGAGTCGTAGTTGTCGATGACGAGCAGCATCGCCGCGAGTGTATCGGTGAGCCTCCTTGCGGTCAACCGGAACCCCTGCTCAATAGCGGGATTGATTCGAGGGTAGGAATGGGCAAGACTGAAGAGGGTTAAGTGATTGAATTAACTCTGTTAGATCCCCATTTTTTCCTCGTATCCTTCTTTTTGAAATTCTTGCAATGGTCATGGCAGTGGTGGGTTTCCCTCGTGGTGGCGTGGGCCGCACTCTGTATTACTGCTTCGGCTGAGCCCTTTGACTTCTCGAAACTCAAGGCAATCGACGGAGTGATCGCGACGGCGATCGAAGGGGGAGAGATCCCAGGAGCGGTGCTCTGGTTGGAATCCAAAGGTGAAGTGGTTCAGAAAGCCTACGGCAATCGTATGGTCTGGCCGGGAGAAGAACCGATGACGATGGGGACGGTTTTCGACGTGGCGAGCCTGACCAAAGTCCTCGCCACAACCCCAGCTATACTGCTGCTGGCGGAGGAGGGGTTGCTCGATCTCGATACGCCGGTGTCGAAACATATCCCCGAATTTCTTGAGGGCGGGGTTCGTGAAAAGGCGAAGGATGAAGAGGTGACCGCAGCTCATCGCGAAGGGATCACGGTTCGCCACCTGCTGACTCACCAGAGCGGCTTACCGCCATCGATATACCTGAGCGAAAGGGATTTCTGGGGGCACGAGGAGGGCGTCCATCGGGCCGCGACAATCGGTTTGCTCGAAACGCCTGGGACCCGTTTTCGCTACAGTGATGTGAATTTCGTCCTGCTGGGCGAAATCGTAAAACGTGTCTCAGGGCAGCGGCTTGATTCGTTTGCGGATGACTACTTTTTTGGCCCGTTGAAAATGCGCGACACCGGATTCGTCCCGCTGGGGCCGGTGGCGAAGCGGGTGGCTCCGACCACCAAGATCGCCGGATACGGATTAATACGCGCCGAAGTGCACGATCCCACGGCCAGGCGCATGCAGGGTGTGTCGGGACATGCCGGGCTTTTCTCCACGGCCGAAGATGTGGCGAAGATGGTGCGCATGCTGATCAACGGCGGCCAGTCAGGCGAGAGCCAGATTCTCGAGCCGGAAACCATTGCTGAGGCCACGCAAAACCAGTTGCCGGCGGAGCTCGGAATCGAGCGCGCGCTCGGTTGGGATATCAGCTCACCTTACGCCTATCAAAGAGGTGAAAAATTTCCGCGTGAAGGCTTTGGCCATACCGGTTGGACAGGAACATCGATTTGGGTGGATCCGGCGTCGGAGACATTCGTTATTCTTCTGACGAACCGCAACCATCCTGCCGAAGGTACCAGCGTGAAGCCTCTTCGAATCGAGGTCGGAACACTTGCCGCCGAGGCTGTGGGTTACACCAAATTGGTGCCACTCGCGGAAGAAGGGGGGGCTGGTCCGCAGCCGGCGATGGTCGCTTCCGGCGGAGATGCTGTTGTGCTGAACGGGATCGATATTCTCGAGCGCGACGGGTTTTCTGAACTGGCCGGAATGAAGATCGGGTTGATCACCAACCAGACAGGGATCAATCGCCATCGACGCTCAACGATTGACCTCCTCGCATCGGCACCGGGAGTGGACCTCGTCTCTCTCTTTTCTCCCGAGCATGGAATTCGCGGGGTTCTCGAGCAGGACTCAGTCGATGATGATACGGACAAAGCCACCGGTCTTCCGATTTACAGTCTCTACAAGTCGGAGAACCGCAAGCCGACCCCGGAGCAGTTGAAAGGGCTCGATGCGGTGATTTTTGATATCCAGGACATTGGCTGCCGGTTTTATACTTACATCTCCACGATGGGTCTGGCGATGGAGGCTGCCGGAGATGCCGGGGTAAAGTTCATGGTGCTCGACCGAGTCAATCCGATCGGAGCGAAAATCGTCGACGGCCCGGTTCGTTCCGGTGAAGGCAATGACTTTGTCGCGTTTCATGATATCCCGGTGCAGCACGGGATGACCGTGGGTGAGTTAGCGCGGATGTTCCAGAAGGAGCGCAAAATTGATGTCCAGCTTCAGGTGATCCCTATCGAAGGCTGGAATCCCGGCAAGTGCCTCGACGAATCGGGGCTTCCCTGGATCAATCCTTCCCCGAATATTCGCAGCGTGACCGAAGCGATGCTTTACCCGGGGGTGGGCCTGATCGAGTTCACTAATGTTTCGGTTGGCCGCGGAACAGCAACGCCTTTTGAGCACATTGGTGCTCCCTGGATTCACGAGGGACGACTCGTGGCCCGTCTGCAGGAGGAGAATGTGCCGGGAATCTTGTTCCTGCCGACTCGATTCACTCCGAACACCAGCGTTTACGACGGCGAAGACTGCGGCGGGGTGAAGTTTCTCATCACGGATCGTGATGCGGTGCGACCGCTCGATCTGGGGCTGGCCCTGATGCGCAGCCTCCACGATTTGCACCCGGATACCTTTAGCCTCGCCGAAAAAGGCAATATTCTCTTGAGGCACGAGAAAACGCTCCAAGCCGCGCTGGAGCTCGAATCCAAGGCTGCGATTCGCGAGGGCTGGGACCCGGAACTCGATCGTTTCTTGAAACGGCGCAAAGCTTTCCTACTATATTCCCGGGATTGAACCTCCCGTGGATTAGTATGGGAAGACGATCAATGAGCGGCAACGACAGGGGTGAGGACGACATGTCACGGTTTTCCGTGGACAACTACGAGCGCCCGGTTCTCAACACTCCGAACGGCGCGAAGAAGGTCCTGATGCATTCCTGCTGCGCTCCTTGCGCGGCTGAAGTCATGGACGCACTCGCTGCTTCGAGCATCGAAACAACGATCTTTTTCTACAACCCCAATATTCACCCGCGCGACGAATACGAAATCCGTAAGCAGGAGAACATCCGCTACGCTGAGAAGCTCGGCATGGAGTTTGTCGACTGGGATTACAATGCGAAGGACTGGTTCGAGCGGACCAAGGGGATGGAGAACGAGCCCGAGCGGGGAATTCGCTGCACGGAGTGTTTCGACATGCGATTCGAAGTGACCGCTGACTACGCGGCCGGGCATGGGTTTGATCTCATTTCCAGCACGCTCGGAATTTCCCGTTGGAAGAACATGGCCCAGATCAACGGCTGTGGAGAGCGGGCTGCTGCCCGCCACGACGGAATGACTTACTGGACCTTCAACTGGCGAAAGCAGGGAGGGGCCCAGCGCATGATTGAGATTTCCAAGAACGAGGAGTTCTATCAACAGGAATACTGCGGCTGCGTTTACAGCCTTCGCGACACCAATGAGTGGCGCGAAAATAACGGCCGCGAAAAGATCAAGCGTAAGGTCAAGTTCTACGGCCGCGACGCGGTGGTGGAAGACTGATACTCAAGGAAATTCGACCTTGAAAAACGGTGCGGTGAGATTGAAGCTACCCGCCCTTTCTCAATTTATGGCCACCAGACTGGTCATGGCATTGAAGGAATGGTCGGCTCACCATCGAGCCGAAAAGAAGCGGAGAGATGGCTGAGTCTGGTTTAAGGCGCTCGATTCGAAATCGAGTGTAGGGCAACCTACCGTGGGTTCGAATCCCACTCTCTCTGCCATCAACAAGGGCTAGCCCCAGCGAAGTGGAGCTGTTGATATTGGGAGAATGGATTTGAACCACAGGTCGACTTGGAGTTGCGCGTTAGCGGGACGGAGGGATCTCATTAGCGAAGCGAATGAGAAAATCCCACGGTCGAAATACCGTAGCGTGTGATTCACAGCTAAAAACTCTGACAGGTAGTTAGTGTCATTATCCCACTCTCGGTGCTATTCAAAAACCACCCAACGTCGCTCTCCGGGTTCCCTTCCCGTTTTTACAGGCGTAGAGCATAATTAGCGGCGGGTGGCTCTTTTGGGGATTTGTCATTCGTCGCGTTTTCTGCGATACATTTGACCACTAAACGATGAAGAATCTCGCTTTTCTCTGCTCCGCTATCCTGATCATCCTTGGTTTGCTCGGCTATTTTGCCTGGGAAGCTCTGGGCGCTTCAAAACAATCAGTCACCGCTGCAATCCCGGCCCTCTTCGGGATCGGCATGCTGATTGGTGCTGTTATCGCCATCAAGAACACCAAGGTGGGTATGCACATTGCCGTGTTGTTCTCTCTCCTTGGAGCGCTAGCAGGTCTTGGGCGTCTCATTCCTTCGATGGCGAAAGGCTCTTTGGACTGGGGGGCGACTTCCACCTATCTCATTTTGATCATGACGGCGGTCACAATTTTCTTCACGGTCATGGCCGTTCGTTCGTTCATTGCGGCAAGGAAAGCACAAGCCTAGTCGGGTTTGACGAACTCTTGCCTGAGAGAGGATCATCTTGTCCTGCTCCGGAGACGTAATCCGGGGCGATGGAACGAAGTGAAATCATCGGACGCTTTCAGCACTATGTGTTGGAGCATGGTAAACCGCCTCCTTCGGTGTATGCCTTCGCCAAGGACCTGGGGATCGGAGAGCGCGAGTTCTTCGAGCAGTTCGGTTCTTTCGAGGCATTGGAATCGAGTTTCTGGGAGTCTACTGTTCGCGAAACTCTCGATGCTATACGGTCGGAGGAGGACTGGGCAGGCTTCAACGCCCGCCAGTGTCTATTGACTTTCCTTTACGCCTATTGCGATCGGACCCTGGATCAGCGTTCCTTTTTCCTGGCACGGTTTCCGCGATGGAAAAAGAGCTGCAGACAACCTCCGGAGGGCCTCTGTGGCATGCGCTCCGCTTTCACCAAATTTGCTGATGAAATCCTTGAAAAGGGAATGTCCAACGGCGAAATCGCCTGTCGCGGAGCGATGACACGGACCTACCCGCTGGGATTGTTTGGCCATTTTCTTTCGGTGATTGAATTCAATCTCGCCGATGACAGCTCGGGTTTCGAGCGCACTGACGCCTACATCGAGAAGTCAGTTCGACTGGCATTTGATGTGATCGGAACTCAGGCAGTGGACTCGGCATTTGATCTCTTCCGGTTTCTCAGCGGGCGCAGCTGGGCCAAAGCTGATTGACCTATGACCACCGAGCAGCAGTCCATCCCTTCCGGACGTGCCTCCCGGGTCACGGCTCTTGCCGGTGCCGGGGCAAAGGTCGGGGTGAATTACCTCAAGCATTATGGCAGGCGTGCCGTTGGTGCGGGAGCCGATCATGAGGCGTTGGACGAGGCCAATGCCGGAGCGATTTACGACACTTTCTCCAAGCTTAAAGGCGGGCCGCTGAAGTTCGCCCAGATGCTTAGTATCGATCGCAACATTCTCCCGGAGGCCTATCGCAAGCAGTTCGCTCAGGCTCAATACTCCGCTCCGCCCTTGTCGTATCCGCTGGTGGTTCGCACGTTTAAGCGGGAGTTCGGGAACGAACCGCTTGCGATCTTTGACAGTTTCACCCGGTCAGCTGTTCACGGGGCATCGATTGGCCAGGTCCATCGGGCGACGATCGGGGAGCAAACCTTCGCCGTGAAAGTTCAATACCCGGGAGTAGCCGACAGCCTCGACAGCGACCTCGCCGTGGTGAAGCCGGTGGCCTTGCAGATTCTCGGACTGAAGTCCACTGAGGTGGGTCCCTACTTTGAGGAGGTGCGTGAGCGCTTGCTTGAAGAAACGAACTACAATCTTGAGTTGGAGCGATCTATGGCCTTGTCCAAGGCGACGTCAGAAAAGATCAAAGGGATCCGCTTTCCTGAATATTACCCCGAGTATTCCAATCGGCGAGTGCTGACGATGGACTGGATTGACGGGCATCCGCTGGACCGCTACGCGGCGGCGGAAACTGACCAGGATCGCCGCAACGCGGTGGGGCAGGCGATCTGGGACTTTTATCATTTCCAGATTCATCAGCTGAAACAGTTTCACGCCGATCCGCATCCGGGGAACTTTCTTGTCGACGAGCAGGGGCAGGTGGTCGTCCTCGATTTCGGCTGCACCAAGCTGATCGACGAACAGTTTCATCGCGACTACTTCCGCTTCCTTGACCCTGAGGTGGTTGAAGACGAAGCCGCTTTTATCGAGGCGCTGGAAACGCTCGACATCATCTCATCTGAAGATTCGCCTCGCGATCGCGAACTGATCATTGAAAGTGCGAGACGCGGAACCCGCTTGCTCGGCAAGCCGTTCCACGAAGGAAGTTTTGATTTCGCTGACGATTCCTACATGGCCAGCATCTTCGAGATGGGCGAAGAGCAGCGCAGGAACCAGGACTTTCGCGATGTGCGCACGGCTCGTGGATCAGTGGATTCGATCTATCTCAACCGGGCCTACTTCGGTCTCTACTCCCTGATGGGACTCTTGAAGGCTAAGATTGAGGCTCGCCGCGACGTGGTTTGATACCCGCGGTTGGAAGTTGCGGACGTGCCTCTTTTCCGCGCCTTGAATTTCGCGTGCAGGTCCTTCAGGATGACCGGCAGCTTTTCCCATGTCGAATCCAAACCTCATTTCCTCACTCAAAGCCGTGGTTGGCGAGAAATACGTTCTCACCAGGGAGAGCAGGACAGCTTACTATCGTTCGGGCTTTCGTTCGGGATTTGGCGGAGCTGCTGCCGTGGTTTTTCCCGCCACCTTGCTCGAGCAGTGGCAGGTGCTCCAGGCCTGTGTCGACGCCAACTGTGCCATCATCATGCAGGCCACCAAGACTGGGCTTACTGAAGGGTCCTGTCCCAGCGGGTTCGACTACGACCGGGACGTTGTCGTTATTAATGTCACCCGCATCAAGAAGATCATTCTGCTCGATGGCGGTAAGCAGGTGCTCGCTTTCCCTGGGGCGACGCTTCACGAACTGGAAAAGGTGCTGAAACCGCTCGGACGAGCGCCGCATTCGGTGATCGGTTCGACCACGATCGGTGCCACCATCGTCGGTGGTATTGCCAACAACGCGGGCGGAGCCCTGTGCAAGCGCGGTTCTTCCTACACGGAGTTGTCGTTGTTTGGACAGGTCAATGAGGACGGGAAGCTCAACCTGGTGGATCATCTCGGGATCAAGAACCTCGGCGACACACCTAAAGAAATTTTCGCGCGGCTGGAGAAAGGGGATATCCCCGTGGAGGATCTGGAAGGATTCGACATGCTCGCTTCGGATCGCGGTTACGGAGACCGGATTCGCGATCTCGACGCAGAGGTGCCCAATCGCTACAACGCTGACCCAGAGCGTCTTTTTGAGGTCAGTGGCAGTGCCGGCAAGGTAGCGGCGTTCGCAGTTCGGGTGGATACCTATCCGGTGGCTGAGCGCAAGCAGGTCTTCATGCTGGGCAGCGATGACCCTGAAGACTTCGCGATCTTGCGGAAGCATATTCTCACTCAGTTTAAAGATCTGCCGGACATGTGCGAATACATGAACCGCGGGATCTTCGACACGGCGGAGAGATACGGTAAGGACGTTTTTCTCTCCATCAAGCATCTCGGGACGGAGAAGTTGCCGAAGGCCTACGCCCTGAAGTCGAGTGCAGAGTATTTCCTGAACAAGATTCCGTTCCTGCCGAAATTCTTGCCGGACCTGTTCCTCTACTATGTGAGCCGGCTCTTTCCGCAGCACCTGCCGAAGCGCCTCCTCGAATATCGTGACCGCTTTGAATATTACCTGATTCTCAGCATGAGCGACGGCGGGATCGATGAAGCGCGCACTTATCTCGAGGAGGAATGGGGGAAGATAGACGGAGTGGATTTCTTCGAGTGCAACGAGGAGGAACAGCAGGCGGCCCTGTTGCATCGCTTTGCCGCGGCCGGTGCCGCGATTCGTTACCAGAACCTGAATCAGAAAACGACCGAGGAAGTGCTTGCCCTTGATATTGCTTTGCTAGGACATGATGCGGAATGGGTGGAGGAACTTCCCGAAGATATCACCGAGCATCTGGACCTCGCGCTCTACTACGGTCACTTCATGTGCCATGTCTTTCACCAGGACTACATCTTCAGGAAAGGCACTGACACTGAGGCCATGAAGAAAAAGATGCTGGAGTTTCTCGATGCGAAGGGTGCGAAGTATCCCGCTGAGCACAATGTCGGGCATATGTATGAAGCAGACTCGACCCTGGAGGATTTCTACGAATCACTTGATCCGACCAATACCTTCAACCCGGGAATCGGAAAGACGTCGAAACGTCGTCGCGTCGAGTTCACTTGAGCCAATCACTGGCCGCCCAGTCGTGCCCCATACTCATTGGTGGGATCGCGATACATGGAGTGAAGGTGATCGTGCGGGTCACCTCCCAGGTCTTGGCCGGCAAACTCAATGATCAGGGTTGGGCCCTGAATGCGATAGGAGTAGTCACCGTCGTCTTTCACTGGTCCCCACCACGCAAAGGTCATGCGATCGATCTCGGCGCTCAGTTCCTCGAGACGCCTGGTTGAGAACGGTTCCGGGAGATCGTTGACATAAAGCTGGATGATATTCATCAGCGCTGACTCCTGCGCTTTGTTTAGATTCTCGCAGGAGACTCCAACTGCATCAGGAACGATGCCGTCGCGGCCGGCGCCAGCAACCAGATTACCGCGCTTCTTTCCGAGGATAGCTTCGCCCTGCTGAGCTGCACCGAGGGTGCGGAGAAAGGCGAGTCCAGCTGCGTCCTGCCCCGCCATTGGCTCGACTGTGTTTTTATGAAGTTTGAATTCGCGTGGCTGAGTGCCGATAAAGGTCGGTGAAAGTGACATGCCGGTTCTGTGAAACGCGAGATTGATGGCGAGATGGTGGCCATCGAACTGAATTGCCCACGGTGTTTCGGCTGAGGGTTTACCGAAAATGGCGAGCCAGTAGTCTTCGGCTCCGAATCCGGGGCGGCGTTCTCCGTTCCTGAGAAGCCGGTCATCTGCCAGCGGAATGCCTCGTGCTTTGGCAAAGCCCTGAGGGCTCAGGACCGTTGCGAGCAGATCGAAAGCGAGTTTGAGTTGGCCCTCGCTTAGATCACCCAGGCGAACGCCTCCCTGGGGGCCGCGGGGAGGCACGTTGGTCCAGCGTGACTTCTCAATACTGTCGTAGGGAAGGGAGGCCTGTCCCCGCAGATCGTCGTCGAGGCTGTCGAGAAAAGTCTGAGCCTGAGCCGCCATGGCACCCGGAGAACGAATTTCGGGCGCCTGCGGGGCGTAGTTCGAAAATACTTCGCTGGGCAACGAGGGGAACTTGGAGTCCTGGGCTGTGCCGGTGACGGCCATCAAGACCAGGAGGGTTAGAGGAAGGATTGTCAGCTTCATGAACCTAGTTTGAGTGAGCGGCTTCAAAATGTAAATCTAGAATGGAGATCGCGGTTCTTCATTGTGGAAACAAATTTGCCGACAATACGGTGGGTCAAGTGGGGCGGGACTGGTGAAGCCTCCGGGTCTATTCGAGGCCTTCTACAACTGGGTGTCCTCAGCCAATCCGGGAGCGTTTAACGGGGCCTATGTCGATCTGGGCGAAGGGAAACTGGAAAGTGTCAGCGCTCCGTCACCGGAACAAGCGACTCTGCTGATCCTGCCGGATCTTTGTCTCGGATAATCCTTCAGCGTTAAAGGTATCATCAGGGATCGGGGGCGCTCCGGTCCGCTGAGCCACCAGAATACCCCCGTTTTCTGCGCCCTAAAAAGCGGTTGAACGAATCGCTGTTTCTCTCTACCTTCCCACCCTTTGCGATCTTCCTATGAGATCAGTGGGTCCAAACCTCTGCATCAATCCATGCTGACACAAATTCGCCACATTCAGAAAGGCACTCTTATCGTCGTCACGATCCTGATCGTGATTGCCTTCGCTTTCCTTTATTCCGACTACGACATGGGTCAGGGACGCCTGGGAACCCAGAACTGCGTGATCAAGGTTTACGACCGCTGCGTTCGCGTGAAAGAAGTTCAGAAGCTCGCCAGCTACTACGATGTGGCCCGTGAGCTAGGCATGGGTGAGTTCTCCGTGGCTCTGTTTGGTGAGAATCGCATGGACGACGACCGCACCAACTTCGTGGTGAGCCTCCTGATTCTCAGGAAAGAAGCCGAGTCGGTGGGGGTCGAACCTTCCTCCGAGGAAATTAAAGCAGAGATTCCAAAGCTTCCCATTTTCCAGCAACCCTGGGTGGATGCCGCCTTTGTTGAGAACAACATATTAGGCCCCAACGGCTTCACTGACGGCGATCTCGCTCAGTTGGTGAAGGATTACCTGACTTTCCAGAAATTCCGCGATCTCATCGGTGCCGGGTTGACCACGATCCCCAGTGAGATCGACAAACTCTACGTCCGTGCTTACCAGAACTATACCGCCTCTTTGATCAACTTCGACCGAGAGGCGGCCGCCGCTGACGTCAAGGTGAGTGACGAAGAGGTGCAGACCTACTTCGATGAGAACTCCGAGAATTTGATGTCCGACATTCGCCGTTCGTTTGATTACGCCAAATTTAATCCCAAGGAACTTCCCGAGGATGCGACACTGGAGCAGAAAGCCAAGGCGGAACAAGCCTTCCTCAATGCGATAAACCACGCCTACGCTGATCTCGCCGAAGACGACGTGAACTTTGCCGAAGTGGCGAAGCAGTATGCTGGTGAGAAAGCTGACTACAATATGGAAGCCGGCACCTATGAGGCTTTCAAGGTTAGCGAAGCTCCCGAGCCCATTGCAGAGAACGGAATGCTCCTGAGTCAGCTTTTCAGCGAGGCTCTCCCCCTTGGCAGCGTTACTGTCCCGGTTTCTAATGACGATGGCAGTTTTTATGTCTTTGCCCTGACCGGTCAGGAGGATCCCCAGCCCCTGACCTTGGAGGAAGCCAAGCCGCTCATCGTGCAGGCTCTCACAGCCAAGAATTCCAACCGCTTCGTCAATGATGCCGCCAACGCGGCCCGCGCTGCGATCAATGAATCGCTGGAGGCCGGTAAGTCCTTCGATGAAGCCGTCAAGGCCGCCGAGGTTGAGGCTGAGTCTCTCCCTGTTTTCTCCATCAACCAGATGCCGGAGGATCTCGAGAATGCGAGTTCCATCGCAGTGGCTGTTGGTGAGATGGGCGAAAAAGACCTTTCTCAGGTGATCGAAGCCCCCGGTGGCGAGGGTTACATGCTGGTTTACGTCGACAAGATTGAGCTCTACGAAGATGAGGAAGCCGAGAACATCAAGCGTGGGATTGCTTCTTCCATGGAAGCCGGTCTTCGCTACCGGATGTTTAACTCCTGGTTCAATCAGCGGAAAAAGGAATCCGGTTTCAGCCGCGCCGGCGCAAGTCGCCCGACCACCGAAGAGGGAGAGGAAAAAGGTTGAGCGACGACATCCAGGATATATTTGATGATGCTAATGGCGATCTCGCCGTTGGCGACCTGGAAAGTGCAGTGGACAAATACCGCCGCTGCGTCGAACTCGACGCAGAGTTTTTTGATGGCTGGCACGCGCTGGCCATGTCCCTGATGAAAACGGGTAAGATCAAGGAGGCCATCGGAGCCGGCCTTCAGGCGACGACTTTGAAGCCGAATGACCTCCTGGCATGGACTGCGCTCTCGCAGATGTATGTGCAGGACGGCCAGATCGGTGAGGCGGAGGACGCCAAAGCAAATGCGCGAATCCTCTCACTGGGCGGGAAGGTTGTTACGGGTGCGTAGTAGGCAGCACCGATTCTCACGCGTGGGGTGATTTCTCACCTATGACAATCAAAGATGAGAAGCCGGAAGCGGCCGTTTCAGATAGCCGACCTGTTCGGTCGTGAAGTCTTGCCAAGGGGGGCAATTCTCTTATCAAGAACGGGTTAGAGGAGTGGGGTGAATCGTTTTCGGGCACACTGAAACCCCTTAAAAACGGTTTTTTGGCCACTTTTTTGCCGAAAAAACTCAATTTTTTCCTTCCGGAGTTGGCACGGGGGGTGCTACTAGTCGCATTGAAACCGTACGCAGGAGGCAAAACGCTGAATGCAAACTAACAAAAAGAAATATGACATATACATTCAACCTGAAAACATTGTTGCTGGCTAGCTGTTTGGTGGTGCCGCTCTTGTTTGGAAACGTAATTGCCCAGGACGAGGCCCCTGCTGCTGCTGCTGCAGAAAGCCCCGTTCAGGACTACCTCGACCTTGTCGACTCCGCTGGCGCTGATTTGGCCCCGGCTTTCGACTTCTTCACTGTGTCCATGCTTTGGACGGTCATCGCTGCCGCGATGGTCTTCATCATGCACCTCGGCTTTGCTACGCTCGAGGCTGGCCTGACTCAGTCCAAGAATACGATCAACATTCTATTCAAAAACGTTTGGATTATCAGCGTCGGCCTCCTGACCTATGCTGCGATGGGTTTCAACACTCACTATCCCTGCGGCTCATGGCAGATTGAAAATTGGATCGGTTTTAATGGTCCCATTTCCGGCCTGACCGGCGGTGAGAACGACACATGGGCATATGGAGGTCTCGGCCTCGCCATGACTGCCTACGGTGACTTTATTTTCCAGGCCATGTTTGCTGCCACGGCAGCCACCATCGTCTCCGGAGCTGTTGCTGAGCGCGTGAAGCTTCCCAGCTTTATGATCTTTACCACCATCCTTGTGGCCGTCGGTTACACCGTAGCCGGTTCCTGGCACTGGGGTGAGGGCTGGCTCAACCAGATGGAGGAACCTTTCTACGACTTCGCCGGTTCAACCGTGGTCCACGGCTTTGGTGGTGCCGCAGCGCTTGCGTGCGTGGTGATCCTCGGGCCGCGTAAGGGTAAGTATACCGAAGACGGCATCAAACCGATCCTTGGTCACAGCATGCCTCTTGCGGCAATCGGTGTGTTCCTCCTCTTCTTCGGATGGTTCGGCTTTAACGGCGGTTCCGTTCTCTCCGCCAACCCCGGACCTCTCGGACTTGTCTTCACCACGACTGCGCTGGCCGCGGCCGCTGGTGCTGTTGCCTCCATCCTCGTGTCCGTCATCGTGCTGAAAAAGCCTGACCTTTCCATGGCCCTCAACGGCATCTTGGCTGGTCTCGTGAGTATCACGGCCGGTGCTGACGCTGTTTCGCCATGGGCTGCCGTGATCATGGGAGCTATTGGTGGTGTGATTGTGGTGTTCTCAATCCTCTTCTTCGACAAGATCAAGATTGACGATCCGGTTGGAGCGATCTCAGTCCACGGAACTGTTGGTATTTGGGGAACCTTGGCAGTCGCAATCTTCGGCGGTGCCAGCTTCATGTCCCAACTCATCGGAGTGATCGGTGTTTACCTCTTCGCCTTCATCTTCTCTTTCGTTGTCTTCTTCGTGATCAAGTTGATCATGGGAGTTCGCGTCAGCGAGGAAGAGGAAGCAGAGGGATTGGACGTGGCCGAGCACGGGTCTCCTGCCTACCATATGCAGTAATTTAAAAGTTTCATAGTGAGACCAGCGAGAGCGGTGGGGTTGATGCCCCGCCGCTCTTTTTTTGTACCTATTTGAAGACTTGATTTATCGCCTCTTTCTTGGCTCGACAGCCCTAGAGGCGATTCATATAGTGCCGGCGTGCAAGAATACGCCTACATCCACGACGAAGACAAGATCCCGGAAACCCTGATGGAAGTGCCTTTCCTCGAGGCCTTTTCCAAGGACCACCTCGATCAAGTCCTGCATGCCTCCGCCTTCCTCGATTGTGACCCTGGTGACACGATCATCAGTGAGGGCGACGAGGCCTCCCGTATCTTCATTCTCCTCGCCGGTGAAGTGGCTGTGATGAAGGGTGGGGAACAGCTTGTGACCATGGATCAGGTCGGGGACATTTTCGGTGAGCTGGCTGCTCTGGAGGACGAGGTCCGTTCGGCAACTGTGGTTGCGACCAAGACCTCTTTCTGCCTTGCGGTGGATCAGAAGTTCCTTGGTCACCTCATGCCCAAGGAGGACAACGCCCCTTTCTACGCAGCGCTTTATGAGTTTATTGCCAAACTCACAACCAAGCGTCTCAAGGCAACTTCCGCTTATCTCTCTCAGCTTGATACCGAAATGAAGGAGCTGCGGAAGAAGGTGGCAGAATAGGTAAGGAATTCAGTAGTTCAGTTATTCAGGGGGAAGCCGGGAACGGCTTGCTTCTTTTTTTTCCTGAAAACCTCAAAACCTAGGCCTTTGCTTTCTTCTTGTCCTCTTCCTTCTCGTCGACCACGTGGCCGGCGTTGAAGAGGAACTTGAGATCGTCCATCTCGAGGTTGCGGGTGAAGCCTTCTTCACCGAGCACGCTGGTCATCATCGCGCTCTTCTGCTGCTGGAGCACTCGGATCTTCTCCTCAACGGATTCGCGCACAAGAAGGCGGTAGGCATTCACCTTGCTTTCTTGGCCGATACGGTGGCAACGGTCAATGGCCTGGTTCTCAACCGCCGGGTTCCACCATGGATCATAGAGAACCACGTAGCTAGCGGAAGTCAGGTTGAGACCGCTACCACCCGCCTTGAGTGAGAGCAGGAAGGTCTTGGGATCCTTGCTTTCCTGGAAATCGCTGATGACCTCGTGACGATTCTTGGTCTGACCAGTCAGGTAGCTGAAGGGGCGGTCGCGCTCCTCGAGTTCATCACGAATGATGTCCAGCATGCTCACGAACTGCGAGAAGACGAGCACTTTGTGTCCTTCTTCGTGAAGTTGGTCGAGGAGGTAGAAGAGGCCATTCAGCTTCGAGCTGGGCTCGCCTAGATACTTGGAATCAAGCAGGCCCGGGTGACAGCAGATCTGGCGCAGGCGCATGAGGCCCTGCAGGATGACGAAGCTGTTTTTACGGAGACTCGCGTCGTTTTCGACACCAAGCAGCACCTTCTGGATGCGCTCGAGCTCTTCTTGGTAGAGTTGCTTCTGGACGTCTTCCATTTCGCTGAAGACGTCTTCCTCGATTTTGGGCGGTAGGTCGAGGGCGACCTCTCCTTTGGTGCGTCGCAGGAGGAACGGGCGCAGTCGGGCCGTTAAGCGTGTCTGCGATTGGTTGTCCTTGCGGCGGTCGAAGTGCTCGCGGAAATACTTGCGGTCGCCGAGGATTCCCGGCATGGCAAAAGACATCAGGCTCCACACGTCGAGAAGGCGGTTCTCGATCGGTGTACCGGTGAGGACTAGGCGATTCTGTCCCTCCAGCGCGCGAGCGGACTTGGCTGCCTTGGAGTCGGGGTTCTTGATCTGCTGACCCTCATCGAGAATAATGCCTAGCCACTTCATCGTCTGCAGTTCTTCGGCGCAGGTCCGGAGCTGGCTGTAGTTGATGACAAGCAGGTCAATATCTTTGCCAAGGCGGGAAACGTCGAGCTCCGTTCGGTTACGCAGCACCTGAACTCGAATGGCCGGAGCGGCTTTTACCACTTCATCACCCCAGATATCGAGCACTGATTTCGGGCAGACCACGAGTGAAGGCGGTGGGTTGTCGCCAAACTGGTCGCGCATCCAGAGCAGCCAGGTGAGCGACTGGATCGTTTTACCGAGACCCATATCATCGGCCAGAATGCCACCGAACTGGTTCGTGGCGAGATAGGAGAGAAAGTGGAAACCTTCGATTTGGTAGGGGCGAAGATTGACGTTGAGACCGGGAGGGACCTCCGGGCGCACTTGCAGCTTCAGGTTGTTGGCGCGGTTGGAGATTTTCTCCCACGCTGCAGCGTCGAAGACCTCTTTTGCCAGCGGCTCGGCCAGCTGGAGGGCGTGCATGCGGTGTACCTCGCCGGTGAGGTCGAAGGGATCGAGTCCAATGCGGGAAACGGCCTGCCGTTGTTCGTCGCTGAGATTCATCTTGAGGCGCAACCATCCGCCGCGTTCCATGCGGACGAATTCGCCGCGAGCCTGAACGAGGGTGCGGATTTCCTCCTGTGAGAGGTCCATGCCTTCGACTTTGACGACGACCTTAAGGTCGAACCAGTCGATGTTTTCGTCGACCACTTCGAAAGAAACCTGGGCTTCAACCGGCTCGGCTTCAAGCGTGGCGAGATCCTTGTCCGCCTTGATATTGATCGCTTCGGGAAGGGTCTCAAGCCACTCGGCGTATTTGTCCGGGAAATTTTTAGTCACCCGTGAGCGATAACAACCAAGGTTGCCGTCGTAGGTGGGCTGCATCGAAGCAATGAGAGAGCCAACGCGACGCTGCAAGGTGCGGTCGTAACGATAGAGAGTATCTCCGGCCACTTCAGGACGCTGGACTACGTCCCAGCCTTCGCGACCAAGAATTTCTTCCCGGGTGCCTGTGCTGTTTTCCGCGAGGATCTTCATCAGCATGTGCTCACTGCTGGCACCGGTGGCCTGAGAGGAGATGCTGAGTTCAAAGGTGATGTTGAGTTCCTCTTCTTCGATACGTTTTTCGAGGGAATCGGGCACTTGGGCTCCGAGGCGGAATAGGAAGGCGACACCGGATTCGCTTTCAACCACCGTCTTCGGAATGGTGACGCGAGGGTCGATCAGGGTGTCGGATTTCACCCAGTGTTCAGGGCCTGTGAAGACCCATTCATCACTCATATAAAGTGCTTCGTCACCGGGCAGCAGACGGACGGTGTGAGAGACATCGCGGTCGTCCCCGGTTACGAGTTGTAGCTCATAGTCCTGGGTGCCCATGGAGTCTTCCCGACAAACCCAGTGGAGTGGCTTGTCGCTGATTTGGTAGGGATGCTCGTCAAGATTAACGACGAGGCCCTTCAATTCAGGCTGGTGGAAAAGTCGATTGAGCAAACGGCAGTTCTCGATGTTGTCGAGAGTTAGGCCGCCGTCCGTGCCTTCATCGGGATCGACAGCGAGATTGAATTTACTCCAGAGTATTTCGGAGCCGGCATCCATGCGCAAGCCTCCGTTAGTGTAGCGCCCTTGAAGAGACTCGTAGTCCTCTTCGTTGGCGATGCGGGAGAATTCTTCTTCTCCGTCTCGCTTCACCATGAGACGGGCTTCACGTGTGCTGATCCGCAGGCGAAACTCGATGCCTTCAACGCCGTCTTCTATGGGGCGCTTTTCAAACACTTCGACCTGGTAGCGCCACTCGCTTTCTTCGCGGCGGCGTTCCCATTCCTCCATGCGCTGACGGGTCCACTCGCGGTCGGTGACTACTTCAAGGAATTCAGGATACTCAAAGTTCCCTTTCTCAAACGCGTGAGCGATGTAATTCCAGAATTCGAGAATGTCGTTCGGAGGGGTCGGCCAGAGGGTGAGGGGATCGAAGGTATCGATGGGCCAGCGCGGATTGAGACGCACTAAGTCAGAGTCAAAAATCTCGCGTTCGAGCTCGAAGCGACGGTAGCGACGCTCCAGCTTGCCGAGGAATTCGTCCTCTTCACCGGTCAAGCCACGGCCCAGTTTCGTTTCAATGACATCGGTCAGAGACTGTTCGCCCACTTCGTTGGGGGCCTCAGGTAGGTCGCCTTTGCGGGCCACCTTTTCGAGCATGGTTGCGTAAAGCGCGGCGCGGCCTGAATCGCTCTTTTCATCGGCTTCGCCGACCCACTCATTCCCTTGAAGTTGCAGTCGGGTGCGGCAAGACCAGTCTGCATCTTCAATTTTTCCCTGGATGATAATATGGTTTCCAAAAATTTGAACTACAGCACCTTCGTCGTGAAGCTTCTGGCCTTCTCTCTTTTCATCTTCGGAAAAGGCGTTGAGGAAGTCGAGCGTCGCGCGATCTACGTTCATATGCGGGCAGGAGGAGAGAGTCTGGGTTGAGGAGGAGGGTTATTGACGGTGAGGGCTGAAAAAGATGGCGGGGTAGGATCCGTCAAAATTTTCAAATTGAGGACGTGAAATATGGGCCCGTTTTTCGCTGCTGTCGCCAAAAAAGCCTCCAAAGGGGGTAATTCCTGAGGAAGCTTATAACGAAAGAATGATAGACCGTTGCAGTCTTCGCCTCGTTCTGGGCCTTCCGGAAGACCGGATGGATTAGAGGCGGCGGTAATGCTGGAGCATCACCTGGTTATTCAGCTTCAGGCGGGCTTCAACATTGTCGATGGCGGCAGGCTCAGCTTCGAACTGGAACTGCACGTAGTAGCCGTGACTCTGCTTAGCGTGATTGCTGTGAGCAAACTCTCTGCGGCCGAGGCGATCGATTTGCTCAAGAGTGGCGCCACTAGACTCGAGTTCCTTGGTGATGCTACCCACCATTTCCTCGACGCCTTCTTCCTGTCCCTGCATTTTCAGGATATAGACTCCTTCGTACTTACGTTTCATGAACTGTATCTGATTGATAATCCAACGCTTATGTTTCGTTACCTTCCTTTTTTTCGGTCCGCCGGTTGAACTGGTTCATTGCCGCGTCCAGTCCGTCGGAAAGCGCACAATTTACCCCATCTGCAGCAATGGCTAGGACTTTTTGCATTTCTCTCCATTCTTCTAAGTCAAAACGGCCTAAAACGTGGCCAACCATGGCTTCCCGACCCCCTGCTGCGCCGATTCCGATCTTCAAACGGGCGAATTCCTTGGTTCCTAGATATTCGATGATGGATTTAATCCCGTTGTGCCCTCCGGCGGAGCCATTCGCCCGGAAACGAAGCCGGCCAATGGGCAGGTCAACGTCGTCGTAGGCCACCAGGATCTGATCGGGTTTGAGCTTGTGGAAGCGGGCGAGGCGGGCCACGGCGTTGCCGCTCAGGTTCATGTAGGTGACGGGCTTGGCAAGAACGAGGGAAGAAGTGGTAGATGCGATCTTCGCGCGAAATTTCCGGTCACGCTTCCATTTCAGGTCCCGCTCCTTTGCTATCTCATCGACGAGCTCGAATCCGATGTTGTGGCGGGTTTTGTCATATTCCGGTCCCGGATTGCCGAGTCCGACCACCAACCGGATGTGACCACCGTCTTTATCGACAGGGTCAGGTAGTTGAGAAAAGATGCGATCGAGTAAGCTCACAGGTTAAACTATGGCCTATCCAACCAGCCGAGCAAGCAGGAGTGGGACGATTGTTATGACAGCTAAATGATTGGCGGGACATGAGAATCAGGTTTAACTTTTCGGCCCTTCAAACTTGATGAGTGAACTGCGACAGGTCAAAACCCAATTCCAGGTAATTGCGACACCGGACAAACCATTCGTGTTCCGGAACGGCGAATCGTTAGATCATGTCACGATTGCCTACGAGACCTACGGAACACTCAACGAGGAGAAGTCGAACGCGATTCTGCTCTTCCATGCTTTTTCCGGAAGCCAGCACGCTGCGGGCTACAACCCGGCAGTTGAAGGAAACGATTTATGGACTCAGGAATGCAACGACGGCTGGTGGGAGCTTTTCATCGGCCCGGGCAAAGCCCTCGACACTGATAAGTATTTCATTATTTGTGCGAATTACGTCGGGGGATGTTATGGCTCTACCGGACCTTCGACGATCAATCCGGAGACCGGCAAGCCACACGGATCCGCCTTTCCCCATGTGACGGTCAATGACATCGTTCGCAGCCAGACGCTTTTGCTTGATGCGCTGGGGATTGGTCAGTTGCTCGCCGTTGTAGGGCCTTCCACCGGCGGTCTCTGTTGCATCAGTTTTGCGACCACTCATCCAGAGAGGGTCCGCGTTGTCATCCCGATTGCGACCGGCGTGCGCACCACCGTTTTGAATCGCATCATTCTTCTCGAGCAAATCCTCGCGATTGAAAATGATCCCAAGTTCCAGGCCGGCGAATACTACGAAACCGGGGCACCGGATACCGGGCTCGGACTGGCGAGGATGATCAGTCACAAGACCTTTGTGCATCTCAATGCGATTCAGCGACGCGCCAGCAAAGACGTCGTTCAGCCGGAGGACCGCTTTTCCTGGTATCGTGCTCACGATCACGTGGAAAGCTACATGCTTCATCAGGGGAAAAAGTTTACCGATCGCTTTGATGCGAACACCTACTTGCGCATCTGCGAGATGTGGAGCCAGTATGATCCTGTCATCGACGGGAACGCCGTCGATACGGACGATCTTTTTGCCCGCTCCCATGAAGCAGGTCACCAGTACCTCGTTTTCAGTATCGACGAGGATTACTGCTTCTACCCCGAAGAGCAGGCCGCCCTCGTGCGTCTGCTCAAGGAATCCGATGTTTCGCACATTTACCTGACGGTGCACTCCGAGAAGGGGCATGACTCCTTTCTGCTGGAGCCTGACCTCTACACCCCTCATATCCAGACGGTGCTAGAGAACGGGAGCTGAAAACCGGATTGTTTGGTCCGGTAACAGCGCAAAAAATTTGTCATGTTTCGAGTCACTGGTTGCTATTGCCAAATCGCTATTCTAGGCTCCGAGCATGGTTCGACACAACGTCTACTTCTGGCTCGACGAGTCTCTCAGCGATGACGACAAGGTTGCGTTTGAGGGCGGCCTGGGTGCGCTCTTCGAGATCGATGTTGTATCTACCGGCAGCTTCGGCCGTGCGGCAGAAACCCCGGAACGTCCGGTCACTCACAACAGCTTCGACTACGCGCTGGTGCTTGAGTTTGAATGTGTTGACCAACATAACGCCTACCAGATCCACCCTGAGCACGATGTTTTTGTTGAAAAGTTTGGTCCTTGGTTCAGAGAGGTTCGTGTTTTCGACACTCAGTTTTAACCATCTGCCTGTCTTCTCAGTTTACCCGCCGTTTCCATGCACCTCGAAATCCTCAACTCATCGAAAGAGAACCTCGATTACGAGTTTCACGGTGATCCTACCGATTCCTCACTGCTTGTGATCATTGGTCACGGAGTGACTGGTGACAAGGACCGTCCCTGGGCGGTTGCCCTCGCCGAAGCGCTCGCTGAAGCCGGTTTTAATGCCTTGCGTTTTTCGTTCGCTGGTAATGGTAAATCAGACGGTAAGTTCGAAGCCTGCACCATCTCCAAGGAGGTCAAAGACCTCAAGGCCATTGTCGACTCGGCCGAGGAAGAAGGTTACCACCGTATTTGCTACGCCGGTCATAGCATGGGCGGCGCTGTCGGTGTTCTTGCTACAGCCAAGGATGAGCGCATCGAGTTGCTCGTCTCTCTCGCCGGCATGGTGCACACTAAGAAGTTCTGCAAAACCGAGTTCGGCGAGGTCACTCCCGGCAAAGGCAATATGTGGGACGAAGAGGGCTGCCCGCTTTCCAAGGCTTATGTCGACGATATGAACAAGATCAACACGGTGCTGAACAAGACCGAGAAGATCGAGGTGCCGTGGTTGCTCGTTCACGGTGACAAAGACGACGTCGTTCCTGTGGAAGAAGGACAGGAAATGTATGGGGCTGCCTATGAGCCAAAAGAACTGGTCATCCTCGAGGGCGTGGATCATGTCTTCAGTGGTGACGGAGAGGGCAAGATGACCGAAGCGGTTATCTCCTGGCTGAAGACTCACCATAGCTGATGTCAGCGTGCTCGAGTTCAACACTGGAAATCCTCGGTTTGGGGATGTCCATGATGGACTCGGTCCAGGTGGTCGACGCTTTTCCCGAGGGAACAGGCGTCACCGAAGTTCTTGATTCCGCCATGATGGGTGGCGGACCAGTCCCGACAGCACTTTGTGCCGCATCCCGTCTCGGGGCGAGGGCAGGTATCATCGACCGAGTTGGATCGGACTGGGCCGGTGACTTAATTCGCCATGAATATCGAGTGCACGGAGTCAATACGGAGTATCTCCAGTTCGAGTCGGGTTGCCGGAGTAGTTTCGGTAACGTGCTAGTGCGCCGTGGCGACGGGGAGCGTCACATTGTTTTCCGGGCGGGAAATTTCACCCCGTTGTCGACGGAAGAGTTGCCCCGCGAAGTTCTCGAGCAGTGCTCTATCCTTCATCTCAATGGCCGCCACTGGCCCGCTTGCATTGAAGCGGCGCGCGTAGTTCGCGAAAGCGGAGGTCGCGTTTCCTTTGATGGTGGTGCCCATCGTTACGACGACAAGTTTCTCGAGCTTCTGCCCATGGTCGATATCCTGGTCGTTGCGGCTGACTTTGCCGCAAAACTGTCCGGAACCAATGAGCGGCACAAGCAACTCGAGGGGCTTTCGCAATGGGGGGCATCAGTTGCCGGCATTACTAACGGTTCCGAAGGAAGCTGGTTTATGACCGTGGAAGGAGAATACTTTCATCAGCCTGCCTTTTCTGTCGATCCGGTGGTTGATACCACCGGTTGTGGTGACGTGTTTCACGGCGCCTTTCTCTTTGCGGCTAATCGCGGTGATTGCTGGGAAGGCTGCGCCGCTCTTGCCAGTGCCGCGGCAGCCTGCAATGCGGGGGCGCTGGGCGGGCGCGGACATTTGCCTACCATCGCGGAAGCCGAGCGCTATCTTGCCTGATCAGCTGACCTGCAAAAGGTTGTTCCTGCGGTATTTGCGAGGTAGGATATGATCTGGCTTTTCCAGTGTGCTGCTACGCTCACATGAGATGCCTCTGGAGAGACCGGAACACATTTCTTGCCCTGACGACGGACAGCCTGCTCGAAAGTATAAGGCAGGTCATCGATGACACTGATTGTTTCAAGCAGATGCGTGAGACCTCGCTCGAAATCTGCGAAGCCTCGTTCCATTGGCCTGACTTTGGAACAAGTGTGTGCGACCGCATCGAGATGGTTCGGGATGATGTGTGATAGTGCCGTGAGTTTCGAGCGAGGGCGTGTCTTGCGGTCGAGGCGGAACTTCCCCTTGGTTTAATCTTTGGCTGATCTGTTTTCTTTGGAGCCTCAGGAAACGCTGCAGATTTAACCTCCGACCCGGCTTAGGTAACTCATTCTAAAATCCGATGCCGAGTCGTTTTTTCTCTGAAATCAGGGAAAAGCCTTCGGAAAGAAATCGCCGCTCGAGATCGGGCAGGTGGGCGGCGCCCCAGGGGATGTAGATCTCCTCGAAATCATGATAGGCGTTTTCGAAAACTTGCATGAGGTGGTCGTTGCGCTTGCCGATAAGACCGTCGAGAAGGAACTCTTCGAGCTGTTCAGAAGAAACTTGGACGGATGATGATGCGATGAAGCTCTCTAGCAGGTCTCCGGATTCCATCGTCTCAAGCAGGGTAACGAGCAGTTCGAGATGGGGCTGGTGAAGCTCCGAGATATCGATATCTGCGTTGATAAAAGTGACACCGAGATCCGCCCAGGTTTGCTCGGAGGACTCATCACCTCGTCCCTCGAAGCTCTTCTGCTCCTCGAGCCCCAGCTGCTTTGCGAAGCCGGCATAGGTGTTGCCTGACTTGAAGCCGTCTGGGAGAATGTTGCTTTCATCGGTGACCCCTTCGGTCAGTATGAGACGTCCGCCTTCAATGGGTTGCTTGAAGGTGTTCTTGAGATCATTGTAGAAACCTGCCTCCCCAATGTGGGCCAGCCCAATGAGGTGGACGCGGCGCTCGTCCTTCTCAAGAATTTTTTCGGTAAAGGTGATTCCCCGCGGCGTGATCTGGACGAAGCCGCTGGAGATCTCATCGACCGTGGCGGCGAGCCCGAAGAGCGTCGTGCCAAATGAGAGGATGCCGAGAGCTGCCCACGAAACAAAGGCAATCGCAGTGTGTTGCCAGCGAAACCAGGGACGCTGGTAAAAACGAATAGGCCTGGCAAACAGCCAGACGAGATACCCGGCGGCAATCGATACGAGGGCGGCATTGAAAAAATGACAGGCGGCTTCAAGGCCGATCGCCAGTGAAAGTGGCCATCCCATCGATCCGCGAAGCATCAGGATGATGGATGCGGTGATGAAGATGCGTTTCGGGAAGCAGGCGAGGAAAAGTCCGCCAATGAACCAGGTGGAAAGAAAGAGCCAGAGAATGGGCGTGGCCCACGAGGATTGCAGGAGTAGGTGCGTGCTTAGGCTGGCGTCAGCAATGAGGTTCCAGAGGGCGAGCAGAATAAACACCACGGCGGCCGCTATATTAAGGGCGTAGCCACCCTTGCGGGTTGTTCCGGAGGAGGAGGACATGGACGGGACTATAGCGGAATTCAGCCCGGGAGAAAGACTTACTCGGTGAATCAATCTTCAGCGAACTGGAGACGATAGAGGCGCTGGTATTCCTCGCAGCGTTCGAGAAGAACCTCGTGAGGAGCCACGTCGAGAACGCTGCCGTCTTTCATGACCACGATTTCATCGGAGCCGAGCACGGTGGAGAGACGGTGGGCAATGGCGACCACGGTCTTCCCCCGGGAAAGTTCTTCGATGGCTTCCTGGATCGCTTTCTCTGATTCGGAGTCGAGCGCGGAAGTCGCCTCGTCGAGGAAGAGGATGGGGGCGTCACGCAGAATGGCACGCGCGATGGAGAGGCGTTGTTGCTGGCCACCGGAGAGGTTGCAGCCCTTGTCGCCGATGACGGTGTCATAGCCGTTGACCTGGTCGAGAATGAACTCTTCGGCGTGAGCGAGCAGGGCGGCTTTGTGGACCTCCTTGTCATTCGCATCGAGCTGGCCGTAGCGAATGTTATTTTCGATGGTGTCGTGAAAGAGGAAAGTGTCTTGGCTGACGAGGCCGATCTGGTCGCGCAGAGAGGACTGAGTGTATTCCTTGATGTTGTGTCCGTCGACTTTCACAGCACCCGAGTCGGTGTCGTAGAAGCGCATGATCAGCGACAGGATGGTCGACTTGCCCGAGCCGCTCTGGCCGACGAGAGCGTAGCGCTTGCCGGCTTCAAACTTGAGCGAGACATTCTCGAGGGCAGCGCGTTCTTTGATGTAGGAGAAAGTGACATCGTCGAACTCGATCGTGCCCTGACATCCATTCAGCACTTTAGCGTCAGGCGCGTCTTTGACATTGGGCTCCGCGTCGATGTAGGAGAAGACTTTAAGCGCAGCGACGAAGCACTTCTGCACCTGAACCTGGATCCGGCTGAGAGCTTTGGCGTGCGGATAAAGGCTGATGAGGCCGAGGTTCACGGCCATGAAATCCTGGAGTTTGACGTTGGCGATCCAGGCGTAAACGAGTCCGACGCAGATACCGAGGGAGGCGACAATTTCCACTGAGGGGCTGGAAATCTCCATTGCCTTTCTCCAGCGAATTATGAACTTGGTGATCTGCTTGTTGCCGATGTTGAAACGTTCGCGCTGGTATTCCTCCCGTCCGTGAGCTTTGACGAGGCGAATGCCGCTGAAGCTTTCGTGGAGGGTGACCATGAGTCCCTCAGATTCCTGCTCTTCGCGCCCGCCCGCTTTTCGCACCTTACGGCTGACCATGGCCACTGGGAGAACGCAGATCGGGAAAACGACAAGCGCCCCGAAGGTGTAGAGAGGATCGATTAAGGCAATCGTCACGACGATGGCGAGGATGCCGGTCGGGTGCTTTATCAGTCCGCTGAGAAGTTGGCTGCTGGCGTCGGCGGTGGTGCGGGTCTGGTTGGCGACGGTCTGGATCAGTTCGCCCTGCTTGACCCGGTTGAAAAAAGACAGCGACTGGCGAATCAGGCCGGTGAAAGACTCATCGCGCAGGTTGTAGAGCACCTTCATGTTGATCCACAGCATGCAGTAAGCATGGAGGTAGTGGAAGATGCCCCGGAGAAGCAACAGGACAGGGATGCTGAGACAGACCGCTGCGACAAAGGTCCAGGGACTGTCGGACGCCGGAGGTTGAATCGAGAAGTCCGAGAAAATAGGCATGTCCTCGAACGGGTAGTAGGCCTCGGCAATCCCGTCGGGGGAGTTGACCACGTCGAGCACCATGCGGATGACGATGACGAGAAATCCGTTCACCGCACCGGCGAGGATGCCAAAGAAGATACCCCAAGCGAGGCGGCTCTTGTAGGGCTTGATGTAGCCCAGGAGACGGCGGAAAACGGCTTTGCGCTGTTTCGCCAACTCGTCTGGAGAGGCCGTGGCGACGTCGATCGCCCGAATGGGGGCCTGCGTTTCCGGGTTTTTTGGCATGTTCAGAAATTCGGCAGCTGCCTGCCGGAGGGGATTGGTAACGGAGAATCCCCGCTTTCGCAAGAATTCGTGAAGGGTGGAATCTGTCTTCAGAGGACAAATCCGCCTTTAATCATTGGTGAGAAGGGTTAGGATTTTATTTCACCTCACCACGATTTTCTTTCAATGCCGGAACCTGTTGAGCAGCCTGAAAACGGCTGGTATTGCGTGCGCACAAAACCCAAGAGCGAGCACCTCGCGGCTAGGCATTTGCAGGGGTTTGCCAATCTCGACGAGGTGTTCTGCCCGCGAATTCGCTTCGAGAAATCGACAGCGCGGGGCAAGGTCTGGTTCGTGGAAGCGCTTTTTCCCGGTTACATTTTTGCGAAGTTTGGTCTGACCGGCGAACTACGGGCCGTCAACGCGACAACCAGCGTCACGGGGGTGCTTCGATTTGCCGATTATTACCCGCAGATTGCGGACGTTTATATCGAGGAGCTGAAGCGGGAATTTCCCGAGGAAGAGAACGAAATCCGGGTGATCGAACCGACCATCGTCGAGGGGGATGAAGTAGTCCTCACGGAGGGTCCCATGGTCGGGCTGAAAACGATCGTGACTCAGCTCGTTTCCGGCCGGGATCGCGTCAAAGTCCTGCTAGACTGGCTTGGCGAGGAGCGCGAGGCGGAAGTGTCTTTGAAAGCGGTGACGCGTCCGGGCGAGATCCGACGAGAAATCCGGGGTTCGTGACCGTTTTTCTCCGTCGGGGCATGATGCCTCGATGGTTGCATTCGTTTATTAGAAGTCTTAGCTTGGCGCCAAATATGGGAGAAACAATCGCACCGCAAGCTCTGTTGGAGCGCTTTTCGCAGCAGCGTATTCTCGTGGTGGGCGATGTCATGCTAGACTGGTTTATCTGGGGTGGCGTATCGCGTATTTCACCTGAGGCGCCGGTCCCTGTGGTTGAGGTGCAGCGTGAATCCCGTTACCCTGGAGGGGCTGCCAACGTGGCCCGCAACATGACTCCTTTTAAGACCTCGCTGGAGTTGGCCGGGTTGTTCGGTCAGGATCCGAACGGCAGGCTTCTTACTGAAACGCTGGCCGAGTGTGGCATTGGGGTCGGATGCTGTCTTCAAAGCGAGGACTACCCGACCATCACCAAGACTCGCGTGGTGGCTCGTCACCAGCAGGTCGTGCGCATCGATCGCGAGAAGCGTCGCACCGCAAGTCCGGAACAGGTCGCAGCATTGCTTAGCAAGGTTGAGCCCATCCTGCCGAAACTGGACGGCATCATTATCGAAGATTACGGCAAGGGCATCATCACCCCTGAACTGGTTAGTGGCCTGCTCTCTCTCTCGGCAAAACACGACGTGGTCGTGACGGTGGACCCTAAGCCCGGCAATTTGATCGAGTGGAGGGGCGTGACGACAGTGAAGCCGAACCGCTCCGAAGCGTTTGCCTGTGCTGGTGTCGAAGACGAACTTCGCGACGAGGGCGTCGATCCGTTGCAGGATCAGCCTCTGCTATCGGTGGGAAAGACCCTCCTAGACAAGTGGGCCTGCCAGCAGGTTTTGCTGACCCTCGGTGAGCAGGGGATGCTGGTATTCTCCGGCGATACTGAACCCGTTCACATCGCCGCCCGGGCCCGGGAAGTCTTTGATGTCTCCGGTGCCGGTGATACGGCGATCGCGATTTACACCCTAGGCCTCTGCGCTGGTCTCGGTGCGGCAGATGCGGCTCATGTTTCAAACCTGGCCAGCAGCATCGTTGTTGGAAAATTGGGGACGACTCCGATCGAGAGGGAGGAGTTGCTGGCTGCCGTGACCCACGAATTTCCCAACGACATTCCCGTCGTCTCATAATCCCCGAGTGATTTGATTTATGTCATCCAGTGAACTAATCCACCAGACCATTGCTGATCACACCGTGACGGTGGCCAAGTTTGAAGAAGCCTGCTCCGAAGTGATTGATCAAATGGGTGCCAAAGTCGTTGAATGTCTCAAGCAGGGCGGCAAAGTCTGTTTTTTCGGCAACGGTGGCAGCGCTGCGGATGCTCAACACTTTGCGGCCGAGTTTGTGGTGCGTTTTGTCAGTAACCGAAAGGGACTCCCATCGATTGCGTTCACCACTGACACCTCCATTATCACGGCCTGCGCCAATGATTTTGGTTATGAAGCCATCTATGCCCGGCAGATCGAAGCTCTCTGCGATGATAAGGATATCGTGGTCGGGATCACCACATCTGGGAGTAGCGGCAACGTCATTCGCGGACTCGGGTTTGCCAAGGATCATGGGATTACCACGTTTGCCTTCACCGGCGAGGGTGGTGGCAAGTGCACCGAGGTCGCGGACCTGACCCTTGCGGTTCCTTCCAGCATCACTGCACGCGTTCAGGAATGTCATCTTATTGCCGGACACCTCATCTGTGACATTGCTGAAAAAGCATTCGTCGACCAGCCGTCGCAATCGGTCTGACAGGCTTCCACGGACAGGCGATTTTTTCGGCCTCCCGCGTCCGGTTTATTTCTTCTTCGCGTTGAGTGCTCTTTCAACCGGGGCGAGAATGCGTTCCAGCCCGGCGAGCGATTTCTCTGTCTCGCGAATGATCTTGAGCTGGGGCTCGTATTTGTCGCGGTGCTGCTGACAGACGTTTCGCAGCGGATTGAAGAGGGCGACAAAGTCTTCGTAGAACTTGAAGGTGCCGTCGGCAAAAGCGTCCCGTTGTTTCTGAGCCACGGTTTCCCGGTGCTTCTCGAGCATCCCGATGTAGAAACCACGAATCTTGCGGACTGAGGTGGCGCCGGCTACGGCCCCGAGGGCAAGGCAGCCACCGGCCGCGCCGAAGGCGATCGCGTTCCAGGGATTGATCTGGAGCATGGAGAGAATCACGCCGCCAAGGATAGAAAGAATGGACACAAAAATAAATACCCAGATGATCTTACTGCGCTGCGCAAAGAGTCGCGCTAGTTCGTCCTTGAGATGGAGTTCGCGCAGCGCTTGCTGAGTCGCAGAGGCGACGTTTTTACCGATGCGGGAGTGAGCTTCTTTCCAGTTGGGTTCGCCGTCTTCGCCCACACTGAGCTCAAGCTTAAAGGCCTGGCGCATCTCGTCGGAGACACGCTCCCAGAGATGCTGAACGTCTTCCTGCACAGCGTTGGCTCCGGCCCCGACGCTGCGGTGCACCGCTTTCATGGTTGTGGCAAAGATGAGCCCCTCGATTTCCTCGGCGGCCCGCTTCTTGCGAATCAGGGCGGAGATGTAGCGGAATTCGGCATCGAGCAGCGGCTCAGCCTGAAGGCCGGCGGCCATGAAACTCTGGTCGAACGCTTCAAACAGCGGCTCACACTTTTTAAGTGTGCGCTTCTGCTGTATGCGGCTGGCCGGTTCCAGTTCGCTGAGCAGCTCGCTGTCGGCTCGGATGATTTCCGCAGCGGCACCGAGGCGTTCCTTTATCTCACCCAGCACGTAGCAGGCGGCCCGCCAGGCATGGACGAGTTTGACGAGTCGCGGCTCAGAGGATTCGACCACACCGGAGATGTAGCTCTCGAGCCCTGCGATCTGGCTGGCAGCGGAAAGTTCGTCGTTACCAGACTCGGAAGTCTTGGCGAGGTAGGCCTGCTTGGCCGAGACGGCAAAGGTGGGGAAGTGCTGTCCGAAGCGATGGTGAGCCGTCTTCTGCAAGTGTTCGAGAATAGCAGCGACCTCTTCCTCGGTGCGCAGGTCGCACTGTTGAAGAATAAAAACGATCTTCTTCTTCCACTGGTGGTGAATGCGGTCGAGAAAGTCCCAGGTGGAAGCACCCCAGGGATTGGTGACCGAAAAGACGAACAGGGCCAGGTCGGCCATGGGCAGGAACTGCTCCGTGACATGCTGGTGCTCGGATTCGATCGAGTTCGTTCCCGGTGTGTCGACAATGTTGAAGTCGCGGAGGAAAGCGTTAGGGCGAAATATTTCGAAGATGTCTTTGGAGAAGTCGAACTCGTGAGCCTCCTCACCGTATTTGAAGAAGGCAATGCGTTCTGTTGTCGGCACCACGTCGGATTTGCAGAAGTCCTCACCAAAGAGCGCGTTAAGCAGGCTGGACTTGCCGGCATTAACCTCGCCGACGACCATGAAGAGAAATGGATCCTCCAGGTTCGCCATGAGATTGTCGAGCAAGGCAAGACGGGCCGGATTGATGCCACTATCCTTACCCATGACCTTGAGCGATTCAATAGCCTTGGCTAGCTCCTCCCGAGTCTGGAAGTAGTTTTTTCCAAGTAGATCTGTGGAGGCCTCAGACAATTCGGTAGGGGCGGGTTCAGTAAGAGTTCTCGCAAGGAGAGCCTATGGCAGGGACCTTCATGAAATAACGATGCGAACACCAAATGAAGCGAATTATTTCGCTTTGCCAAACTATTTTCCTGCTGAAATGGAGGATCTGGCCTGCCGAAAAGCTTTCGTGCTCCAGCGTGACCCTCCAAGCCTGCGGTGTTCCACCTACTCCGGCCTTGGCATTTTGAATCGGTCTTCGGTTCGGCAATAACCTGACGGCACTTCCATGCGGCCGATGGGTGCGAACTGGTCGGGATTGACGAGCAGGGTGCCCGGGTCGAGGACGCCGTCGCGGGTGTGGATGCGATCGATCAACCCGATGACCATGCGGTTGCGGCCGATCTCAAGGGTGGACCACTCGCGGCATTCGAGAGCGACCGGGGCCTCGCTGATGCGCGGGGGCTTCACCCTCGTGCTCGGCGTTGTGTGCAGGCCGGCCATTTCGATCTCGCTAACGCCGAAGTCGAGCACGGCGGCGGTCTGGTTCATGGCTTCGGCGCAGGCTTCGTCGACCAGATTGACGACGAATTCGCCAGTTCGGCGAATATTGCGGGCCGTGTCCTTTGGAATGCCCGGTTCCTTGTCGCCCGGCGCGAAGGCAAGGACAGGGGGACGGGAACCAAAGACGTTGAAGAATGAAAATGGTGCTGCGTTGACCTTCCCATCTTCATCCGCGGTGGTGACCCAGGCAATAGGACGCGGAGTGACGAGGCCGGCGAGCAGTTTGTAGGCGTATCGCGAATGCTCGCCGGTTAGATCAAATTCCATGCCCGGAATATGGTGGGCGCGTGGAAAGTTTCGAAATCAGAATAGCCTACTTGTGGCTGACCTCCGCCAGGACCGGAGGAGTGATCAGGGTCGGCTCCTTGCGGTAGGTGCGGCGGAATTTTTCGCCCCAGGCACCGTTCTCGTAGACCTTTCGGTAGGTGACAGCCACGGCTTCGTAGCTTCTCCGGTTACCTTGGTCGTCTCGCTCGGTCATAGTGACGGCCTTTTTAGACCAAACGATGTGACCGAGGCAGTCGGAAGAGGGATTGCAGATATTATGCTTGAAAGAGAAATTTGGAAAGCGCCAGCAGAACGTTTTGTTCTTTGCGTCGTAGCGACACTTCAAGGCAGGGGGGATCTCGGAGTATTGTTCAGCCGCGCAGATGATCGGCCCGGCAGTGATCCCGGAAAATGCCACGGCGATAATGAGGAAAAGACGGTTCATGGTCAGTGTCAGCTGATGATTCGAGTGTCCAAAGAAAAGAGGCTCCACATTTTTGGGAGAAAACAGCCGCTTTTCAAGTAGAATCTCGGCCACAGTTCCGGATTCCTGCCGGAAACCAACGCAAACCTTTCAAAAAAGCGTTTTCCTCCGTTGCGGACTGGTGCCTCAGATGCAAGGAGTCTAAAATTTTGGTTCAAAAAAAATGCCACGCGACACTTCGATTAAGAAAATCCTCCTGATTGGTTCCGGACCGATTGTCATCGGACAGGGTTGTGAGTTTGATTACTCCGGCGTTCAGGCCTGCAAGGCCCTTCAGGAAGAGGGATACACCGTGGTTCTAGTGAACTCCAATCCGGCCACGATCATGACCGACCCGGAGTTCGCGGCGAAGACCTACGTCGAGCCCATCACACCGGAAGTGGTTCAGCGCATTATCGAAAAGGAAAAGCCGGATGCGCTGCTGCCGACGCTGGGTGGTCAGACCGCTCTGAATACGGCGATGGATTTGTTTCGATCTGGTTACCTCGAAAAATCAGGGGTTCGCATGATCGGAGCGAATGCCGAAGCGATTGATAAGGGGGAAGACCGACTGCTCTTCAAGCAGGCCATGGAGAAGATCGGCCTCGATATGCCTCGTTCCGGTATCGCTCATACCATGGACGAAGGTTTCGCTATCGCCGAGGAAATCGGCAGCTATCCCTTGATCATCCGCCCTGCCTTTACCCTCGGTGGTACTGGCGGCGGCATTGCTTACAACAAGGAAGAATTTGAAACGATCGTCCGCCGCGGCCTGGACCTCTCTCCCGTGACTGAGGTGCTCATCGATGAGTCGCTCCTCGGCTGGAAGGAATACGAGATGGAGGTCATGCGAGACAAGGCCGACAACTGCGTGGTGATTTGTTCGATTGAGAACTTCGATCCCATGGGCGTTCACACCGGTGACTCCATCACCGTGGCTCCGGCCCAGACCTTGACCGACCGAGAATACCAGGTCATGCGGGACGCGTCCTTCGCTGTCATCCGCGAGATTGGCGTCGAGACCGGTGGTTCCAATATCCAGTTTTCTGTGAATCCCGCCGACGGACGCATGATCGTCATCGAGATGAACCCGCGTGTGTCGCGTTCCTCGGCACTCGCTTCCAAGGCGACTGGTTTCCCGATCGCCAAGATCGCGGCCAAGCTCGCCGTGGGATACACCCTCGACGAGATTCCGAATGACATCACTCGCGAGACCCCGGCCAGCTTCGAGCCGAGCATCGACTATTGCGTGGTGAAGTGCCCGCGATTCACCTTTGAAAAATTCCGAGACGCCGATGCGACCCTCACCACCCAGATGAAGAGTGTGGGTGAAGCCATGTCCATTGGACGTACTTTTAAAGAGTCTTTCCAGAAAGCCCTGCGCTCCCTCGAGACCGGTCGCTTCGGTCTCGGCATGGATGGCAAAGACGGCACTCCCGACATCGACTATATCCGCGAGCGCCTCGCCACGCCGAATGCCGAGCGTGTTTTCTTCCTGCGCCTCGCTTTCGAAGCCGGTCTGACCCTGGAGAAGATCCATGAACTCAGCGGGATCGATCCGTGGTTCCTCAAGAACATCGAAGACATCCTCGAGTCTGAAAAAGAACTTGGCACTGATCTCGACCAGATGGATTTCCGCCGCGCCAAGCGCCTCGGTCATTCCGATTACCAGCTTGCTGTGTTGACCGACAGCTCGCCTGACGACGTTCGCGCCAAGCGCAAGGAAGCCGGTGTCACCCCGACTTACCGACTCGTCGACACTTGCGCGGCTGAGTTCGAAGCTTATACGCCTTATTACTACTCCACCTATGGCATCGAGAACGAGGCCCGCGGCGGTGATAAAAAGAAAGTCATGATTCTCGGCGGCGGTCCCAACCGGATCGGGCAGGGGATCGAGTTCGACTACTGCTGTGTGCACGCTTCCTTCGCGCTGAAGGAACTCGGGTTTGAAACCATCATGGTCAACTCTAATCCCGAGACCGTGTCGACCGATTACGACACCAGTGACAAGCTTTACTTCGAGCCGCTCACGCTCGAGGATGTGCTGAACATCTACGAGCAGGAAGAGTGCTGGGGCGTCATCGTCCAGTTCGGTGGCCAGACGCCGCTCAACCTTGCCGCTGACCTCAAGCGTCACGGCTGTAACATCATCGGAACCTCGCCCGAGAGCATCGAGCTCGCCGAAGACCGGAAGTTCTTCTCCGCCCTGCTCGACAAGCTTGGCCTCCAGCAGGCTCCGGCCGGCACGGCCGTTTCGCCTGACGAAGCCGTCGAGATCGCCGGTCGCATCGGTTACCCCGTGCTGGTCCGTCCGTCTTTCGTGCTCGGTGGCCGCGCCATGATGATCGTCTACAACGACGAGGAGCTGAAGACCTACATGCAGAACGCCGTCGACGTCAGTCCCGAGCGCCCGGTTCTCGTGGACCGTTTCCTCGAGGATGCCATCGAGGTCGATGTGGACTGTATCTCCGACGGTGAGACCACCGTGGTCGGTGCCATCATGGAGCATATCGAAGAAGCCGGCATTCACTCCGGTGACAGTGCCTGCGTCATCCCGACCTTCTCGCTCAGCGACAACATGCGTCAGCAGATTTCCGCCGCGGCCAAGAACCTCGCCGTGGAACTCAAGGTGCGCGGCCTCATGAACATCCAGTTCGCGGTGAAAGACGAAGAGCTCTACGTCATCGAGGTGAACCCTCGTGCTTCACGGACTGTGCCGTTTGTTTCCAAGGCAATCGGCACACCGCTCGCCAAGCTGGCCGCCAAGGTGATGGCGGGTGAGAAGCTCGTTGACCTTGGTTTCAACGAGCCGATCTCTCCGGAGCACTACTCCGTGAAGGAAGCCGTTTTCCCGTTCTCTAAATTCCCCGGCATCGACATCAGCCTGGGGCCGGAAATGAAGTCCACCGGAGAAGTCATGGGGATCGACGCCGACCTCGGCATGGCTTACGCCAAGTCGCAGATGGCCGCCTCTTCCCAGTTGCCACTGGAGGGTAAGATCTTCTTCAGCGTGAAAGATCGCGACAAGGAAGCTTCCATCCCGCTGGCGAAGGAGTTTGCTGATCTCGGTTTTGAACTCTACTCGACATCCGGTACGGCCCGCACCTTTGAGGAAGCGGGCATCAAGGTGAACACGCTTCACAAGCTCGCCGAAGGTCGTCCCAACGTGCTCGACATGATCAAGAACAGTGAGATCGCGATGGTCATCAACACGCCGAGCGGACGCGTCCCGCGTCGCGACGAGGTGCGGATCCGCAGTGGAGCGCTCGCTAATCGAGTGCCGATCATCACCACGATGCGCGGCGCCCAGGCCGCGATTCGCTCAATCAAGTCGCTCAAGGCCGCCGAACTCAGCGTGGTCGCGCTGCAGGAATACCACATGTAGAGCTCCTGGGGCGCTCACTCTTGATCTTGCTCCTGATCCCGGCGGTCGACCGGGAGAAGGAGGAACTGCCAGGTTCTTCCAGAGATCTTCGCAATCTCGTAGAGCGCCCTGCATATGGGTAGATCAAGGGTTCTTCAACCTACTGTTCAAAAAATCACATTTCCGGCTTTTCATTCCTCAAAACCCGCGTAAACTAATTTACTGTTCAAACTTTCAGTTCTCATGTTTTACGACAATAGCGAAGAGGTACTCCCGAATTGGTGGGACGCATTAGATAGAGCCAGCGATTCGGGCCCGGTGGGCGACACCCGTTCGGCTGACCATGCGGGAATTCGACAGGTCGACCGCGATGGAGTGGTGATCCAGACGGGTTCTTCTGAAGCGGTCGATGCAGCTGATCTGGGAGATCAGGAAGAAAGTCCCGCGGAACAGGATAACGGTCCTCTCTATCCTGACGGCTATTGCTATTGCTATCGCTATTCCGGGCTCAACGACCCGCATGTCCGTGAGGCGAGTGAGGCGAGTGAGGCGGCGGCATCCAAATTGCCGTTATTGTCCTCTGGATACGACCGCGATGTGATCCGAAATGTCTGGGAATTTGCTGAAGTGGTTCCGGGCAACGATCCTGACCTCTGGCGTAAGGATGAGTTCGGGAATTGGATTTACCGTCTCGATTATGGCCGCCGCACCTCTGAGTTCGGATGGGAGATCTTTGATCCCGGCGTCGGGCGCCATTGCCAGGGCGTCTACGCGATGCGTCCGATGCAGTGGCAGAGTTTTGTCAGTCAGTATGAAGTGATGGGTTAGGGGAAACCATTCCCTGACTCTCGATCAACTCGATCAAGCCGGAGAACAAATCGTCCCGGCTTTAGATCCAAAGTCGAACACCAAATCCACATCACCTAACCTTGTTTTTTCTTTCGCCTCGGCGAAGGATGTTTCAGTTTGGAGACGAGCGGACCAACGCGGAGCTGCGGTCGAAAGTATCCAGTTGTAGCGCAAAAAGGGGACCGCCCGTGAATAATACTGTTCTGCCGAGGAAATATGAAGAAAGACATGTGCAGAAGATTCTTGCTGTTCTGTGCAGTATTCATGGCAATCACATCATTTCTTGTGGATGGCGCTGAGAATACTGTTTCTCGTAAAGCGCCCGAGATGGAATGGCACAAGGCATACAACGGAAGCGGAGACGAAAGCCACCCCCATTACGTGATCGAAACGCGCGATGGTGGCTTCCTCATGGTTGGCGACACCGGATTCATTGATGACAAAACAGCAAGAATCTTTGTCGTCAAAACAGACTCCACTGGCAAGCTCAAGTGGACTCAGGAATTCGGGACCCCCGGATACAATCTGGGGAACTGCGTTGTAGAGACAGTCGACAACAACTATCTAGTCGCTGGTTGCCTCAATTACGATGCTGCGCTTATCAAATTGGATGCTGCGACCGGTGAGGTATTATGGAAGAAAACCTGGAACTTAGGTTCGGAGGATGCATTTGAAGGTGTTGACATCACTCCAGATGAAGGAATCATTGCTACAGGCTACAGAGGCGGTCTCGCGGAAAACACGTTCCAGAATTGGGGCAAAGGCGTCTTAATAAAGACGGATCGGGAGGGGAATACAGAATGGAAAAGGGACATCTCTTCGCACATGTCTTCGGGCTACCGAATTAAGACAGTTCGCGATGGATATATTGTCGCCGGGCATCCGCATACGGAAGGCAAGCCTGACTTCAACCTTCTCAAAACAGATCTTTCCGGAAAGATCCTTTGGGCAAAGACTTACAACACTGTCTATTGGGGATTTGACATGGATGCGGACGGCAACATGATCCAGGCTGGACACACCCGAAGGAGTCCTCTGAGCAAGAACTGGGATGTCGAAATAACCAAGGTGGATCCAAAAGGGAAGGTTCTGTGGTCGAAGTATTTTGGTCAACCAAGAGGTTACGACGGCAAATGGATTCACGATGAAGTGTGGGGGGCAAGGGCGACACCGGATGGCGGCTGGATCATCGTTGCCGGCACCGGAGATGAAACAAAGAAATATGAAGGTCGCGGACACCCTTCGGGGAACTCAGGTCAGTGGAGGGTTTACCTGATCAAGACGGATTCCAAAGGAAATCTAGAATGGGAAGGTATTTATGGTGCGCGACGTGGTGATTGGGCGGGAGAGGATGTCTGCCTCACCAGAGATGGCGGCGCTCTCGTGGCCAACGACTGCGGCCAGTTTGGTTTTACAAAGATAAAGCCTTTCCTTGATCCGGGCAGGAGGAGTAAAGGAATCGCCGAACAAGACGCTGAAGACGACGCGGCAGACCGCGCGCCTTAGCTCGAATGTTGGCCTTTGAAAAGTATTGCTCAGCAATAGGAGGAAGCACCGCTCCATCGGTTCGCTAACTGGCCTGTTCGGGATATTCCCCGCGTCACAGCCGAAATTCATACGATCTTTAATGGATCGGACGGATTTCTCTATGTGGGCATGGCTGGGGCCGGGCTCAATGCCTCTGCAATCGAGAAAAAGCGTAGTGCAGGAAAGCAGACCGGATTATTTGACCGCATGGCATCTCACGCCACCGGTTATCGTAGCGCGAATCGGAATAATCTCACTTCGACAGGCAGGGGGGATTCCTTAATGGTGTTTCCCGCCGGTTTTTCAATCCCGCCGGCTCACTCCCATGAAATCCCGACTCATTGCTCTACTTTTGACCGTCATTTCTACGTCGCTGTTTGCCGGCCCGCTGACTTACCAACCTGACGCTAACCAAGCGAACGGGAAGAAGCTTGTCTTCATTGCGAGCGATCACGAATACCGCTCCGAGGAAACCCTGCCGGCACTGGCGCGGATCATGGCAAAGCACCACGGATTTGAGTGTGTCGTGGTGTTCGGGATCGATGAAAAGGACGGAACCATCGTCGCGGGCAAATCCAACCTGCCCGGAATTGAAGCGCTCGACGATGCCGACGGCCTGGTAATCTTTACCCGCTTCCTGGCTCCGCCGGATGAGCAGATGAAGCACCTCGACGCCTACCTCAACCACGGCGGTCCGGTCGTGGCCCTGCGCACCTCGACTCACGGTTTCAGATACCCCAAGGATTCCGAAAGCTCCTATCGCAAGTATCACTTTCAATATGACGGCGAGGAGTATTTAAAAGGCTTCGGTCACCAGGTCCAGGGACAGACCTGGGTCGGCCACTACGGAAAGAACCACCAGCAGAGCACGCGAATAACCATTGAGCCGGGCAAAGAAACCCATCCGATCCTCAAAGGCGTCAGCGACATCTGGGTGCATGTCGGTGGATACAATGCGGAGCCGCAGGACGACTGGAATATTCTAACAACGGCACAGCCTCTCATGAGTATGGAGCAGGACGGTGAACCAGATCCCTCCAAGCCGCCCAAGGCCTCCGAGTGGACCCGCACTTACAAGAACAGCCCGGATGGAAAAGAGGGGCGCAGTTTCACGTCACTCTACGGGACTTCCGAAGATATTCTCAACGAGGGTTACCGCCGCATGCTGGTGAATGCAATCTATTGGTCGATCGGCATGGAAGATAAGATTGAAGGTGATTCAAGCATCGAGTTTGTCGGCCCGTTCAAGCCGAATACGTTTAGTGGCAAGGGACAGGCGAAAGGAATTAAGCCATCCGCTTACGAGGGGTTTGAGAGCCCGATTCCGGCCCACAACGACACCGGCGGACCCAAGCGATCGTTCTAACAATGCGATTTTTCGTTCTCCTATTCTGTCTTTCTATAGGCCCTCTGGTCAGAGGGGCAGACGGACCGCACAATTTTCTCTTCATCGTTTCGGACGACTTCAGTGCCACGGCTTTGGGGATCTACGGCAAGGAAGTTTGCCAGACGCCGAACCTGGATCGCCTCGCCAAAGAGCTTCTGCGATTTGACCGGGCGTATTGCCAGAATTCGGTTTGCGGGGCGACGCGGAAAACCGTGACCTCATATGCCTCTGACCTTCATGTGGGGTGATTTTCTCCGCGGAAGCTTTTCGCGTTAGGTTTTTCCGTGGATGGTAGTGTTGTATTGAAAATATGGCTGAAAACGATCCCACCCCTGACTCCGAGGACGCTCGTTACGAGACCTTTGTGCAGCGTTTTGCGCACTACGAACCGGACCTGAGACGGTTTATCCGGTCCCTCCTGCCGACGTGGACGGATACGGATGAGGTCCTGCAGCAGACCGCGATCGTGATCTGGCGGAAGTTTGATCAATACGATCCAGGGACCAATTTCATGAAGTGGGCCTGCGTCATTGCTCGCTTTGAGGCGCTGGCCTACCGCCGCAAGATGGCGCGCGACCGCCATGTCTTCCGCGAGGATGTCCTCGAGCTTATGGCAGACGAAGGTATCTCGGAACTTGATGGGAGGCGGGCCGAACACGATGCCTTGCAGACCTGCCTGCTGGAGTTGCCCGAGAAGCAGCGTCAGTTTGTGACCCTGGCCTACACGCCGGGAGTGAAAGTGAAGGATCTCGCGGCGGAGGCCGGGTCGACCGCGGCGGCGTTTTACATGCGACTGAAGCGAATTCGACGTCAGCTGATGCAGTGTGTGGAATCGAAAACCCAGCAACCCGGACACGCCTGATGAAACCTGCCAAATACAAAGACCTGACCGCGGAAGAGCAGGAGTGGATCGACGCCTATGCCGATGGCACGATCAGCGCAGAAGATTTTGAGTCACTCGAGGATCGCATGATCGAGAGCGCTGAGTTACGCGCGGTGATGCGTCGTTACCTTTCTCTCGACAATAGCCTCCAGAATGAAGCCTCTGGGATCGATGCCGGTGATGATGCCTCCCCGTGGGTAAAGCTCGTGGAAATGGAAGATGGGAAGGCTTCGAAGAGGATTATTGGTTTCCCGTCTTTCGGACCGATGGCAGCTGCGGCGGCAGTCGCGTTTTTGCTGGGATCCGGATGGATGTATTGGCAGGCGAAGCCTACTGTGTCGCCTGGCAAAAATGAAGGGGCTGATATGGCGAGGACCAACCCCAACGAGCCCTCGGCTGAGGGTTTTGCGGTGGTGGGGCGTCTTTTCGATGCCAGTTGGGCGGATGGCCAGACGCAGCGTCGTGAAGGCGATATACTGAGCTCCGAGGTATTCGAACTGGCTTCGGGCACGGCCGAGATACAGTTCTTCTCCGGTGCAACGATGACGGTGGAGGGACCTGCCGAGATTTCGCTGCATTCCGCCTGGGAGGCTGAGTGTCGAGAAGGTGCGGTGCGGATGAAGGTGCCGCCGGCAGCGCGAGGTTTTATCTTGCAGGCGCCCTCGACCGAGATCGTGGACCTGGGCACCGAGTTTGGTCTCAAGGTCCGGGATGGTGAAGGCCACGTCGAAGTCTTTGACGGCGAAATTGAATTTCATCATCAGGAAGAAGGCAAAAGACTTGTAACGATTGGCGGTGCGTGGGAGTTGCCGTCAGATGGCGGTGCGGAAGCGGTAGCCGCAGGCATGGTGGACTATCCGGATGCGGATCGCATGGGGAGCCAGACCGATCGCCAGCGACAGACGGATTTCGAACTCTGGAAGTCTCACCGCGATGCCCTAGCGGAAGATGATCGTCTCATCGCTTACTACACCTTTGATCGCTCCAATGGGGAGAAGTTGATCCCGAATCTGGCGAGGCCACGCGACGGTGGGTTCGACGGTGCGGTAGTCATGGCAGAGAAAGTGGATGGTCGCTGGCCCGGAATGAAAGAGGCGCTGGAATTTCGCCGCCCCGGATCACGGGTGCGCGTCAACATCCCCGGTGAGTTTCCGGCATTCACCTTTATGACCTGGGTCAGGATTGATGCGCTCGACCGCTGGTATAGCGCCCTGTTCCTCGGGGACGGTTACGAGAACGGTGAGCCTCACTGGCAGATCCGCGACGATGGACAGCTCATGCTTTCAGTCATGGTGGACGACACCTACGTTTATCCAAAAAACCCGAACAAGAAGGCGGCGGGACTCGCCAAGATTTATTTCTCAGAGCCGATCTGGGATCAGTCCATGAGCGGTGAGTGGATGCATATCACCTCCACCTTTGATCCGGCGAACCGTTCGGTGGCGCACTTTGTGAACGGTAAGGAAATCACCCGCGAGGCTATCGAAGATAAGTTCTTGGTCGATAAGCTGCATATCGGAAACGGTGAGATCGGTAACTGGGGATTGCCTCACCGTGAGGATCCGACCTTTGCGATCCGCAACCTCAACGGACGCATGGATGAGTTCGCGATTTTCAAGGTGGCCCTTTCGGCTGAGGAGATTGCAAGCCTCTTTGAGCGGAGCCGCGCGGGTAAGCGCTAGTCCGCGGGATTTTCCATGCCCTCCCGTTCTTTTGCGAGTCGTGCGACCGCTTCCTCATGAGAGCAAGGATCGTCTGGAGTGAGCAGTGAGACAACGACTCCAAGGAGGGTGGCAACCACCAGCGAAGGAATCACGGGATTACCCCAGATGTCGTTCCAGTTGTTGTCGGGACTGAGAAACGCATTGAGCTGAAAAGCGCCGGCGGTGGCCGATGCGCCGATCAACGAGGCAACGGCTCCGGGGGCATTGTAGCGGTCCCAGGTTCGGCCGAGAATTCCGGCAACGCACATGCCGGTGATGAAAAAGGAAATCATGCTGGCGATGTAGGAGATAATCTGGTCGGAAATCAGGGCCATTCCCAGAGCGAGCAGGGTGGTGGCGGTGAGTGAGACGCGGGAGCAGCGAACTACTTTTTCAGGCGGGGGCAGTCGCTTGAAGGCCAGTTGGTGAAGATCACGGATGACGGTGGTGACACCGGACACGGCATCGGAACTGGCGCTCGACATGGTGGCGGAAAGACCGGCAATGAGCACGATGATACCGATAGCCACTGGCAGTAACTGGGTCGCCATCCAAGGAAAAGCCTGATCGGGATCGGATAGCTCCGGGTTCGTGTTGCAAGCAGTCAATCCGATGATGGCGGGGAGCAATGAGAAAGCGAGGTAGAGAAGACCCGAGATCGCGAAGGCTTTTCGAACCGCCGTCGTTGAATCGCCCGAATAGATTCGCTGGCGAAATGAAGGTGTACCAAGCACACCCACAGCAATGACGATTGCGATAGAGAATAGACTGAGAATTGGAACAGGGGAGGCGGTGGAGCTGAGGGATTGCTGTGCCTTTGACAGCCCTTCCCAGCCTCCGGCGAATTGGAGCGAAAACCAGGCCGTGAGGGTGAAGCCAGCGAAGAGTACAATCGCCTGGAGCGTGTCGGTCCAGATGACAGCCCGATAGCCGCCGATCACGGCGTAGATGCTGAAGCCGCAAGCAATGAGAGACTTGGCGAGGAGAGGATCGATCCCGGTGACATAGACGAGGTATTTTCCTCCACCGAGGATGTGCGCGCCAAGCCATCCGACGCTGGAAAGGTAAGTAAACACCGCCACTAGGTTGGCGACGGAACGATTGGCCCCGACGTAGGAGGAGATTTCCTCGGCCATGGTGACGAAACGGTACTTTCTCACGGGGGCGAAAAGCCAGGCGGCAATCAGGATTCCGGCAGCCCCGCCGATGCCGTAGAGGGCACCCGCCCAGCCGTGGGTGTAGGCCTTGCCTACAGCACCCATGGACGAACCCGTCCCGACCATGGTTGCGATCGTGGTTCCGAGGGTTAGAAAGAGGGGGACGGCACGGCCTCCGAGAAGGAACTCTTCGCCGGTTTGGCGCCGGCGGGAGAGCCACCAGCCGAACCCGATGACGCCAACGACGTAGAGCAGGAAGCAGGCGAGGAACAGTTCGGAATTCATTCAGTAGAATTGTAAAATGGACCTTTCGGCGTGAGCTGAGAAGGCTGTGATCCTACGTAAACGGGGCGGTGGGAGACTGTGGTGCTATTACGCCACGGGATCCGCTCGATTTTTCTCCAAAAAATGCGTTAACTTTTTGTGAAAGAGACAGTCATTGTATGATGAAGCGAAACTCAACCGTTTTTCTACTTTCCGGGCTGGTTGCCCTGTTGAGCCTGCCTGCAGGCAGTGGGGCCGTTGATTTTGAAAAGGATATCTGGCCGATTCTTGAGGCGGAGTGTCTCGATTGTCACGGCCCTGACAAGCAGAAGTCGGAGGTTCGGGTAGATCAGCGCGCGTCCCTGCTCAAGGGTGGTGACATTGGAATTCCCTCCATTGTTCCGGGGGATCCGGTCGCCAGCTTCCTCGTCGAATTGATCAACGGGAGTGATCCGGATTTGATTATGCCGCCGAAGGGTTCGCCGCTTTCCGAAGAAGAAGTCAAGTTGTTCGAGGACTGGATCGCCGCCGGTGCTGAGTGGCCCGGCCAGATGGACGAGGTCATCGAAGAGAAAGTCGAACACTGGTCCTACCTTCCCGTGAAGCGTCCTGAGATTCCTGAGAGCGATGCCACTAATCCGGTGGATGCGTTTCTTAACGCAAAGCTCAAAGAGCAGGGCATCAAAACCAACCGGCCGGCCGATGCCGTTTCGCTCATTAAGCGAGCCTCCGTGATTCTTACCGGCATGATACCGACGCCGGAGAAGGTTAGAGAGTTTGAGGCGGCCTATGGCGAAGACAGTGACACGGCCTACGCCGCGCTGGTCGATGAATTGATGGCGTCACCTCACTTCGGGGAACGCTGGGCGCAGCACTGGCTCGACGTGATTCGCTGGGCTGAAACAAACGGTTCCGAAGCGAACCTTTATCGCAAAAACGCTTGGATCTATCGCGACTATGTGGTGCGCGCTTTCAACGAAAACATTCCCTATGATCAGTTCATTAGGGAGCAGTTGGCGGGTGACCAGCTCGGAGTGGGTGAGGCCACCGGATTTCTTGTCGCCGGTCCTCATGTTCCTGCGGCAACGGTGGGTCGCGAGCCCGCCGCGATTCGCCAGGCCCGGGCCGACCGCATGGACGAAATCATGTCGACTGTGGGCGCCTCGATCATGGGCGTGACGATTAGTTGTGCGCGCTGTCACAACCACAAGTTTGATCCAATCTCGATCACCGATTACTACGCCATGAGTGCTGTGTTCCAGGGCGTGGAGTTTGGCGGGCGCTACCCGGAGTTTGCCGAAGATCACCCGCGCCGCCAGCGTGCCTCAGAGATTTATCCGAAGATGTTCGCTCAGCGCGCTATCCTTCGCGAAGGGGGTGCCTGGGAGGAAGACTGGGGCGGCTTCAAAGAGCTTCAGTTTGGCAACCAGAGGACAAAGGCGCTCCGCATCGACTTTGACTGGGCCAGTGTGGGAGTCGACGAACTGCAGGTTTTCGGTCCTGATGAATACAACGATAACCTCGCCTTGGCCCGTTCCGGAACTGAGTTGAAAGAGGACCAATCTCTTGCCGATAATCGCCACCCGCTTAAGAACGCCAATGACGGCAAATTCGGCACGATGGCCTGGCGGGCTAAAGCCCCCAAGGACAGTGGCAAGAAGCCTTGGGTTGAGCTACACTTTCCCGAAGAGCGTACCGTGAATCGCTTCCGGTTCAGCAGTAATCGCGAGTATTACTTTGAGACCGACTACCTATTGCAGGGCAAGGGCGGAGATCTTCCTTCCTTCCGCGTCAGCGTGGTGCAGGACGACGGAAGTTGGAAGCAGATTGCTGCCAGCAAAGCAGCCACTGATCGAATTGCGAAGAATCCCAAGCTCAAGAAGGCATCGGATGAGCTGCACCGTCTTATTGGTGAACTCACCGACGAGGGGCCGCGCCACAGTTTTGTCGGCCAGTTCACCAAGATGCCCAACAAGACTCACGTGATGCATCGCGGCAGCCCAGAGAACCTTCGTGATGAAGTGGTTCCGGCCGGTTTCTCCCTGATGGACGGAGACCTCGGACTCGATTCCGAAACCCCGGATTCGAAGCGTCGCCTCGCCTTTGCGGAGTGGTTGACGGATCCGAATCACCCGCTCACATCACGTGTCATGGTCAACCGCATCTGGTATCACATCTTTGGCTCCGGCATAGTGGCGACCGGCAGTGACTTTGGACTGGCTGGTGCCATGCCTACTCATCCTGAGTTGCTCGATTGGCTGGCGGCTGAGTTTGTGGATCCGGGCCGGATGGAAGTCGCTCCTTGGTCCTCCAAGGACATGATTCGCCTGCTTGTGATGTCGGATGCTTTCAAGCGGTCTAGTCTGCCGGATCAAGAAAAACTTCAGGTAGATGGGAGTTCGTTGCTTTTGTGGCGCTATCCACCCCAACGGGTCGAGGCTGAGGTAATACGCGATGGAATACTCCAAGCTTCCGGAAAGCTCAACCCTGAGATGGGTGGGCGCAGCTTCCGCATCCACAACGTGAAGAAGACATACGCCCAGTGGGAGGTGGTCGATAATCACGGCGAAGACACCTGGCGCCGCATGCTCTACCAGGAGCGGATGCGACGCGTCGACGATAAGATTTTCACCGCTTTTGACTTCCCTGATTGCGGACAGGTTCGAGACAAGCGCCCCGTTTCAACGACGCCGCTCCAGGCTCTCAACCTGATGAACAGCGACTTCGTGGTGGAGCAGTCCGAGTTTATCGCTGAGCGCGCTATCAAGGAGAGCGGGGGAGACCCTGAGGCTGCCGTGAAACGTGCCTTTGAGTTGCTCCTGCTTCGTCAGCCTTATGCCGATGAGCTGGCGGCCTGCACCAACATTGCCGGAAGCAACGGTCTTAACATTGTCTGCCGCAGCCTGATCAACTCTAACGAATACGCCTTCTTACCCTGATGGGCGAACGTGCAGCAAGTCACGCTTCGCCGTCCAGCTACCTATAGCCAGAGAGCTAATCTTCCAAATACCTACCAGCTAAAGAGCTAAGAGAATGAATCCCGAACACATGACCCCTTTCGGCCGGCGCTTGCTTGATCGTCGGAATTTCATGAAAAACACCGGTTTTTCACTAGGGGGTCTGGGCCTTGCCCAGTTGCTCGCCGGGGAAGGTCGGGCATCATCTGATAATCCGGCCGAGTTCACGGGGAAGGCGCCGATTCGTCCTGACATTGATCCTGATAATCCTTACCTGCCTCGCCAGGGTCACTTTGAGGGTGCGGCTAAGCAGGTGCTGGTGATCTTCTGCCCCGGTGCGGTCAGTCACGTCGATACCTTTGATTACAAGCCAGCGCTGGCCAAGCTGCACGGACAGAAGCCTCCGGGGATGCCAGCGGTGACTTTCGAAGGACCGAGCGGGAATCTCGCGAAGCCATTCTGGGACTTCAAACCCCGCGGTCAGAGTGGCAAGATGACCTCTGAACTGCTCCCCAAGATCGGCGAACTGGCGGATGATTTTTGTTTTGTGCATTCGCTGCATACCCAGAGCAGTGCTCACCCGCAGGGCGAGAACTTTATCAACACGGGTTTCACGATGGAGGGCTTCCCGTCCTTCGGTGCGTGGGCGACTTATGCTCTCGGTTCGGAGTGCGAGGACCTTCCTGCCTTTGTTGCGATCAATGACCCGCGCGGCTTGGCCCGTTCCGGAAAAAACAACTTCGGCAGTGGGTTCCTTCCCGCAGCCTTTCAAGGCACAGACTTCAACGCGAAGAATCCTCCGGCCAATCTCGGTCGGCCGATGGACTATTCGGCGTCAGATGACAAGCAGACCGTCGACTTGCTACAGCGTCTCAATGCCAAGCACCTCGAGAAGTATCCCGGTGATGCCAACCTGGCTGCCCGCGTTGCCAGCTACGAACTTGCCGGACAGATGCAGATGTCTGTTCCTGAAATGATGGATCTCGCCAGCGAGCCGGAATCCATTCACAAGGAATACGGCACTGAATCTGGTTCGGAACTGAAGCGTGAGTATGCCAAGAACTGTATCCTTGCCCGCCGCCTCATTGAAAAGGGAGTTCGCGTGGTCCAGCTTTTCAACGGAAGTGACCCGTCCGGTGGCAATGGTATCACCAACTGGGACTCACACTCCAACATCGCCGACACCCACGCGATGCAGGCCGAGATCATGGACCAGCCAACAGCGGCGCTGATCAGCGACCTAAAGCGTCGTGGTCTGCTCAAAGACACCCTGATTGTCTGGTGCACCGAGTTTGGTCGCATGCCTTTCCTCCAGGGGAACGGCACCGGTCGCGACCACAACCCAGAGGCGTTCACCTGCTTCTTCGCTGGTGCTGGTGTGAAGAAGGGCTACAGCTACGGCCAAAGTGATGAGTTCGGTTTCAAAGCCGCGGTCGATCCCACTTCGCTCTACGACTTCAACGCTACGATCCTCCACCTGATGGGCCTGGATCACGAGCGGTTGAGTTTCTACCACAACGGGTTGGAGAGACGACTGACTAACGTGCACGGACACGTGATCAAAGAGATCCTGGTGTAACGCCGTGATTTCCTACCACCGGGTCTTGAAGTCGGACTGCTTGTTTCAGGAGATGGTTGTGGACGTGTTTCGCCTTACCGAATTTCCCCAGCGACCGCCGACAACTGCTCCGGCAGCTAGCGCGGGCGTGAGGATAAGTGTGGTTGGCGCAGGCTCCGAGGGTGAAGCAGGCGACAGTCAAAGTCAGGTGAACCTTATTTAGTTCTGCGCAAGACGGCCTGGACCGGGTAGTGGTCCGAAGGGTGTTGTCCCTCTTCGTTGGTGTAATTGATCGAGGCGCTCAAGGTGGTGAAGGTCCCAGAGTGGAGCACCCAGTCGATCCGGTTGCCTTCGCGATGGCCAACCCACCTCGTGAAAGTGGCTTCCATCTCAGTGCGCTCCGGATGGATGACACGATAGGTGTCGATCAGCGGTTCGTCTCCCTTTTTGATTTGTCCGGCACCTTTGACGAGAGCGTTGTAGGGATCGGAATCTTCGCCCGAGTTGAAGTCGCCGGTCATGATGACCGCTTCGCTGTTTTTGCCGCTGACATGCCGGCGCCACATCAGCCTAGCCGACTCGTGGCGTGCTTCGCTGCCCTTATGATCAAAGTGAGCATTGGTGAAAACGAAAGGTTCGCTGTCGGAATCCAGTTTGTCTTTCAGGCGCACCCAGGAAACCATGCGAGGAAGGGAGGAGTCCCAGCTTTTGCTTCCGGCAATCTCGGGTGTCTCGCTGAGCCAGTAGTGTCCGGAATCGACCAGTTCGAAGCGCTCGGTTTTGTACATCACCGGTACGAATTCACCGGTTTGACCTCCGTCCTCGCGGCCGACTCCGTGAAAGGTGTAGCCGGGAAGTTGGTCCCGGAGAAACTGGCCCTGGAAGTCGAGGCATTCCTGGAGACCGAGAAGATCAGGATCGAAGACGCGGATAGTTTCGGCGACGAAGTTTTTCCGGTTGTTCCAGTGATTGTCTCCGTCCTTTGCAGCGCCGTAGCGAATGTTGAAGCTCATTACCTTGAGCGGTGTGGCCCGGTTAGGCTCTTCTGCATAGATGGGGAAAGCGAGAGTGATTAGAGCAAAGCAAAGCAGTCGGGGGAGTTTGGCGAACATGTGAATGATCCTGATCAGACAGGGTTCGCCCGTCCAAGGTTTTTCTGGCCTTGATCAGGTGGATCAGCGACGTCCCTTTCGTTGGCCCTGGTTTCGCTTTCGGTCCGGCGTGCGCCGCCCGGTGTTTCCGGTAGCCTTCTTCTTCGTGTTAGAACGAAACGGTTTCTTCTTGGCGGGGCGTTTCCGCTTGGGCTTGTCCTGCTTCTTTGGAGGAGAGGCTTTCCCAGAGCCCGGAGAGCGACGCCTTTTTGAGGCACCTTTGCCGAGGGGAGAGGTGAGCCTGAAGTCGACTTCTTTCTTGTAGGTGTCGACCTTATCGACCTCCACTTCTAGCGTGTCGCCGAGCTTGACGATGTTTTTGCTGCGTCTCCCGATCGCCTGAACGCGGGCGGAATCAAAATCGTAGAAATCGTCTGCAATGCTGCTGAGCGGTACGAGTCCGCGCATGCCGAGATCGGGCACGTCGACAAAGAGGCCGAAGTTGCGAATATCGGTCACGAGTGCGGTATAGGTATGTCGCTTGCGGGACTTCATCTGTGCCTTGAGATAGGCGTGCATTTTCACATCCTTGCTGTCGCGTTCGGCGTCAGCGGAGTTTCGTTCGGTGGTCGAAATGTGTTCCGCCACTCTGGTGAGCCAGTTCGCCGGAATTCTTTCTTTCTCAAATAGGGTACGGTGCACAATGAGATCGGCGTAGCGGCGGATGGGCGAGGTGAAGTGAGCGTAGTTCCGCTTGGCGAGACCGTAGTGTCCGAGTGGTTCGATGGCGTAGCGGGCTCGCATCAGGGATTTAAGAAACCCTATCTTGAGCGCGGCCCCGATAGGGAGTTTCGCAAGTCGGCGCAGCAGTTTCTGAACTTCGATCGTTTTCTCGAGGTTTCCGCAGGAGATGTTGTGTCCGAGTACTTCTTCGCGGTATTCTGCGAGGCGGGCGGCATCAGGGCTTTCATGCACACGGTGGATGGTGTGCTTTTTCATCTTGATGAGGCGGGTGGCGACTGCCTCGTTGGCGAGCAGCATGAACTCCTCGATGAGTTGATGCGACTCATCGTATTCAACCTTCTCAATGCGAAGAATACGTCCGTGATCATCCAGTCGAATCTTGGTTTCCGGAAAATCGAGTTCGAGGGAGCCAGTCTGGAAACGGCGCTTTCGAATCTTAAGAGCGAGTCGTGCGGCATCGCAGAGCATGTCTTCGATTTGATTTTCGGGGCGGCGTTCAAGAACGGCCATAGCCTCTTCGTAGCTGTAGCGGAGCTTGGAATGAATCACTGCGCTGTAGCAGCGGGTGCGCATGACGCGACCATCCTTGTCGATGAGGAATTCAACGCACTTGCTGAGACGGTCCATGTGAGGCTTGAGGGAACAGAGCTCGTTGCTGAGGGCCTCGGGTAGCATCGGGACGACGCGGTCAACAAGGTAGGTGGAGTTGCCGCGCTTGCGGGCTTCCTCATCGAGCGCGGAGCCGGGTTTCACGTAATGGGAAACATCTGCGATGTGAATCCACAACTTCCACAGCGTGTCATCAACCCTCTCAAGGCAGAAGGCGTCGTCAAAGTCGCGGGCGTCTGCCGGATCAATGGTGATGACATCATGTTGACGGCAGTCGATGCGCCCTTTGCGGTCCTTCGCAGTGACCTTGGTGCCGTAGCGCCGCACTTCCTCAAGCACCTTTTGGGGGAATTTGAGAGGGAGATCATATTGGCGAATGACTCCTAACATGTCCACGCCCTCCGCTGTGGGCGGGCCGAGTACTTCGGTGATGATGCCTTCCGGATTCTTGTGCCGGTTTTCCCACTGCTTCAGTTCGACGACGACCTTGTCGCCGACCCGGGCAGGGCGGCCTGTGTCTTTGGCCGGCAGCACATAGATGTCCTGTGGCATGCGCGGATCATCCGGAATGACGTAGAGGAACTGGCGCCCCTTCTTCAGTGTTCCAACGATTTGCTTGCGATGGCGTTCTAGAACTCGAACGACTTTCCCGGTGGGAGGGGAATCGTCCTTGTGTCGTCGGCCCTTCGGTTTTACATCGAGGCGCACGAGAACGTGGTCGTCGTTCATGGCCGTCCCGGTGGCGGCACTCGGAATAGCAATCTCGACGGAGCCCGGTTTATCGGGCATGAGAAATCCGCGGCCCTGTCGGGTGATCTGGATACGTCCGGGTGTAAGATCGGCTTCCTTTGGAAAGATATAACGGTCGCCCTTGATGCGGGCAACCTGACCGGAGCGCTCCAGGGCTCGCAGAGTTCGATTGAGTTTTTGTTGTTCGTGAGGCTGAAGCTTGAGTCGCTTGTGCAATTCGAAAGCATCAGCGGGCAGATAGTTCTTCCGCCCGAGTAGTTTCAGGATCTGATTTTCCATGGGTAAACGCCGGCACACCGCTGGCGTTAAGGACTTCCACTGTATCGGTCGATGGTGTGAATGATCAGAACCATCTGTGGCTGTATAGAGGCTCGGGAAATGAATTAGTAAGCGAGCCGGCAGCGTGGCTGCCCTTCAAAGTTGATTGATTCATACGCTTGATTTCGAAGTCCGTCAAATGGATGCGACATAGCAAAGGACGAAGTAAAATGTTCAACCTGTCTCTTTGAAACTCTTGTACATCTCGATGAGTTCGTTGCGAGCTATGGGAGGAGCCCCCTCCCGCATCAGTCCGATAAGAAGGTAGAAGTGGTTTTTTCCTTTGACGGTCATCAATGAAAAGTTGGCTTTGAACATGGTGCCGTCCGGTGTTTCAACGGTGGCCGAACTGTCGAAAAATGCCGCGCGAAGTCCATTGATTTCACCCATCTTGGGAACCGTTGGATTGAAGTCGGGGTAGGAATCACCAAGAAGCTCGATTTTGAGTGATGTGTAGTCGCCGAGCGTATTAATCTCCACGTCGGAATAAATCTCTTTCAAGATGGTGAGTGCGGCCATGCCATCGGCTGATTCGGAAACGTGGACGAGTGGACGAGCCACGGACACTGCATTGTTTTCCCATCCGTTGGTCAACTGGATCGCAGCGGTTTTGTCGATGATGGTGTAGGCCTGTGAAAAGGCGGATGAAGTCAGTCCAATAACCAGGATGATGAGTAGGAGGGGGTTGATCATGGTGGCGAGAAGTTGGACCAGCTTGGGGGTTGCTCGCTTGATGATAAATACTATTCTTTTAGGAGCGGGACAGGATTTTCGACCTGTCCGATTGGGCGAACGCCCCTACCGGGGGCATTGCGATCTCCGAGGTCCCGGCGGATAAGTTCTGCGAGTGCGGTGAGTCGGGCAACGATGTCGGGGTTTTCCTCGGCAAGGTTCTGCGTTGATCCAATGTCTTCGTAAACGTTGAAGAGAAGGGGAGGGGTATGGGTCGTCCCGTTTTTGAAATGAGGATGGCGAACGAAGCTCCCCAGAGGTAGGAAGAGTTTCCAGGGGCCGGACCGGACAGCCTGGAGCTGGTCGGAGTAATAGTAGTAAAAGGCTTCGTAGGGTGACTTGTCGTCACCTTCAATGAGCAGGCGAATATCGTGGCCGTCTCTCTTGCGGTTGGAAAGATTTCCTCCGATCCAACCCATGAAAGTGGGGAAAAGATCCATGGTCGTAGCGAGTTCGTGGCATTCCGTTCCAGCGGGAATGTTACCGGGCCACCACATGATCGTGGGCACCCGGAAAGCGCCTTCGGCGGTGGTATAGCCGCGACCGTGAAGCGGGCGATTCGAGCCTCGGGAGAAATCTTCTAAGTCGGGCTTGATAGGTGCCCCGTTGTCAGAAGTCCAGATAATGAAAGTTCGTTCCGCGATACCCAGTTCCCTGACTAGATCGAGAATTTCACCTGTCGACCAGTCAATCTCTTCGATGGAGTCGCCCCAAGGGCCGTTCCTGCTCTTTCCCTTAAACTCGGGGCTGGCAAAAGGCGCGACGGTGCTGCCGGGCATGGTTTGCGGGAAGTAGAGGAAGAAGGGTTCCTCCCGGTTCTCTTTAATCCAGTTAAGCGCCTTCTGCGTCGTTCGCCAGGTCAGCAGGTCGCGATCGGTCGGGGCTTCGATGACGGTCTTGTTCTCAACGAGGGGAAGTGGGGGCCACTGGGAACCATCGCGATTCCAGGTGCGCTCTGTCATGTCGTCCGAATAGGGAATGCCGTAAAAGTAGTCGAAGCCCTGATCCGTCGGGAGAAAGCCATCTTGATCTCCGAGGTGCCACTTTCCAATGCAGGCAGTGGTGTAGCCGTTGCCCTTAAGCGCTTCCGCGATGGTTTCTTCGTCAGGGTGAAGTCCGTAAGGGGAAATGGGGCGAAGCACGTGATGGTCGCGAGGGTTGAGATTCATTTGTACTCGCTGTGAATAGCAGCCTGTCAGGAGGCTGGCACGCGATGGGGTGCAGACGCCGGCGGTGACGCAGAAGTGGGTAAACTTTTTCCCCTCCTTCGCCATGCGGTTGAGATTGGGGGTGCGATGCAGGGTGGAACCGAACGGTTCGATGTCACCATAGCCAAGATTGTCGCAGAAAATGACAATGAAGTTTGGCGGGCGTTGATCCGCCGATGTGGAATGGGCGACGGCCAGCAAGCTGGCACAAGCCATGAGCGAAAGGAATGGTGATAGGCGATTCATGTGAACTAATCACTAGTTTCTCGAGACTAATTACTGGCTCTATGAGCCTTCAGCACGGCGATCAGGTCCACCATATCCTCCGGAGTGAGAGCGGCCTCGAGGCCCGCTGGCATGAGGGAGGTTTCGGTGGAAGCCATCGTCTCGATGTCGGAACGGGCGTAGGTCTGGGTGACGCCTCCGGGGACTTTCAAGGTGACACTTTGAGCGTCTTCGGAATCGATGAGGCCTGTGGCGATGGTGCCGTCTTTGAGTTCGATGGAGTAGGCAATCCACCGCTCCTCGACGGCGCGATTCGGATCGAGGATGTCGGTGAGCAGGGCGACTCCCGGCTTGGCCCGAACGTCGGCAAGATCAGGCCCGACTGCGGTGCCTTTCCCTCCGATACGGTGACAGGCGAGGCAGGTGCCTTTTTGTAACGCATTGGCCCCATTCTTGTGGTTAGGAGTGTGAGAGGAAAGGGCCGGCAGGTAGTCTTCGATCACCGCATTTCGGCTGGAGGCCGTTTTGCCGAAAAGTTCACCGGCGAGTGATTTGATTTTTGGAACCTGGGAGCGGCCATAGACCCATTGCTTCATAGGAGGCATATTGGAAGGCGAAATGTGGCCGGCTTTCATCTGTTCCATCAAGAGGACGGCACTTTCGTTGTTTCCGGTGAGCAGGTTGATTGCTTCACGGCGCGTTGGAGGAGGCAGAGTCTTCCATTGGTTGAAAAAGAACTGAGCGGTTTCTTTGCGGTTTTTCGAGAAGCGGCCGAGCGAGCGGACCGCGGCAGTTTGCACGTCGGAAGGTTGTACTGGGGTGATGAGTGAAAACGTTCGTTGCAGGACAGAGGCGAAGTCGTTCTGGCTCGCAATCTCAATCGCCGCGACTCGCGTGACGGCGGACTGGGATTCATCTTGAGCCAGTTCGTTGGCCAGGTCCACGATTTGCGAGAGAGAATTCGTGGAATGCGTGAGCTGCTCCGGAGGAGATGCAATGAATGCGGCGAGGTTCTTTGTCTTGAAGTTTGACCGGGGCAGCCCGGTTGAAATACCCTTGGCAATGGCTAATTGGTGGTCCTGATCGGTGACCGATTCCATTGCTTGCAGGATCGCATCGAGTTGAGAAGTGCTGCTGCTGGCGGCGACCGCGGCGGAAAATTCTCGATACATGTTCAGCCTCTCATCACTCTGGGCGGGCTCACCGGTTGGCGGGACAGGGCTGGTCAGCATCCTCGAAAGTATGCTGCCAACGTCGATCTGGTATCCTCCGAGAATCGCTTTTCTGTTCCATGAGTTTGCCCCGCCTTTGGTGGCGTGAAGGAGCTGGTGAATGTGGTCGAGTGCCTCTTCGTTTCGCCATTGATATTGAGACACATGGATCAGTGCAAGGAAACTGGCTCGATCATTTCGACTGCGCGCGAGGTCGAGGATTTCCTGCTCCGCCTGACCGGGTAAGGCAGCGAGGAGAGCATTTTCAGCAACACCGGTTTCGGGATCTCCCAGGGCGGTCTTGAAGTGCCTCTCGTTGAGTGCCTCAAGTCCAAGGAGAGCGCCGAAGGCGTGAACTCTCGTTTCAGGTAGCGGGCTTCGGTCGAGCAATGACTCGAGGAGAGGAGCGACCGATTTGTCACCTGATTCCACGATGAGGCGCTGGGCGTGAACGCGTTGCCACGCATTGGGGCTCTTGAGTTCTTCAACCAGTGCTTCGGAGCTCTGCGGCAATGGTTCCGCTGGAGGCGGTGACGAATCCCTCGGGATCAATCGATAGATCCGACCATGATCAAATCCTGCCCGCATGTAATGGGACTTCGAAAACGCTTCGGGGAAGAAACGGGAGTGATCGATGAAGCGGCGGTAGATGTCGCAGAGATAGAGGCAACCGTCGGGGCCGTTGCGCAGGTTTACCGGTCGGCTCCATTCGTCGCTCGAAACGATAAAGTCGGTTTTGTCCCCGATTCGCTCCGCCCGGAAGCTGGGCCCGTTTTCCATCAGGCGGGAGCGGGTGACGAGTTGGGCGGTGGGTTCGCAGACGAAGAGATTCCCCTTCAGATCAGGGATGGCATTCCCCCGGTAAACGGCGAGTCCGCAGGCGGCGGTGTGAGTGCCGGCGTGGGCTACGGAAGTGGTGTGGCTCAGCTCTAACGGATACACCTTCGAATTCTCGCCGGAAGGGGCGATGTCTTCGTAGCCCTGCTTGAAAGGCATCACTGCCATCATGATCGGGTTTCGATTCGAACTGAAAAACCGTCGGCCAAAATCGTCCTGCGTCGCTCCGTACTGGCCATAGCCGCTAACGGCTTTGATCGCGTGGTTCTGTGGATGGATACGAATGTTGGACTTGGAGATGTTGAGGGTGGCATCAGGGAAGCCGTCCCGGTAGATTTGCTTTAGATCGAGGCCGTTGTTGAGGTAGATCCAGTTGTCGAGACCGCGGCGAGGAGATGACACCTGGAGCTGGTTGTGCTTGGGATCGTTGCTGTGATAGAGCGGTTCGATATGGTCGGCGCGATCATCACCGTCGGTGTCTGCTAGGTAAAGGATGGCCGTTCTTGTGGTAGCAATGAATCCTTCGCGATGGGGAGTCAGCCCCTGGACGTGATCGAGATGGTCTGCCCAGGTGATGGCTTCGTCCATGACGCCGTCGCCATTCGTGTCAGTGAGCAGGCGAATTCGAGACAGGTAACCACCGTGTTCGGTGGGAAGCGGGTAGTCGCGCATCTCGGCGACGAAGAGACGACCTTGGGAATCCCAGGAGACATCCACCGGGTCGCAGGTGAGAGGCTCCGCGGCCACGAGTTGCAGCTGGTAGTCACCGTCGATCTGCCAGGCGGCGAGCGATTCCTCGGGTGAAAGCGGGTAATCGCGAGGCAGAATACTCTCGCCGGTGGTGGAGTATCCGGTGTCAGTTGAAGCCGTGTCAGGCTGCCAGGTTTCGCTGAAGGTGCCAGGCTGAAAGATATCCCATCGCCGGACGAATAGCTCAGCAAAAGTGGGACTGAGTGAGACCGCGGGGCGAAGGGGGTTCGTAAAGGTGGCTTCGTTCACGGTCTCACCGTTTAGCTTCACGGTGAGTTGATGGTCTCGCGCAATGATCTCGAGGCGGTTCCAGTGACCGAAAGGGGATTCGATCGAATTGCTGTGGGTGTGGGCTCCGCGCCGGTTCGGGACGGTATCGTCGTAGGCTTTACTCTTGGAAGCTGCGGCCCCTAACTTTTGCGGAACGAGCAAGTCGCCGGACATGGATTCGCGGAGAGAGACGAGGCCCGCCCCGGCGCTGGCATTGGCACGGCGTGCGGTGTTCTCCAAATCCGATGAGGTGCGTTCGCCCCACTTGAACTCAAGGACGACGTGACGATTTTCCTGATCACAGGGATAGTTGAGAAGGCCGGCGACTTTTTCGGAAATCCGGAGAACGCCATCATGGAGTTCAAATGGTGGGAAGCCCTCTAACTCGGGTCGTTTTTCCGTGTCGTATTTCCATTCCAACGAGTCGGTATTCTTGAGGACATCAACATGATGCTGAGCCTGACACCTCAAGGGAAGCAGGAAGAGGGCGAGGCAAATTAGCCGACTCATGATAAGATGAGGTTAGCGAATTGGGCGGTCGGCGAGGAGTCCCTATCTGCGGTGATTATAGTGTTCTCTCTTTGAGTTGGTTCAGCAGGTTGAAGATCTTCTCACGGAGAACGCCTTCGGCTGATTCCTCGAGAAGACCGAATCGGCCTGTGCACCTTTCGTAGTTGCCGTATTCGAACTGCTCTTCTGGAGGAAGGTAGCCCGCATAGCCGTAGCGGAAGGCGCCCTTCTTTGGTGAAGGGGCGCCCTTGTAGGACCAGACTCAGTTTGAAGAAGACGAGTGTGTGTGTGACCGCTAGTCGCCCTTGTAGGGATGCCACTCAGGAGTGCCGAACCAGTCATGCATTTCTTTCTCGAAGGGAGCGACGATCTCGTCGGGTTCAGGAAACACTCCCTGGTCCTGGGTTTCCACCATCCAGGTGTCCAATGCGGCTCTCATGCGAATGAGGGCTTCGACATGCTCTGGCTCCTCAGAATCGGCGAGGTTGTTGATCTCGTGGGGATCGTTGACCGTGTCAAAGAGCTGCTCGGGCGCGACCGTGTCAGACATCAGATCCGCAGGAGGGCCGGAAAGTTCCCCGTTCTCCATCATCTCGCGCATGAGTGGTTTGATGGGGAAACACTTTTCCTTGTAGCGGTTCAGTGAAGTGAAGTGACGATCGGGGTAGTAGTTTCGAAGGTAGTGGTAGCGCTGGCCCCTCACGCTGCGAATGCGATTAACGGTTTCGTCGACCCGGTCACGACCTGAGAAGGCATACTTCCTCTCCGGTCCGAGTCGGTCGCCCAGAAAGATGCGGCCATGCATCCCAAGCGGGCGCTCGATCCCGGCAAAGCCAAGCGTGGTCGGAGTGAGGTCAATCAGGCTGATGACTTCGTCTTTGACTGCGCCGGGAGAGTAGTTGGCTGGCGCCGGGAAATTTTTGGGCCAATGGATGATCATGGGAACGTGCAGGCCACTGTCATAACACCAGTGAATGCCGCGGGGCTCGATGCGGCCGTTGTCGCCGAAGAAAATGATGACCGTGTCATCGGCCACACCGTCCTTCTCGAGCTGCGCGAGGATTTTGCCGATGGTCTTGTCCATTCCGGAGATGGAGTTGAGATAGCGCGCCCACTCTTCGCGGACGAGCGGGTGGTCGGGGTAGTAGGGCGGGGGAGTCACATTGTCGGCGGTGGCAATTTTTTCGTGATGCTTTTCACCCTTCCATTCGACGCGCGGCTGTTTCCACGTCTGGCGGTCGTAGATGTCGTACTCGGCTTCGAGCATGTTTACCTGGGCAAAGAAGGGCTGGTTGCTTTTGAGGTCTTCCCACTTATCGGTGTCGTAGAGCTTGCCTTCGTTGACGAAGTTGAGATCGAGCTTGGCTGAGCCGACTTCCTCCCCGTTCATGGTTGCGATGTTGGCGGTGAAATAACCAACATCCATGAGCCGATGCGTGAGCGGACGAACGCCTTCCGGAAGTCGGTAATCATCCTCGCGATGGGAGCGCATGTTGTGGGTGTCGCTCGAAGTTTGGTACATGCCGACGAAGAAAGCGCTTCGGCTGGGAGCGCAGACGGGGGAGGTAGAAAAAACGTGGGTGTAGCGCTCACCCTTGGCGGCGAGACCGTCGAGGTTTGGTGTTTTGACGTTCTCAGTGCCATAGCAGCCGAGATCGAGTTTCATGTTTTCGCCGACCAACCAGAGAATGTTGGGGCGTTTGGTTTCTGCTCGGAGGTTGCAGGCCAAGGAGACGAGCGTGGTTAGAGCGAAGATCGCGAGAAGTCGGGAAGACAATGTTTTCATCGATTCTATCGAAACCTGCCCGGACGTAAGCCTCAAGCCGAACCGGTCTTTCTGATTGCATAATGATGCATAATAGAGACCTTGTCCGGATGAGCATGTCCGAGGTGGCCGTTCTTGCCGGAGTATCGCAATCCACGGTATCGCGCGTGGTGAACGGTCGATCTTTTGTTAACGAGGAGACGAGGCAGCGCGTGTTCAGGGCGATGAAAAGGGTCGGTTACGAAGCGCCTCCGCCGGACCGACGAACGGGTCGAAATCCTAGGTTGGAGTTGCGGGCCAATTCGGGACTGCTGGCCGTATTGGTAGACCCGGTCGGGATGCGAATGCATTCTGAGTTCATGGTGAAGCTATACAGCTTGGCTCAGGCTGAGGCGAATCGTGAAGGGTATTCCACGATTCTGCATTTCCACCATGCGGAGGAAGGATTGCCGACGGTGCTGGACAAGGTGGACGGCTTCCTCATCGTCGGGCTTTCTGCAACAGATCCGTTTTTGAAGAGAATACTCAGCCGACCGGTCGTTTGCCTGACTTCGTTCTGGCAACAGGGAGCGACATCGATTCTGGCAGGTAACGATGAAGTCGGTAGTCTGGCCGCTCGATACCTCCTGGAGCGCGGGCATCGACGCTTGGCAGTTTTCCTGGCCGAGGCTGGAAATCCCTCTTTCAGTGCCCGCGGGAAGGCGTTTCAGAAAGCGGTGAGGTCGGCCGGGGCTGAAGTCACCAACTATGGGGCGGCGGTCCCGCGAAAAACGGAGGCGAGGATTTCGACAGTGGATGACCTCGAGTCACGAATGGAGCGTCTCGTCGATCGGTTTGTGGCAGAGCTGCCGATCGCCTCAGGGGTATTCTGCCCTTCGGATGCGATGACGGCGATGGCCCACCGGCTCCTGTCGCGGAGAAAGATTGCCGTAGGAAGCGAGGTGGAATTTGTTTCCTGCGATAACGAAATCAGTTACCTGGCAGGACTCTGTCCGAGGCCGGCCACCATCGATCTGGGGATTCACGAACGGGCTCATCTCGCGGTGCAGCATCTGACGTCGGCGATCCGCGATAATCGGGCTCCCGGAGAAATTCGGCTCACCGTGGAGCCGAAGCTGATTCACGGTGACTGAGTCGAGGAAACGCGGTTCTGCGGATCTTCCGCAGGCCAGTTGATGTGTTTTCACAAAAAACTGAGGCTCGCCTGCGCAGGGCACTGGGACTCGACTACGTGACGGTCCCGGAATTGAAAGGCGGCTAGTCACAGTGGATTATGATGGTGTCTTGGAAGCCGGGACGACTTGGAATGACGAAAAAATTTTGTGACATGCTGGCATTAATCTCGGGGGCTGTTGCCCTGGGAGCTTCCGGGGTGCTCGCGTCGGCGGACTACGAGACGGAGATCCTTCCGATTCTTGAGAAACATTGTTTCTCCTGCCACGGGCCGGAGAAGCAGAAGAATGACATTCGCTTTGACACGCTGAGCACAGACATGATTAATGATCGTCCAGCGGCGGAGATCTGGCATGACACCCTTGATGTGCTCAATTTCGACGAGATGCCGCCGGAGGATGAGCCGCGACTATCTGACGATGAACGGCGAACTTTGATTGCCTGGCTCAACCACGAAATTGAGGCCGTGGTCAAGTCGATGAAGAGTACAGGCGGACGCCCGGTGGTGCGTCGTCTCAATCGAATCGAATACCAGAACACGATGACCGACTTGCTCGGTATCGAGACTGATTACGCAAACAACCTTCCGCCAGAAGGTTTGTCTGAAGACGGATTTAAAAACAACGGTGCGTCTCTCCAGATGTCAGCGATGCAGTTGGACCACTACCTCGAGGCTGCCCGCATGGCAATGGGTAAGGCGATTGTCAGTGGAAGGAAGCCGGAGGTGTTTCGCCACGTGATTGTAGAGAGTAACGGAACTGCGGGCGGCAAATCAGAGCGTGGGCGTGATTATTCCAATACGCTCTCAAGGACGAGTTTCTTCCTTGGCAAGATCGAAGAGGACTATCACGAGCATGGTGAGTTTCTTGTCAGGATTCGGGCGAGGGCGGACTTGAAAGAGGGGCAGGGCTATCCCCGCATGGAAGTTGCCCTGGGATACCGAGTCGATACCCTCATGCCGGAACGAATTGTCGATGAAGTTGAAGTGACTTCGGAGCGGATCCAAACCTACGAGTTCCGTGGTCGAATCGAAGACTACCCGCTGCCCTCGCGAGTGCAGAGCAAATTTCCCGGTCTGCTGATCCGGGTGGCTAACATTTACGACGACGGCTCGCCCATGCCGAAGCAGGAGACGGTAACAGTCGAGCCAGCAGTGGGGAAAAAAAGGGCAAAGACGAAGAAGGTCTGGCCGGAAGAGCCTCAGCTCCCCACGATTGAAGTTGAATCGGTCGAGTTTGCTGGCCCGGTTTTCGCCAGCTGGCCGCCGAAGCATCATTCGGAAATCTTGTTTCCTTCAAAGAAGCGTGAGTCCAATGAGCGTGGTTATGCGGCGCAGGTGTTGAAGCGATTCATGCACCGTGCATTTCGACGACCGGTTGAAGTGGCTGAGGTGGAACCCTACCTCACGCTATTTGACCAGGTTCGCGAGACCGTTCCGAGCTTTGAAGAAGCGATTCGTGAACCGCTCGCGATGGTGTTAATCTCTCCGGATTTCCTTTATCTCGTGGAGCCCGGCGGGGAAGAAAAGCGCCCGCTGGATGACTGGGAGATTGCGTCGCGCCTCTCCTATTTCCTCTGGGGAACCATGCCTGACGAAAGTTTGCTCACCGCAGCAGAGAAGGGGCAACTGCAGAAGAAGGGCCAGATTAAACGCGCCGTGGCCATCATGCTGGATGACGAGCGTTCCTGGAACTTTGTGGATCAGTTTGTCGATCAATGGCTCGATGTCGGTGCGGTGGATCGCGTGGCAGTGAACCCCGAGTTTTATCCGGACTGGAATGACGACCTCAAGCCGTCGATTCGCGAAGAGACCAAACACTTCTTTGCCGAAGTGCTTCGCGAGCGGATGAGCGCATTGAACTTTCTCGATTCCGACTTCGCGATGGTAAACCGTCCCGTAGCGATGCACTACGGACTCGATGAGAGCCCGCGCGGAATGAAGTTTGAACGCGTGTCCCTGCCGGAGTCGTCCAAGCGTGGTGGTCTCCTGACTCAGGCCAGTGTCTTGCTTGGTCACTCGACGGGCGAGGATTCCCATCCGGTTCTGCGAGCGGTCTGGTTGCGCGAGCGTCTCCTCGATGATCCGCCGGCGAATCCACCTCCGAATGTGCCCGGTCTTGATTCGGAGAATCCGGATTTCGCGAATCTGCCGGTGCGCGAGCAACTGAAGATTCACCGCGAACAGGCGGCCTGTAACGATTGCCACCGCAGTATCGATCCATGGGGGATCGCCATGGAGGGATTTGGTGCCGACGGGCTTTATCGAACCGAGATTCCGAGGCGCGATCCCGAGAAGAAGGGCAAGATGTTCACCCAGCCGGTGATCACCGAGACGACGCTGCCCGGGGGAACGGATATCGATGGCATGGACGGGTTGAAGAGCTATTTGCTGGAAGAAAAGAGAGAACAATTTGCCCGCGCTCTTGTTATCAAGCTGATGACCTATGCGCTCGGTCGTTCGATGGAGCTGACCGACGAGGATGCGATCGATCAACTCACCGCCGACTTTATCGAACACGACTATCAATTGCATCGCCTCGTTCAAGAGGTGGCTGCCTGTAACGCTTTCCTTACCAAGTGATATTCCTTCTAAACCGCTAGCCTACCAAACTCATGAGCAAACCCTGGTATCTCGATCGACGTACGTTCCTGCGTGGCACAGGAGTCACCCTTTCGCTTCCTTTTCTCGAATGCATGAGCGTGAACGCTGCCGCGGCACCGCGTCCGAAACGATTCGCCGCTGTCTATTTTCCCTACGGAGTGTCGATGAACGGCAAGGATGAGAATGCCAAATGGCGTTGGTTCCCTGAGGGCGAAGGCGCTGAATACCAGTTTAACGAGAGCCTCAAATCGCTGGAGCCTCTTCGCAGTGATTTGAGCGTGCTTGGTGGATTGTCTCACCCGAACGGACGGACCATTGGCGGTCACGACACCGCGGACATTTGGCTCACAGGGGCCATGCTGAAGGGTGCTCAGATGACCAACACGATCTCGCTGGACCAGATCGCCGCTGAGCACCTCGGTGATGAAACCCGTTTTCGCTCCGTCACGCTTTCCAATACCGGCGGTGTTGGTGAAGTGACTCGCTCGAGCACCTTGTCCTACACCAGAACCGGTCAGCCAATCCCGGCGATCAATCAGCCGCGCCTGGTTTACAATCGTCTCTTCGGCGTGGAGAAGGGTTCCAAGGAAGAGCAGCGTTCGCAGCTCACGAATTCCCGCAGCATGCTCGACCTCGTGCTGGAGCATTCGAAGTCTGTTCGCGGAAAGCTGGGCAAGCGTGACCAGGAGAAATTCGACGAGTATCTCTCATCGGTTCGCCAGATCGAGGAACGCGTCGAGCGCTCCGAGCAGTGGCTGGACATTCCTAAGCCCAGCGTGAATGCGACCGGTTTGCATCTCGACGCGGATGACTCCACTCCGGAGGAGCTCATGAAGACGATGTACGATCTCATATTCCTCGCTTTCCAGACTGACTCGACCCGCTTTGCGACCTACCAACTGGATAACATGAACGGTGCGACTTCAATCGCCGGTAAGTTCCCGCAGTTGCTTGGGTTCGGGAAGTCGAGCCACTCGCTGGCTCACGGTGGAAACAAGCCGGGCGGTGCTGAAGCTCTCGGTAAGTGGGACCAGTTCCGCGCCAAGCAGTTCAGCTACTTCCTGCAGCGCCTGCGTGATACTCCTGAAGGGGAGGGTAATTTGCTCGACCACACCATCGTGATGTATGGCTCGAGCAACAGTAACACTCACAACAACAAAAACTATCCGACGATCCTTGCGGGTGGAAGCCAGCTTGGCCTGAAGCACGGGCAGTATCACCGCTACGGCGAGGACACTCCGTTTGCGAATGTGCACCGCACCATTCTGAATCGTCTTGAGGTGCCGGTGGATGCGTTTGCTGACAGCACCGGTGAGCTCGAGGAAATTGTGGCGTAGTCGGTAGCTGCTGGAGTTATGAATGCGTGTTGCGGTCGAGCGGTAGCTCGACCCTCCATTTTGCCGATCGACCGCATCGTTGCGTTGGTCGTTTTCACGTGGGTGCTGAGTTCGTCGGCGCTTGCCGTCGAATACTCCTACGAGTCTGACATTCGCCCCATTCTTGAGAAGCATTGCTTTGCCTGCCATGGCCCGGATAAAGATAAGGGCGACGTTCGCTTTGATACGCTGAGCACGGACATGATCAATGATCGTCCGGCGGCGGAAACTTGGCACGACACGCTCGATCTACTCAATTTCGACGAGATGCCGCCGGAGGATGAGCCGCGCCTCTCGGACGACGAGCGCCGCACTTTGATTGCCTGGCTCAACCATGAGATCAAGGCGGTGGTTAAGGCGATGAAGAGCACAGGCGGTCGTCCTGTGGTGCGCCGTCTCAATAGGCTCGAATACCAGAACACGATGACCGACTTGCTCGGCATCGAAACGAACTACACCACTTCACTCCCTCCTGAAGGCCTCTCGGAGGACGGATTCAAAAATAACGGCGCGACGCTGCAAATGTCGGCGATGCAGTTGGAGTATTACCTTCACGAAGCCCGACAAGCGTTGGGCAAGGCAATTGTGACTGAAGGAAAGCCGCCGGTGTTTAGTCATGTGCTGGAAAAGACGAACGCCAATGTGGGCTCGGCCGCCCAGGGCAGAGACTATTCGAACCTGCTGGGACGAAAGCAGCTCTTTCTCGGGAAGATTCTCGAGGAGTATCCAGAGGAAGGGGCTTTCCTCGTTCGGATTCGAGCCAAGGCGAACCTGGTCAAGGGCGAGGGTTATCCGCGCATGGAACTGGGCGTCGGCTACACGGTAGGTTCCAATTCCCCGATCAAGGTGGCTTCGGAAGTCGACGTGACTTCGCAGGAGTTCCAGTCCTACGAATTCCGCGGTCGCATCGAAGATTTTCCGTTGCCTGACCGGGTGCAGGGCAAATTTCCCGGGCTGCTGTTGCGAGTGACGAACCTCTATGATGATGGCGTCACCGAGCCGAAGCAGGAGACTATTGTGATCAAGCCGGCAGAAGGGAAGAAGAAGGCCAAGACCAAAAAGAGCTGGGTGATCGATGAGCATCTTCCCACCGTCGAAATCAAGTCCGTTGAATTCGTGGGGCCTGTCTACGAAAGCTGGCCGCCGAAACATCACACCGCCATTCTGTTTCCGTCGAAGTTGAAGCAGAGTGATGAGCGGGCCTACGCGGGGAAGGTGTTGCAGCAGTTCATGAAGCGCTCTTTCCGCCGCCCAGTTGAGCCGCGAGAAGTCAGACCCTACCTCGCGCTTTTCGATCAAGTCCGGCCAACGGTCGATAGTTTTGAAACGGCGATTCGCGATCCACTCGCGATGGTGTTGATCTCACCGAATTTCCTTTATCTCGTCGAACCTTCCGGCGAGGAGAAGCGACCGCTGAATGACTGGGAGATCGCCTCGCGTCTTTCCTACTTTCTCTGGGGAACGATGCCTGATAATCGTCTCTTCACGGCCGCGGAGCAAGGACGACTTCAGAAGAAGCCTTATCTCAAGCAGGTGGCCGCCGCGATGCTGAAAGATGATCGCTCGTGGAACTTCGTGGATCAGTTCGTCGATCAATGGCTCGATGTTGGAGCCGTGGATCGCGTCGCCGTGAATCCTGAGTTCTATCCGGATTGGAACGACGACCTGAAGCCTTCGATTCGTGACGAGACTAAACACTTCTTTGCTGAAGTGCTGAATCACCGCATGAGCGCTCTCAATTTTCTCGACTCTGATTTTGCGATGTTGAACCGCCCTTTGGCCCGTCACTACGGAATCGCGGACAACCCGCCCGGGATGGAGTTTGAGCGTGTCGCCCTGCCGGAGGCTTCGGACAGGGGAGGGTTGATGACCCAGGCTAGTATCTTGCTGGGACACTCGACGGGCGAAGATTCGCACCCCGTCCTCAGGGCGGTGTGGTTGCGCGAGCGTCTCCTCGATGATCCGCCGGCGAATCCTCCGCCAAATGTGCCGGGACTTGATTCGGAGAATCCTGACTTTGCCAGGCTGCCCGTTCGTGAGCAGCTCCAGATTCATCGTGAGCAGGCCGCCTGTAATGACTGTCATCGCAGCATCGACCCCTGGGGCATCGCGATGGAGGGATTCGGAGCGGATGGATTGGCCCGGGAAACCATCCTCAGAAAAGAACCCGGTAAGCGTGGCAAGACTTTCAAGCAGCCGGTCGTGACCGAAACAACGCTTCCGGGCGGTGCTTCGGTGGACGGTATGGAGGATCTCAAAGCCTACCTGCTCGAGGAGCGGAAGGAACAATTCGGGCGCGCCCTGGTCACGAAGTTGCTCACTTACGCTCTGGGACGCTCGCTCGAGTTTACCGACAAGGAGACCATTGATGAGCTCACGGCAGACCTGGTGGCGCATGATTACCAACTGCACCACCTTGTGTCGGAGGTGGTGACAAGTGACGCTTTTTTGACTAAATAGGCTCCGAATTGAGTTAATTTTGCTCTTTTTTCGGGGTTAGCGGGCTAATGATTCCCCAAAAAATCCGGGGATTGCTGTAACAGGTACGCAAAATGGCGGTCTACACTTGAGTCAGGAGGAGGTAATCTGATATTATTACCCTTTCGGTTTGCAGGTTTTTGCTTCGGCAGGGCCTTGTTAAAGAAGCGTTATGAAATACCCACCATTCTTTCTACCGGTTGCTGCTGTCCTAGCGATCGGACTGATGATCCCCACCGTTTCCGAGGCGCGCGTCTGGACGAGCACCGACGGAAAGAAACTTGAGGCCATTTTTGAGAGCCTTGAGGGCGACATGATCCAGCTCAAGCTTCGAAACGGCCAGAGCGTCAAGTTTCCGGTCTCCCGCCTGATCGCTGACGACCTCGAAGCTGCCAAGCGTTTTGCCCTCGTTGGAGACGACGCCATGACAATGGCTTCAGCGAAGAAGATCGACCTATTGCTCGCTCGTAACCTCGCAAAAAGCACCGACATTCGCTCCTTCAATGAGCGTCTTCCGGATGATTTATTCGTTCGTCGCATTTATCTCGATATCCTCGGTCGCATCCCAACCCGCGAGGAATTCCAGGAGTTCGCAGACAGTGCCCGCGAAGACAAGCGCGCCATTCTTATCGATGAGCTTCTTGCCAGCCCCGGGCGTGCCAGCCACCTCTTCAATTACTTCGCCGACATGTATCGGATCAAGGATACCGGTGTGGCTCGAGAGTTGGACTACTCCCCCTACAGTCAATGGTGGCGTGATTCACTCGCAGCGAATGTCGGTTACGACAAGATGGTGCACCAGATGATTACGGCCAAGGGTAACCTCGGCCACAACCCGGCAATTGGGTTCCTCCAGCGTGACGAGGGCATGGAGTTCGATGCCTTCTCCAATTTCGGACAAGTCATGATGGGTATCGATATCAGCTGTGCCCAGTGCCACGATCACCCGTTCACCGACTGGACGATGGAAGATTTCTACCAGATGGCAGCCTTCTTCGGTCAAACACAGCGTTCCATGGGGAGCTACAAGGGAGCCGAAGGCAAAAACGTTCGCGTTGGTCTCCCCGGAGCCCCTGAGGGATGGCTTAACAAGTTTCAAAACTACGCCGTCAAGCAAGGTGGTATCAATCTCGAGGACCGCAATGAACGTCGCCAATTCGGTTGGTATAAAACAGCTCTCGGATTAAATGTGGTCGATAATAAGAGGATTGACATTGCCATTCCGGGCCAAATCGACGAGCTGGGTGGCCAGGTTGTTTCCCCACTGACTCTTTATGGTGAAAACGCCAAAACTGGTGGTAAGAGTCGACGCGAGGCCCTCTCTGAGTGGATGACTGACCCCGCTAATGAGCGTTTTGCTGTTAATATCGCTAATCGCATGTGGGAGCGAGCTTTCGGACGTGCCCTCGTCGAGCCAGTAATTGATTTTCCGATGGACTGGCGCAAGCATACGGGCCAACCAGAAGTACTCGAGTTTCTCGGTCAGGAAATGGTCCGAACCGGATTCGACCTGCGCGAGTTCATGCGCATTCTCTACAACACTCAGGCTTATCAGGGTATTTCTACCTACGATCGTGACGTGGACGAGGGCCGATTCTATCTCTTCCAGGGACCAGTGCTTCGACGTATGCGTGCGGAGCAGGCCTGGGACTCCCTTTTGACACTCGCTTATGGATCCAAGATCGACGAGGTCAAGGGAGGCGACGGATCCTTCATGAGAGAAGTGCTTCGCGTTGACTTCAAGAAGGATTCCATGGAGGAAGTGTTCGCCAAATACGAAGCCTACAAGAAGACCCGCAACAAGGCTCAGAAGGTGCTCGTCGAGACGGCCAGCCTCAAGGCCAAGGATCCCGAGATTCCGGTTGTCGATGGTATCAAGATGGTTCGGTCTTCCAATATGGTCCAGCCAGCTTCTGCGGCCTCCATGCTCAGTACCTTCGGTCAATCCGACCGCATGGTGACTGACAACAGTAACTTCGACGGCACGGTGCCCCAAGTGCTGGCTCTGATGAACGGCACGGTAACGACTCGGCTAACAGGCAGCAGTTCACAGGTCGTTGAAGATCTCAGCAAGTTTGATGGACCCGACGACATGGTCCGCGGCGTGTTCTTCACGATGCTCTCTCGCTACCCAAATGAGAACGAGCTCAAGAAGGGCGTCGACATGATGGAGACCTACGGCGAAGACGGTATTCGCGATCTCGCTTGGGCCCTGCTCAACACTCCTGAATTCCTTTTCATCCAGTAAAACGGCTAAACTCCAACCTAATTTTCTAACCTCTAACGAATTCAAGTTATGGACTTCAAAGCACTCGCAGGAAACACCGATACGAGTCGTCGCCAGTTTATGGAAGGCACGGCTAAGACCGCTCTTGGCGTAAGCATGGCAACTACTTACGGCGCTGTTCTCGGATCAAAGAATGTGCAAGCTCAGGAAGCCGCTGCAGGCGGTGGTAAAGCCAAGAGCCTGATCTACATCTACAACTCCGGTGGTATGACTCACCTCGACACCTTCGATCCCAAGAAAAACAACAAGAAGGTGATGGGAGACACTGAAACTATTTCCACAAATGTTCCCGGTATCCACTACGGCAGTCACCTGAAGAAGCTCGCGGAGCATGCTGACAAGATCGCCGTGATCAATAGCATGAGCAGCACTAACGGAGCTCACGCTCAGGCCCGCTATCAGATGATGACGGGTTACAACCAGCGCGCCACCATCGTGCACCCGCATATTGGCCCGTGGTGTGAGAAATACTTCGGTAAGCGCGGTGATCTCCTGCCTGACAGTGTCATCGTCAACCGCGGCACTTCCAACTCCGGTTACCTCGAGCCGGCTCTCAGCCCGTTACCCGTGGCCAACCCGACAGCTGGAATTGCCAACTCCCAGATCATGACCTCCGAAGATCGCTTCAAGCAGCGCATGGAGATGTCCCTCGATATGGGTAAGAGCTTTGTTGAAAAGTATCAGCATTATTCCAGTCCAAAAGGTTACATCGAGTTCTACGATCAGGCTTCCCGCCTGCTCAGCAGCGACGAACTCGAGGTGTTTGACCTCTCCGGTGAGAAGGACCGTCAGAAATACGGCATGAACAACCTCGGACAGGGCTGTCTTCTTGCTCGCCGTCTCGTTGAAAAGGGTGTTCGTGTAATCGAGGTCCACAACGGTGGCTGGGACATGCACAACGGTATCCAGGATAGCCTCTCCTCACGACTGCCCCCGTTTGATCAGGCGGTTGCCGCGCTAATCAGCGATCTCGACCAGCGTGGTCTGCTCGAGTCCACTATGATAGTTGTCGGCACTGACTTCGGCCGGACCAGCCGCATCAACGACCGTGCCGGACGTGACCACCAGCCCGCTGTTTTCTCTACCATGTTTGCCGGTGGCGGAATCGCAGGTGGCCAGAAGTATGGCAAGTCGGACGCGGATGGTCGCCGTGTCGGCGATAAGAAAGTCAGCGTCGAAGACTTCCACGCGACCATCGGTTATGGCCTTGGGATTGACCTCGGCTACGAGATCTACTCACCGGCCGGACGTCCCTTCGTCTTTGGTAACCACGGTAAGCCGGTCACCGGTCTCTTCGGCTGACATGGCTGATGCCGTAGCTTTCCGCGAAGGCCCGCTCATTGCAGCGGGCCTTTTGCGTTTTAGCTGGAGTGAAGAAAAGCGTGGTGGGCGGTGGCCGCGGCTCACGTCGAGTAATTCGGCGGCTTTAGTGGCCGTGAGATGGCGGAGGCCGCGTCGTCAAATATCCGATTCGAGGGCTTTGCAAAGCTTTTGGCGTCAGCTCGTAGGTAAGCAGGTGGTGTCCAACGAAACGACTGATTTTGTGGGATTCAGGGGAACGGATCAATCTTACGCTAATACCGTCACCTCTTCTCTACGCGAAACCGTAGTGGTTGGAAGGGGCTCGAATTTGTAGATTGTTGATGTTAGAAAGCAGTCTGTTGCTTCCTCCCGCGAAAATGACAACAAGCTCCCAGATTCCCACCGGGCGATTGATCGCCGTTGTGCTTTCCCTGCCTTTCTCTCTTGGCGTATCAGCCGAGAAGAAACTCGATTTCAACCGCGATGTGAGACCGATCCTCGCGGATAAATGTTTCCAATGTCACGGTCCCGACAAAGAAACGAGAAAGGGCGGTCTGCGCCTCGATGTGGAGGCGGATGCGAAGAGAGAGTTCGACGGCTATTTTGCGCTCGTTCCCGGTAATGCGGAGGACAGCGAGGTCTACTACCGCATCATGACGGATGATGACAACGATCTCATGCCACCGGCCAAGTCGAAGCGGGAGATGACCGAGGAGGAGAAGGAGATCATTCGCCGCTGGATCGAAGAAGGCGCGGAATACCAGGATCACTGGTCTCTTGTCGCGCCGAAGCAGGTCGCCGACGTGGAGTTATCGGATGAATCTTGGATCTCCAACGATATCGACAAGTTTATCCTGAACCGCCTTGGCGAGCACGGTCTCAAGCCTTCGGGAGAAGCCGACCGCCGCACCCTGATCCGACGTCTCACCTTCGACCTGACCGGTCTGCCGCCCGCTCCTGAAGAGGTGGAGGCCTACGTGAACGATGAGTCAGAGAACGCCTACGAAAAGGTGGTCGATCGACTGATGAAGTCCCCCCGCTTTGGCGAGCACTGGGCCCGTTCCTGGCTGGATCTGGCTCGCTACGCCGACTCCAACGGTTTTCAGGCTGATCAACTGCGGGACAGCTGGGCCTACCGCGACTGGGTTATCAATGCGCTGAACAGCGGCATGCCTTTTGATCAGTTCACCATCGAGCAGTTGGCTGGTGACCTGTTGCCGAATGCGACGCTGGATCAAAAAATTGCGACCGGTTTTCACCGTACCGTGACCTGCAACGTTGAGGCAGGGGTTCATCCTGAAGAGAACCGAACCAACCAAGTGGTCGATCGGGTTAACACCACTGGCACGGTCTGGCTGGGAACGACGATGGGTTGCGCGCAGTGCCACGACCACAAGTATGATTCCTTCACGATGAAGGATTACTACGGTCTCTTTGCCTTCTTCAACAACACGCCGCTCGAGGTCGACAATGGAGGCAAGGGCGTGTCCTTTGACTTTGTGGGGCCGAAAATGGATCTGCCGATTTCGGCAGAGCAGGCCGCCAAGCGGGAGGAAATCTCAGACCAAATCAAGGAGCTGAATTCCCAGCGCAAGAAGATGATGACCGGCGCTGACGGTCGTGTGCAATGGGAAAAAGACCTGAGAGCATCACTCAAGAAACGCCCGGAGTGGACCGTGCTTACGGCTGACAAATTCCGGACCAACGGAGGCGAAGACTTCCGGGCGCTTGAAGACGAATCCATTCTTGTGACCGGCAATGTTCCCGGCACAGTGGTTTACACGATCGATACCAAGCCAAAGCTGAGGCAGGTCACTGCAATTCGGGTCGAGGCCCTCACGCACGACGAACTGCCCGGCATGGGACCGGGTCGCGGAGACGATGAACGTCCCAATTTTATTCTCAGCGAGCTGAACGTGACGGTTCATGAGAAGGGCCAGGAGAAAGGCAGGAAAGTCGCCTTGAGCTCGGTGACGGCCGACTACTCGCAACCCAATTGGGAAGTCGAAAAGTCAATCGACGGCAATCGCAAGACCGGTTGGGCCATTGGTCAGCAGTTCGGTGAGTCTCACTTGGCCATCTACCGCCTTGAGAAGCCGCTCTTAGTGAAAGAAGGCGCCATCCTTCGCTTCTCACTCGACCAGAACTACGGGCGCGGTCGCACGATCGGGCGGGTGCGTCTCTCCGCAATTGATGGAGATCCTTCTGCTGATGAATTGAGCGAAGACCTGCTGATGATCCTTGAGAAGAATCCTGACAAGCTGTCGAAAGACGACACCAAAGCCCTCGATGACTTGTTCATGGAGTCCAATCCTGCCTTGAAGAAGCTCGAAGCCGAAATGAACAAGGCGAAGCGTAATCTCAACGCCCTCAAGATTCCCTCCACGCTAGTCATGATCGAGATGGAGGAACCCCGCGAGACCCACATCATGAATCGTGGCGTTTATCTCGACAAAGGCGAGAAAGTCGTAGCCGCGACACCGGAGGTGCTGCCGCCGATGGATGAGAGTCTTCCCAAGAATCGCCTTGGCCTTGCCAAGTGGCTGGTTAACGGAGAGAACCCGCTCGTCGCTCGTGTCACGGTGAATCGCTGGTGGGCTGAGCTTTTCGGCGCCGGCATTGTAGCAACTCTCGAGGATTTCGGAACGATGGCTCAGCCGCCGACCCACCCGAAGTTGCTCGACTGGCTTGCTGTGGAGTTCGTCGAGTCGGGTTGGGACATGAAGCATGTCCTCAAGGTCATGGTGATGTCATCGACCTACCGGCAGTCTTCCAAGGTCACTCCGGAGCTTTACGAGGCGGATCCGAAAAACTCCTGGTTGGCTCGCGGTCCGCGTTTCCGCATGACGGCGGAGATGGTGCGCGACAATGCGCTCGCGGTGAGCGGCATGCTGTCCACCAAGGCCGAGGGCGAACCGATTATGCCACATCAGCCTAGCGGAATCTGGCGCCAGGTGGGACGCAACGAACCTAAGTGGATCGACGAGACCGACGAGGATCGTTACCGACGGGGAGTCTACGTGATCTGGCGCCGGGCGGCACCCTATCCGAGCTTCGTGAATTTCGATGCGCCTGACCGGGGCTCCTGTGTGGTGAGTCGTCCGCGCACCAACACGCCACTGCAAGCGCTCACCTTGATGAACGATCCTGTCTACGTGGAACTTTCCCTTGCTCTGGCGAATCGCTTGTTGTCTGAGAAGCCGGAGGCTTCCGAGGAAGAGCGTATCCAGCATGCGTTCGAACTGGTGCTGTCGCGACCGGCGGAAAAAGCGGAACTGAACCACTTGAAGGGCGTGATCAAAGAACGGATCGACTCGCTCTCGCCGGAAGAGGTCGAGAGCCTGATCGACAGTGAAGGGATCGATTATCAGCCGAACGAATCTCTAGATAAAACGGAACTCGCCGCGTGGTTCTACGTTGCCAGCATTCTACTTAACCTCGACGAAACTATCACGAAAGGATAAGCGCATGAATCCCTGGTTAAATCATATGCGGAAGATGACTCGCCGCCAGCTCTTCCAACAGGCGGGGATGGGTATGGGTGGAGCCGCGCTCGGTTCGCTCCTGGCCGAGGATCTCGGAGCTGCGGTTGAGAATGGAGGTCTGCATTTTGCGCCGAAAGCGAAGCGGGTCATCTACATTCACCTCGTCGGGGCGCCGTCCCATCTTGATCTTTTTGATCACAAGCCGATGCTGCAGAAACATCACGGGGAGCTTTGCCCCGATGAGTTCTTTGTCGGCAAGCAGCTCGCCTTCATTCGCGAGCAGCCGACCTTGCTAGGAACCCCGCAGAAAGAGGGTTGGGGATTCAAGCGGTGTGGTCAGTCGGGAATCCCGATTTCCAACCTGATGCCGAATCTGCAGGAAGTGGCTGATGAGCTCTGTTTCATTCGTACCCTCGAGACGGATCAGTTCAACCACGCCCCGGCTCAGTTGAAGTCGTTGACCGGCTTCAGTCAGTTCGGTCGACCCAGCATCGGCTCATGGGTCAATTACGGTCTCGGTAGTGAGAACAAGGACCTCCCAGGCTTTGTTGTTCTGATCACCGGTCAGGTGCTCGGTGCCGGCAACAGCGCTTGGGGGAGCGGCTTTCTGCCAACGATCAATCAGGGTATTGAATTTCGCAGTCAGGGTGATCCGGTGTTGTTCCTCTCCAATCCAAAAGGCGTCAGCCCGTCAGATCGACGCAAGGTGGTTGATTCGGTGAAACACCTCAACGACCTGCGCCTTGCCGATGTCGGCGATCCGGAGATCCAGACCCGGATCAGTCAGTATGAGATGGCCTACCGCATGCAGACCGCGGTGCCGGAGCTGATGGATATCACGAGCGAGTCCAAGGATGTGCACGAGATGTATGGCACGGAACCAGGCAAGACCAGTTTCGCCAATAACTGCCTCCTGGCCAGACGCCTCGCTGAGCGCGGGGTGAGATTCGTACAGCTCTTCGACCAGGGCTGGGATCACCATAGTAGCATCGTGAGCCGACTGCCGACCAAGGCGAAGCAAGTGGATCAGCCCATCGCGGCCTTGATTAAGGATTTGAAGCAGCGCGACCTGCTTGACGAGACCCTAGTGGTCTGGTCAGCGGAATTCGGGCGGACCCCGATGGCCCAGGGCAGCAATGGTGCCGGCGACAACGTCAAGATTGGCCGCGACCACCACAAAGAGGCTTTCACCGTCTGGATGGCGGGTGGCGGTGCCAAGGGTGGTTTCGAATACGGTCAGACCGACGAGCTGGGCTATGCCGCAGCCGAGAACCCGGTTCACATGCACGACTTCAACGCCACGATCCTGCACCTGCTCGGCATTGATCACGAGCGGCTCAATTTCCGTTACCAGGGACTCGATGTGCGCCTGACGGATGTGCACGGGGACGTGGTGAAGGATTTAATTGCTTAGGG